>JAUZNW010000068.1 GCA_030706785.1 Bacteroidota bacterium | reverse complement strand
TGCGAGCTTATACAATCCGGATGCAGGAACGCTTACTTCAATAAACTGCTTACCCTCCTTAATCTCGGCTTCATTATCAAACGTTCTTATCAATTCAGTTAGTTGAGTCTTGTCCATTACTTTACTGATTTCAGTATTGATTCCGGGCTATTTAACGTTGTGGGATGAATTGCGTTTCTTTCTCGATAATATGCTCTCGGTCTCTATCTTCCGTTGAAGCTGAAGCATTCCGTATAGCAGGGCTTCAGGGCGGGGCGGGCATCCAGGGACGTAAACATCCACCGGGATCACATGCTCAACGCCTTTCACCACGCTGTATGAATTGAGGAAGAACGGGCCTCCTGATATCGCGCATGCACCCATGGCAACGACATATTTGGGTTCAGACATCTGATCGTACAGGCGCTTCAGGACCGGGGCCATCTTGTTGACTATTGTCCCGGCAACAACTATCACATCTGCCTGGCGGGGGCTTGCACGGTAGACTTCCATGCCAAATCTTGCGAAGTCGTGACGAGGTGCTCCCGTAGCCATCATTTCAATTCCGCAGCAGCTGGTTGCAAAGGTGAGGGGCCATAAGGAATTCTTTCTGCCCCAGTTTATCACATCATCGATAGTTGCAAGAAGTATATTTCCACCGGATTCCTTAAGAAGATCAAGGGTTTCATTATCCCTGAACTCTTCCTTCTTCATTCCTTTTATTCCCATATAAGCGCATGTTTTTTCCAGGCGTACAGCAGACCCAGGCCCAGAATCAGAAAGAAAATAACTATCTCGATGAAAGCAACAACTCCAGTCTCTTTCATTACCACTGCCCATGGGAAGACAAGGACCGTTTCAACATCAAAAACAAGGAATAATATTGCGAACAGATAGTATCCAACATTAAACTGCAACCATGTCACTCCCTGGGTTGGTATCCCGCATTCATAGGGTTCAAATTTTTGCGGATTGAAAGACCTCGGAGCAATCACACCCGATAATATCAATACCAGGCCAACAAATATGGCTCCGACCATAAAAAATAATACCAGCCACTCGTTACTCATACTTACCAGATTTAAGTCTGAAAAAACGGCACAAAAATAAAGTTTCTTTTAGTAATTGGGAAATAAGTAACAGTAAATTAAGAATGATAATTGTCATTTATTTGGGCTTGTCATCATTACGATCTGCTCAAGGCCGTATAATTCCGCTACTTGTTCCGATTGATATTTGGACAATAATTATTTATGAAGCTCCTTAAAATGAGCTTTTTAACTGCTAACAACGCAAAGTTGTAGCAATGTACGCAAAGGTAAATCATTGATATCCATTCCTCTGCGATCTTTGAGTAATCCCGATAGCTATCGGGATTTTGCGCCCTGTGCGGTTATGGATTTCAACTCTATCGATTGAAGTCTCAGGCAGTATTTATCATACTGAACCTTAGTACGGAACCTCCTGTTTTCAGCTCAACCTTCTACAGTGATTAATATCATTTTATTATTAGCAATTTAATTGCTATTTTTCCGCCCTTTTAAATCCTGATAAGGGAAACTAAAATTCTTTAAAATATATGAGTTCAGATTCTCATGTTTCATCACTCTCAAAACTGAGTTCCGAGTTGCTTGAGCACGCCGATGTTAAGGTGACAAGATGCTACCAGTGCGGGAAGTGTAGCGCTGGCTGCCCTCTCGCTGAAGAGATGGATTACTCGCCGAGCTTGGTAATGAGGATGCTCCAGACAGGAAATCCGGAGCTGGAGGAAAAAGTATTGCGATCATTTTCAATATGGGTGTGCCTTACCTGCGAAATGTGCTTTGCCCGCTGCCCGATGAGCATCGATATTCCCGAAATGATGGACTACCTCAGGGAAAAATCAATAACCGAAAAAAAGACAAATCCGAAAGCAAAAGAAATAATAGCTTTCCATAAGTCATTCCTCGACTCCATCAGATACACCGGAAGGCTATATGAAATCGGCCTTTTTGCAGATTATAAGATGCGTACGTTAAAAATACTTGATGACCTGTCACTCGCCCCGAAAATGATGAAGCGGGGCAAGCTAAACATCTTTCCCGAAATGATACATGACAGGTCAGGAATTGCCGGGATTTTCAAGAAAACTGCGAAGAAAAATAAAATATAGATATGACTCTCGGATTATATCCAGGCTGTTCCCTGAAAGGATCTTCCCGCGAATACGCGGAATCGGTCCTTGCAGTTGCGAAAGCCTTTGATATCACAATACAGGAGATCTCTGGCTGGAATTGTTGCGGAGCCACTGCTGCCCACAACCTGAACCGGGAACTGTCAGTAGCATTGCCGGCCAGGATACTTTCCCTTGCCGAAAAGCAGGGGCTCAATGAAATAGTCGTTCCCTGTGCTGCATGCTACAGCCGGCTCACCGTTACAAAGCATGAACTGTCGAATAACAGCTCACTGAAGAACAGGATCGCGGAAATCAACAATATGGAATATAAGGGTACCGTTGAGGTCCTTAATATAATCCAGATGCTGAACAAATATGTGACACCTGTTCTCGAAAACCGTGTGACGAAGCCATTTGATCATAAGGTTGCATGCTATTATGGCTGCTATCTTGTAAGGCCCCATGAGATTCTTGGATTTGACAGGGAAGAAGATCCTCAGTCGATGGATGAACTGATGCTAAAAATCGGCGCTACACCGATCGACTGGGCGTTTAAGACTGAATGCTGCGGTGCAGGGCTTTCTGTATCAAGGACGCATTCTGTAGGCAGATTGTCTGGAAGGATCATTGGTGATGCCTCTGACCGCGGTGCAGAAGCAATGATAGTTGCTTGCCCGATGTGCCACTCAAACCTCGACATGCGCCGTGATGCAATTAATTCGTTCCTGGGAGAAAAGATCGATATCCCGGTCCTTTATGTTACCCAGGCAATAGGTCTTGCTGTAGGTATTGACAGGAAAGCTCTTGCCCTTCAAAGGCATTTTGTTAGTGTAAATATTTGAATAGTAATAAGTTTATCCAACCTATAATATGTCAAAAATAGGAGTGTTTGTCTGTCATTGCGGTGAAAACATCAGCGCCACAGTCGATTGTGCAAAGGTCGCCGAAGTTGCAGGAAAGTATGAAGGAGTGACATACAGCGTTGACTATAAATACATGTGCTCCGATCCTGGACAGAGCCTTATCAAAAGTGCTATAGCAGAAAAAGGACTTACCGGAGTGGTTGTTGCCGCCTGTTCCCCCAGGATGCATGAGCCGACTTTCAGGAAGGCATGCGCTGAAGCAGGCCTGAATCCTTATATGTGTGAAATGGCGAACCTGAGGGAGCACTGTTCATGGGTTCATGAGAAATCAGACACTACAACTGAAAAGGCAATAGATCTGGTCAGGGTACTTGTTGAGAAGGTGAAGTATAACCAGTCACTCGATGCCATCAAAGTACCGGTTACCAAAACAGCACTCGTAATAGGAGGGGGGATTGCCGGGATCCAGACGAGCCTTGATATAGCAAACGCAGGACACAAGGTTATCCTTATTGAAAAAGACCCTTCTATAGGAGGGCACATGTCGCAACTTTCGGAAACATTTCCGACGCTTGACTGCTCGCAGTGCATACTTACACCAAGGATGGTGGAAGTAGCACAGCATCCGAATATTACTCTTTACTCTTACGCTGAACTTGAAAGCCTTGAGGGTTTTATAGGCAATTTTAAGATTAAGATAAGGCGCAAATCTAAAAGCATTGATGAGAAGCTGTGCACCGGTTGCGGATTGTGCACCACAAAATGCCCTATGAAGAAAATTCCCAGCGAATTCAATGAAGGACTTGGTAAGAGAACGGCGATCTATGTTCCATTCCCGCAGGCTGTTCCGAATAAGCCGGTCATTGACAGATTAAACTGCACTTATTATACTAAAGGCAAATGCCGGATATGCGAAAAAGTTTGTCCGACCCAGGCGATCAGGTTCGATCAGGAGGACACCATTGTTGAAGCTGAAGTAGGGGCAATTGTTCTTGCAACCGGATTTACTGTCAAACAGCCTGATTTCTTTCCTGAATACGGCTACGGAAAATACCAGGATATGATTACAGGGCTTCAGTTTGAAAGGATAGCATCCGCTTCGGGGCCAACCCTGGGAGAGATCAGGCGGCCGTCGGACGGTAAGGTGCCGGAGAAAATAGTCTTCATCGCATGTGCAGGATCACGTGATGAAGCCAAGGGTATTCCCTATTGTTCCAAGATCTGCTGCATGTACATAGCCAAACATGCAATGCTGTACCAGCATAAGGTCCATGGAGGGAAATCTTATGTCTTTTACATGGACATCCGGGCAGGCGGCAAAATGTACGAGGAGTTCGTCAGGAGGGCAATTGAAGAGGATGGAGTTAACTATATCCGGGGAAGGGTTTCAAGGATCTATGAAAAGAACGGCAAGCTTATTGTCAAAGGTGCTGATACCCTTCTGGGGGCAATGCCTGTTGAGATAGAAGCCGATATGGTTGTATTGGCTACCGCCGGTGTGGCAAACGTGGGCGCTGAAGAGCTTGCCCAGAAACTGCATGTTTCGTATGACTCCTATCATTTCTTTGCCGAAGCCCACCCAAAGCTAAAACCTGTTGAAACAAATACAGCAGGTATATTTCTTGCAGGAGCATGCCAGGCTCCAAGGGATATCCCTGAATCCGTGGCAATGGCCTCCGGGGCAGCTGTGAAAGTTGCAGGACTTTTTTCACAGGACGAGCTTACACGTGAACCGCTGATCGCAGTGGTGAACAGGCAGGCACCCCCTGTCTATTCATCCTGTGTTGGATGCTTCCTTTGTGTCTCTGCATGTCCATACCAGGCAATAGAGAAGGAAGAAGTGAAGAATAAAAATGGTGAAGTGATCAAGGCAATGGCAAGAGTCAATCCGGGATTGTGCCAGGGTTGTGGCACCTGCGTTGCGTTTTGTCGTACCAAATCTATTGATATACAGGGATATACACACGAACAGGTATATTCTGAAGTAATGGCTCTGTTAAATGAATATTAATATTATTCAATGATGGCTGAGTTTGAACCCAAAATTGTGGCATTTGTATGTAATTGGTGCACGTATGCCGGTGCCGACCTTACCGGTACAAGCCGCATAAAATATGCCTCAAACGTTCGGATAATACGGTTCCCATGTACAGGACGAATCGATTATATGCTTTTACTAAAGGCGTTTGATGAAGGAGCTGATGGTATAATTGTATCAGGCTGCCATCCGAATGATTGTCATTATACTTCCGGGAATTTTCATGCAAGGAGAAGATGGATCATGTTCCGATCGCTCTGTGATTTCACAGGGATCGACATCCGCAGGATCAAATTCTCATGGGTCTCGGCAGCTGAAGGGGCCAAATGGGCTGATATAGTAAACACTACAGTATCATTTATCCGTGAACTGGGACCCTATAATGAGTATAAAGAAATTACAGGCAGGCTGGTGAAGGAGGTGACCAATGGATGAACTGAGAAAAAGGACAAGGGAGCTTCTTGAAACCTCAGCTGTGAAGGTTGTCATCGGTTATGAAAACGGGACCGATGGCAAAACAAGGGCTTTATTTGCCGTCAAGCCTGAAGATGCTGAAAAGCTGATATTTGACAGCAGGTGCATAATGAATCTTGCTGCTTATATTACAAAGAAAGAGGTAAGGAATAAAGGTAAAATGGGTATTACAGCAACATTGCCCGTTATGCGCGCTATAATTCAGCTTGCTTCAGAATTTCAGGTCACCGATGCCGATCTTCTCGTTCTGGGGATCACACCTGAAAGCAAGCTGGTAGAATTCAAAGATCTGGCTGAGGTTGAGTCATTTGTTCATCAATATCAGATCGAGATCGATGCAAGGAACAGGGAAATGCTGGACAAGATAGCTAAGATGACCCTTGAGGAGCGCTGGGCTTTCTGGATCAAAGAACTGTCACCATGCTTTAAATGCTATGCCTGCCGTGCAGCATGTCCGATGTGTTATTGCAGCCGCTGCACAGTCGACTTCAACCAGCCGCAGTGGATCCCGGTTCCCTCGCATGAGCTTGGCAATCTTGAATGGCACATTATGAGGGCTGTTCACCTGGCAGGGAGATGTGTCGATTGTGATGCCTGCTACAATGCGTGTCCGCTAGCTATTCCTCTCAACCTGCTGACAAAAAGAATGCTTCAGGATGCAAAGGATCATTTCGGAGGTTATCAGCCATCAATTAAGGCTGGCCACCTGATGTCGACCTATAAGCCCGATGATAAGGACAATTTTATAATGTAGCCCATGGAAATTGAAAGACGACTAATAAGGGTGGATTCGTTCCGGGAGCTTTTTAATGCTATCAAGGCCGACGGACGGATCATAATAGGGCCTTCAGCAAGGAATGGTAAGATCATATTCAGGGAAATAGGGAACTTTGATGAGATCGCTACTGATTATGTCCAGACGACTCAGTCATCCAAGGAAGCTTCATTCCCGAGGACAGAAAAGATTCTTGATTATTCAAAAAACACAGAAGGAATATCGGTTAAGGGATCAGAATTAGGTGCAATTCCTGAAGTGGTCCTGTGGGGGACCAGACCATGCGACGCAATGGGTATCGGAGAACTGAGTGCTATTTTCAACTGGGACTACAGGGATGAGCTATATAACAACCGGTTGGAACAAATTACTGTCATTAGTTTTAGCTGCAACAAGGCCGACGAATACTGTTTTTGCACATCAGTAGGCGGAAATCCGGGAAATACGCAGGGAAGCGATATACTTTTTACAAGGACAGATGATAATGGGAACTGCCTTGCTGAGATTGTAACGGAAAAGGGATCCGGGATCGCAGCTCTCACACCAGGTCTTTTTGAAAAGGAGGGTAAAACCGATAAGGTTAAATATCTTGCCAGTGTGCCGGTCAGGTTTGACAGGGAGCAGGTAAGGAAAAAGCTTGATAAGTTCTTTGAGAGTGAACAGTGGGTCGAACAATCTCTGAAATGTCTTGGATGTGGTGCCTGTGCTTATGTTTGCCCCACATGTGCTTGCTTTGATATCCAGGATGAAAAGCACGGAAAGTCAGGATCACGTGTAAGATGCTGGGATTCATGCGGTTTTTCACTTTTTACCCTTCACACTTCGGGACATAATCCACGTGAAGTGCAGTCGGAAAGATGGAGGCAGCGGATAATGCATAAATTCTCCTATATGCCCGACAGGCTATCTGTTTACGGCTGTACAGGATGTGGCCGCTGCAGCAGGGCCTGCCCTGCAGATATGAACATTTTGGAGCAATTAATTTCAATTCAGGAGGCTGAAGCATGACGGACAATATTTATATGCCTTACCTTATGAAGGTTGAAAAGATCACCTGGGAAGCACCGGGTGTCAAGACCTTCATGCTGAAGTTTATCAGCGATGAGGATCAGAATAATTTTACCTTCAGGGCCGGGCAGTTTGGAGAATATTCAGTTTTTGGCGCCGGAGAATCAACTTTCTGCATCGCCTCATCTCCCACAAGGAAAGGTTATATAGAGTGTACATTCAGGCAAACAGGCAAAGTCACAAATGCACTTTCGAACTGTGAGGAAGGAAGCATAATAGGTTTCAGGGGTCCCTACGGAAATATTTTCCCGATTGATGAATGGAAAGGGAAAAACCTGCTTTTCATAGCAGGGGGAATCGCCCTCCCGCCAATGCGTTGTGTAATCTGGAACGCTTTGGATCTCAGGGAGAATTTTAAAGATGTGACCATCATCTACGGGGCAAGAACTGTGAAGGACCTTGTCTACAAGCATGAGCTGGAAGCATGGAAGCAACGCAAAGATGTGAAGCTGATAACAACTGTGGATCCCGGAGGAGAATCTCCGGACTGGAACGGTGAGATCGGATTTGTCCCGACAATTGTTGAAAAAGTTGCCCCGTCATCAGCAGATACAATTGCAATTGTCTGCGGCCCGCCTGTTATGATAAAATATACTTTCCCCGTGCTTGCAAAGCTGGGCTTTGAGGATGAGAATATCTATACGACCCTTGAAAACAGGATGAAATGCGGCTTTGGAAAGTGTGGCAGATGCAATGTGGGTAAGTATTATGTGTGCAAGGATGGCCCTGTTTTTACTCTGGCTCAGCTGAAGGATCTACCTGACGAATATTAAAAGTACTATTGACTGATCAAAGCTGGGAGCTTGATTTCTCAGTAGCCATTACCATTTTTATATTCAGCCTGACTCCAACCTCCAGAACATCTACAAGATCCTGAATATTAAGGCTTTTGGCAAATCTAAGAACAACTGTGGGATTATCAATTCCCCTGACATGGTCCTGGAGCTTCTGTTCGAGCTCCGACAACAGGACCTCCTTCTGATCGATAAAATACCTCCTGTCAGCAGTCACCGTCAGATTTATCTGCTGCTTGTCGATCTCCTGAGCTGTCTTGGACTTCGGCAGAAGAACCTTTATTACATTCGGGTTGGCAAGTGTAGAAACGATCAGAAAGAACAGGAGCAGAAAGAACATAATATCGTTTAAGGAAGAGGTGCTTACCTCAGGCTTAAAGTGCTTGCTTCTCCGTATATTCATTTCAGAAGGCTTTTAGAAATTGAATAAGTGATTCCTGCAGTTTAATGGTGTACCTGTCAATCCTCATCTGAAGGTAGTGATATGCAGTATAGGCAAGAACACCAACTATAAGCCCTGCGCCGCTGCAGATCATTTTCTGATAGAGCCCGCCAGATATTATCCCGATGCTGATATTGTCAGCAAGCGAGATATTGTAGAAGATCTTGATAACACCCGATATCGTTCCAATGAATCCGAGCATAGGGGCAATACCTGCAATAATTCCAAGATAACCAGTGTATTGCTCCATTTTTGTTATCTCGAGATTTGTGGTTGTCTCGAGGTTTCTTTCGACCTCATCCGCTGGTTTTCCGATCTTTTCAAGACCGCTTTCCAGGATCCTTCCGACCGAAGCCTGATTGTTCCTTGCATGTATTATCGCATTGCCGGGTTTGCCGTTCTTCAGTTCGTTAACCACTGACGGGATCAGCCCTCTGTCGATTGACGACAGCTTTCTTATATATACCAATCTCTCTATAAAAATGTAAATGCTGATCAGCGATAAAAGAACGATCGGGATCATTATAACCCCTCCCTTCATCAGCAGGTCGAGGAGGGTTGTGGCAGGTTGATTTGAAATAGCGACCTCAGGATCTAAAAGTGGAAACGACAGAATCATATGGTGATCAATTAAGTTAATTTTCTTTAATACCTTTTACAAACGACGAAACGGTCTAAATATTTCCCATTGGTTACCGGTTTAGTTTTTAACCGAACAGGGTAAAAAGATATCCTCCGGATATTCAATTTCAGTCAGGAACAACCCCTTAGCCGGTGCTGATGTTCCCGCTGCTGCCCGGTCCTTTGCAATTATCACTTCCTCAAACTCTTTCAAACTCATCTTGCCCTGTCCGATCTCCATCATTGTACCCACAATTGCCCTTACCATGTTTCGCAGGAATCTGTCTGCCCGGATGGTGAAAACAAGTTTGTCCCCCTCAGGTACCCAGATGGCCTGAAAAACCCTGCAGATGCTGGTCTTATTATCTGAGTGCAGCCTGCTGAAACTTTTGAAATCAGAATGTTTAAACAGAACAGAGCATGCCTTGTTCATCATGTCTACATCAAGCTTTCCCTGGAATAACCAGCCCGAGTCATCAGTGAATGGATCTTTCCGGCGGCAAATGTAGTATTTATATGTTCTTGATTTAGCACTGAATCTTGCATTGGCATCAGGAATTACCTTCCTTATGGCTGAAACAGAGATATCTGAGGGCAGGAACCGGTTGAGCCTGTAAATAAGTCTTTCATTCTTATCAAGGTTTAGTGCCTTACTGTCAAAATGAGCACAAAAAACCAGAGCGTGTACTCCTGTGTCTGTCCTTCCTGCGCCTGTTGTTCTAACCTTCTCTCCAAGAATAAGGGAAAGTGATTCCTCAATCGTACTCTGCACGGTAATGGAATTGGGCTGGATCTGCCAGCCGTGATATGAAGTGCCTTTGAATGAGATAAATATGAAATACCTGTTCAACGGTTAAATTTTAGGCAAAGATATAATTTCATAAGGTTATTTCTGATCAGATGAGATTGTTAAAAAAATAAAGAGCGTTTATAGGAAAATCCATCTTAAAATGTAATTTTACCAGCACCAAACACTGATCGTAACTTTTGTTTAACCTAAAACCATCACAATGACAGAACAGAAAAATACTCAAACAGCCGGTATGGCTTTTATGGGAATGATATTCTTCCTGTTTGGCTTTGTAACAACCTTCAACATCACCCTTGCCGATAAATTCAAGGCAGTATTTGAGCTTTCAAACTTCGAGGCTCAGCTTGTAAACGGGGCATTTTTCTTTACCTATTTTGTGTTGTCATTTGCCTGCGGAAGTATCATAAAGAAAATAGGATACAAGACTGGTGTTATTCTGGGACTTGTGCTTGTGGCACTGGGAAGCTTCCTCTTTTCACCTGCCGCAAAAGCCACTTCGTTCCCATTCTTCCTCGTGGCAATTTTTATTATGGCTTCAGGAGTTGTTTTCCTTCAGGTAGCAGCCAATCCATATGTTACTGCCCTTGGCCCCTCCGAAACCGCATCGGGAAGGCTTAACCTGACCCAGGCTCTGAACTCAATTGCCACCTATATTGCTCCCCTGATTGCCAGCTGGTTCGTTTTCGGGGCAGCCAGGGCAGCTCTCACTGCTCAGGAAGCAGCCAAGTCAGTTCCGGCTCCGTTCATGATAATAGGGATCATTGTCATAATTATTGCTGTTGTCATTTATTTTCTTAAACTGCCTGTAATCCCGACACAGGGTGTTGAAAGAAAAAGCGTTTGGAAGTATCCTCATGTGATTTTTGGTGCGATCGGTATTTTCTTTTATGTAGGGGCTGAAGTAGGTTCTGCTGCAATGCTTCAGAGGTATTTCCAGGAAGCTCTTAAGATGGTTCAATCTGAGGCAGCAACGATGATTGCTCTATACTGGGGTGGCGCAATGGTAGGCAGGTTCTACGGATCATTCATGCTTTCCAATGTTGCCAAATCAAAGAAAATACTGTACGCAGTTCTTGTGGTGCTGCTGGCCCTGTTCGTGGGTTGGTTTGTAAGAAAACAAATAACTGATGGATTGATCTTTGCAGGTATCGCTATCATAAATTATCTTGCTATGCAGCTTGGCAAGGGTAACGCAAGAAGATCGCTTGCAGTTTTTGGAATAATAGCCGCACTTCTCCTCCTTGTCGTGATGTTTGCCGGCGGAAATGTAATCCTCTGGCTCGGACTCTCAATCGGGTTCTTTAACTCGATCATGTTCCCCAATATCTTTGCTCTCGGGGTTGACGGGCTTGACAAGGCAGAACTCAGCATGGCTTCAGGACTTATCAATTCACTAATTGTCGGCGGAGCCGTAATACCGGTACTGATGGGTGCTGTAGCTGATGGTTTCGGTGTAAGGTTTGCTTTTATCCTGCCGATAATATGTTACCTGTATATTGTATTCTTTGCACTGGTTGGAAGCAAGCATAAATAAACCCTTCCAAATATACATTTAAGGAAAGAGGCCGTCTCAAATATTGTTAGAGACGGCCTTATTCATAATCAGGTACAATTATTATATTTACCAATAATCACCAAAACCAGTCGTAATAAATAATATTTCCATGGCAACAATCGAATATCTGATCCGTAAGATCAACAATGGAGAAAACAAAGCTTTTCAGGAACTTTATGGCAAGGACCACCAGGTGTTAAAGAAAAATGCAAAAAGATATAATGATCTTCTTAAGCAATTCAATAGTGAATTTGGCAACGGAGATTGTGAGTTTTTTACTTCCCCTGGCCGTACAGAAATCGGAGGGAATCACACTGATCACAATTACGGACGTGTTCTTGCTGGAGCTGTTAACCTCGACAATGTGGCTGTTGCAGCCAGAAACAACTCGAATGTGATCAGAATCATTTCAGAAGGATATCCTAGGTTCGATGTGGAACTTTCTTCACTGAAACCTGAAGCCGTGGAGCAGTTTACCTCAACTGCACTTGTCAGAGGAATATGTTCACGATTTAAGGAGGTTGGTCACAAAATCGGCGGATTCAATGCCTGTATCGACGGTGGCGTTCCAAAAGGATCGGGGTTAAGTTCCTCTGCTTCATTTGAAGTTCTTATAGGAGCAATTCTCAGCCAGCTTTTCAACGATGGGAAAGTAGATCCGATACAGAATGCCATCATAGGGCAATACTCCGAGAACAACTATTTTGGTAAGCCATGCGGTCTGATGGATCAGACTGCCTGTGCAATGGGAGGATTGATCACAATTGATTTCAAGGATCCTTCAAAGCCAATCGTCAAAAGGGTCAATTTTGACTTTGTGGCAACAGGCTTCTCTCTTGTAATTACTGACACGGGAGGTAATCATGCCGACCTTAATGACGAGTATGCCTCACTGCCGACAGACATGAAAGCTGTTGCAGCTGAGCTCGGAGCAAAGGTCCTCAGGGAGGTCACTCTCGAACAGGTGCTTGATATTGCTCCAAAGATTCGGGAGAAAGTCGGGGATCGTGCCATACTTCGGGCGATCCATTTTGAGGGTGATAACCAACGGGTCGTTGATCAGGTTGCCGCGCTTGAAAGAAACGACTTCAAAGGTTTCCTGGATATGGTTATTGACTCCGGTTACAGTTCATACATGTATAATCAGAATATTTTCCCTGTAAACAATATAAGGGAACAGGGTGTTTCACTTGCTCTTGCTCTTAGTGATCTGATGCTCAAGGGTCAGGGAGCGTGGAGGGTTCATGGCGGCGGATTTGCTGGAACCATTCAGGCATTTGTGCCCCGGAATCTTCTGGAAAAGTACATCAATACACTCGAACATTTCTTCGGGAAAGGTGCATGCCACAACCTGTTCATAAGACCACAGGGTGCCGGAAGAGTAAATCTTTAAGCTTCATTATTTATTTGTTATACCTTAATACAAGAAAGGATCATGATAAGTGAAAAATCATTCGAGGGTACGCACCAGGGAAAACCTACCGGCCTCTATACCCTTAAAAATAAGAATGGCCTGATCGTCCAGGTCACGAATTATGGAGCGATCATTGTAAGCATTTATGTTCCCGACAGGAAGGGGAATCTGGCTGATATTGTTCAGGGATATGACACTGTCAATGAGTATATAGAGGGGAACAGCCCATATATGGGAGCTGTCTGCGGACGTGTTGCAAACCGCATCGTAAAAGGTAAGTTTACCCTTGAGGGAGAACAATACACTCTTGCCGTTAACAATGGACCCAATCATCTTCACGGCGGAATAAAAGGATTCAGCAAGGTTGTTTGGGATGTTGTAAAAACTTCTCCTTCAAGCGTTCACCTTGAATATCTATCGTCTGACGGTGAGGAGGGTTATCCCGGCAACCTGAAAGTCAGGGTTACATATACCCTTACAGATGAGAACGAATTGCGGCTCGACTATTATGCTGCCACAGATAAAACTACCATTGTTAACCTTGCAAGCCATTCCTATTTCAATCTTGCAGGGGAAGGCTCAGGAAGCATTTACGATCAGCTGCTGATGATAAATGGCACATTCTTCACACCTACAGATGAATCTTCAGCACCGACAGGGGAGATCCTGAGTGTAAAAGGGACTCCTATGGATTTCACAAAACCGAAAAGAATAGGGGAGGACATTGAAAAGGATTTTGAACAACTGAAATTCGGTGGCGGATATGATCAAAACTGGGTCCTGCCACACCATTCAGGCACACTTGTACTTGCAGCAATCGCTTCTGATCCCTCATCGGGCCGTATTATGGAGATATATACCACACAGCCCGGTGTTCAGCTTTATACTGCCAACTGGATCAACAATGAAAAGGGCAAGGGCGGGAAAATATATGATCGCCGGTGGTCATTCTGTCTTGAAACACAGCACTTTGCCGATGCAATCAATAAGCCTCACTTCCCGTCAATTATCCTTAAACACGGCGAAGTGTACAGCCATTCCTGTATCCATAAGTTCAGCGTCAAATAGAGATGTAAATTTCAAATTATCAAATTCTTAAACTGATAACCATGCAAGACAATAAAAACAACTACCTGTTTCCTTTGATTGTGATGGCCTCACTATTCTTTCTCTTTGGTTTTATCACAACCATGAACAATTCACTCATTGATTATCTTAAAAGCGCATTCAGGCTCAATGAGGTAGAAAAACAGCTGCCAAACACTTTCTTTTACGGGGCTTATATTCTGTCAATCCCTGTTGGTTATCTTCTGAATCGCATAGGATACAAGAATGGCGTGCTTGCCGGTCTTGGACTTGTGAGCCTCGGGTTTTTCCTGTGTATACCTGGCGTTGCAGCAGGGTATTACGGATTCCTGAGCGCCGTATCGGTATTCGCAGTTGGAGTGGTTTTACTGCAGGTCGCTGCCAATCCTTATGTCAATGCCCTTGGAAAACCTGAGACAGCAGCAAGCCGCCTGACCCTTACCAATGCTCTTAATTCACTTGCCACTGTTATTGCACCAATCTTTGTTTCGATTCTGATCGTTTCAGCTAATAAAGGCGGCGCTACTGATCCTAAAGCGGTTCAGGGCCCGTTTGCCGGCATCGGGATAGTAACTCTGGTGATTGTGGTCATAATGTTCTTCCTTCACCTGCCTGAAATAAAAGAGGGAGAAACTGCCGGGGGTACGGCAAAAGATTATAGGGCGAGCGCTTATCAGTATCCTCACATGTGGCTGGGTTCACTGGCAATATTTTTCTATATGGGTATTGAAATTGGAATCCCCAGTTTCTTTGCTGATTATTCAGGTAAGCTTGGCTTCACCTTTGACGGAGAAATGAGGACAAAATTACTCGCATATTACTGGGGTGGCCTGATGGTGGGACGAATCATCGGGATCTTTATTCTTCGTAAATATTCAGCAAGTCAGATACTGAGCTTCAATGCAGTATTCGGAGCATTTATGCTTCTGCTTTCACTCATCCTTGGTAGAATGGGTGTATCATGGGTTGCACTCGTATTGTTCCTTGGAACGGGTCTGATGCATTCAATCATGTGGCCTTGCATTTATAACCTGGCCCTCGAGGATCTTGGTCCGCATTCAAAGGTTGGTTCTGGCGTAATTGCCACTTCAGTTATCGGGGCAGCCCTCCTTCCAATAATGATGGGAGCTATCCAGAGAGGAATAGGTCTGATTGTGGCAATTTGCTGCCTGTTTGTATATTATGCTTATATTACATTCTTTGCACTGAAGGGATCAAAAATAAGATAGTATTTACATCCATTAAAATTAACCAAATCTAGTAGCCATGAATCGCAGAAAGTTCATTGAAACTTCAGGGGCAGCTGCAGGAGCAGCTGTTCTGGGGAATGTAGCGCCGGTAAAAGGTGTCAGTCCCGAAGTTGTTAAATCAAAAGTAAATGCAGCTTCTTCCAAGATTAAACTTGGATTATATTCTATAACATATGGGGGTATCTGGTACATGGGTCCCGCTCTTTCATTTGAAGAGTTATGCAGACGGGCAAAGGAAACAGGATTTGACGGAGTGGAGCTGGACAACAAGCGTCCGATGGGAAATCCATTGGACCTTGATGAACGTAAGAGGGGTGAAATGCGTAATTCTCTAGCAAAGTACGGACTTGAAATACCCTGTGTTGCCGCCAACAATGACTTCTCAAGCCCGGTGCCTGAGCTCAGGGAATGCCAGCTTCTGATGGTTCGGGAGACCGCAAGACTGGCTAAAGATCTTGGAGCAAAATTTGTAAGGTTATTTGCCGCATGGCCGGGGGTTCCCATCCATGAGGGAGTTGGGACATACGATCTCACAAGGGGAAATGAATTTTATACATTTCAAAGGCAATTTCCTTTTGCCACCAGGCTTGACAGATACAATTTCGTTAAAGATTGCCTCAGGGAAGCAGCAAAAATGGGTGAGGAGTATGGCATTGTTATGGCACTTCAGAATCACTCACCGCTCATAAGAGGATGGATGGATACCCTTGATCTGGTAAAAGAGGTAAATTCACCATGGCTCAAAATATGCCTCGATCTGCCGATATTTGAAAACCTGGAAAAGGAGTATGTGGCAAATGCTGTTCACACTGTTGGGAGCCTGCAGGTTCATTCCCATTTTGGCGGAGAATATTATCGAGATGCAAACGGTACGATCAGGCCAAAAGTACTCGACTATTACGCCAATGCCATGATCCCTGATTATGGTCATTATATTGGACTTATGAGGGAAATCGGTTACAATGGGTATTTCACTTTTGAGCTCTGTCATCCGGTCCTGAATGAAGACCATACGAGGGGAGGAATTGAATATGTGCATGAGCAGGTAAAACTTGCAAATGAATATATGAGCAAGATCGTTAACGCTTAGGGATTGAGTAGTTTATTTAATGGAAAGGAGAAGGAATAAAAGAGGGTTTGCAAGCGATAATAATGCCGGGGTCCATCCTGCCATTTTAAAAGAGATCATCGAATCGAACGAGGGGCATGTGCTTGGCTATGGATCGGATACTTATACTGAAAAAGCCCGGGAACTATTCAGGGAGCACTTTGGAAAAGATACAGAAGTATTTTTTGCCTTTACTGGTACAGCGGCAAACACACTGGGTCTGAGCAGCGTAATGCGTTCGTGGAACTCTGTTATCACAGCATTTAGTGCACATATAGAGCAGGATGAGTGCGGTGCACCTGAAAAGTTCATCGGGTGTAAAGTCCTGACCGTCGATACTGACGACGGCAAGATCAGTGTAGATATGCTGGCCAGACATATGCATGGATTTGATTTTGAACACCACTCACAGCCAAAAGTGATCTCAGTGACACAGGCAACAGAAATGGGTACTGTCTACACACCCGAAGAGATAAAAAAGATTGCTGATTATGCACATAATAAAGGCATGATCCTGCACATGGATGGCGCCAGGATTGCCAATGCCTGCGTATCTCTTGACGTTTCCTTCAGAGCACTGACCACTGATACCGGTGTTGATATCCTTTCGTTCGGTGGTACCAAGAACGGCATGATGTATGGGGAAGCAGTCTGTTTTTTGAAGAAGGGTCTTTCAGCTGATTTCAAGTATATAAGGAAGCAAGGAATGCAGCTGGCTTCCAAGATGAGGTTTATTTCTGCCCAGTATCTGGCTTATTTCAGGGATGACCTCTGGAAGAGGAAT
>JAUZNW010000067.1 GCA_030706785.1 Bacteroidota bacterium | reverse complement strand
GATAAGGAACAATATTTTTTCAATTCTTACGTCGCTTATAATCCTTTATTTAAGCATGGCAAATGCAAAAACTTTTGAAAATGCAGGACTTTTTGATATCCCCTACCTTGACAAGTTTGTGCATTTCGGTCTTTATTTTGTATTCATGTCCGTAATAATCTACGAACACAGGAATTTCTTCAGCGATACACGTAAAATCATTCTTGTTGCTCTGGTACCAATTTGTTTCGGGATCATTATTGAGCTGATGCAATCGGGATTTACATCAACCCGCAAGGGAGATGTCATTGATGCAATGTTCAATACAGGGGGAGTTGCGGCCTCTGTTTTTCTCTGGCTCTTTATCAGGCCATACAAGAGCAAGAATCTTAAATAAACACCTTACCGGTATCGCCAGCTGTCTTAACGAGTTCGGCCACAGTCTTACTCTTATACAGCTTTACCAGTTCCGCTCTGATCCTTGAATAACCATCATGAACAGGGCAAGATTTTTTGCTCTTCCGCACTTCGGAACAGTATCCGTCACGAATTATACAATTCTTAAAAATACCCTCGCCGTCAATAGTTTTAATAATATCAAACATTGTAATTGATTCAGGTTTTTTATTCCATAAAAAGCCTCCGTTGGGACCCTTGGTGGAGCTGATAAGTCCGCTTTTTGCCAGCTGCTGCAATATTTTTGCCAGAAAAGGCGCAGGAAGGTCGAGATCGTTAGAGATCTGTTTTATGCCTATATTGGTTTTTAAAGGGTAATGGCTGGCGAGGTATATAACTGCCCGGATCCCGTACCTGCATGAGTTTGAAAGCATATCGGTGATATATTTACTTTATCTTGTCGATGCGTCTCTTGTGTCTCCCGCCATCGAAATCAGTATTCAAAAATGTCTTAACGATCAGATAAGCTTCCGATTCATTTATGAATCTTGCCGGTAATGCACAGATATTGGCATCATTATGTGACCTTGCTAGCCTGCTTATATCTTCATTCCAGCACAAAGCGCTCCTGATGCCCGGGTACTTGTTTACTGCTATATTCATGCCATTGCCCGTTCCGCAAATCGAGATCCCGAGTTCTGCTTCTCCATCTGACACTGCTTTTGCAAGTAACTTGCCAAAGTCAGGATAATCGTCGGTCTCCTCGTATTTATAGCTGCCAAGATCCCTGACATCGTGATTCATTTTAAGAAAGTCTACGATCTTCTCTTTCAGGTAAAAGCCTGCATGATCAGAAGCTATTGCCACTTTTTTCCTTTTCACCACAAATGTATTTTCAAATGAAATTTAATTGCATGCAAATTAACATAATTGAATTATTATAAGAAAAAAATATACTTTTATCTTTTATAGAGACAACCCTGCACTTAAACCTGTCCCTTTAAAACACTTCCATAATTAATTTGTTCCCATTAAGGTTCGGTAATCTGCCTTGAGGTTAATATGCTGTAAATAACTTGATGAATAAATATTGATTTCTTTATTTTATTAACCAACCGCAGCATTATTATCCTTTAAGCCGGATTTCCGTGAAAGTTTTAATAAATTAAATACAGGCTTTAAACCAGGAATAAACATCTGCAACTCTGTTTGTGATTTTAAGTTATTATCAGCACTATTGTCTTAACAATTGTTAATTAATCATTCAACTATCTGATCTTCAAAAATGGTATATTTTTTGATTTGTTGAAAAGATGTTTGCCTGATAGTAATTACTGAAATTAAAAGAGAATTCATCTATTTGTTTCAACACAATTAACAGGATAGTATCATCATCTTAAAGAAATATAAATTTCAATAATATTTAAAAAGAAATATTCACTATTGATAAATCATCCGGAATTTTGTCGACGAATAGTATTTTTGTTTTGTGATAAGACCGCTAAATGAAGGAGACTGATCAGACATACTACATATCTGAAATAAAAAAGCTTAAGAGAAAGAAAAATGTTGTTATTCTTGCTCATTATTACCAGACAGGTGAAATACAGGACATAGCAGATTTTACGGGAGACAGTCTGGCACTGTCGCAACAGGCTGCAGCTACCAATGCTGATACGATTCTTTTTGCCGGAGTCAGGTTCATGGCCGAAACAGCAAAGATACTTTCACCTCAAAAGAAAGTGCTTATACCTGATATGATGGCCGGATGTTCACTTGCAGACTCATGCAATCCAGAGGATTTCAGTAAATTCATTGATGATAATCCGGGGAGGACAGTTGTAACCTATGTAAATACAAATATTGATATTAAAGCTCTATCGGATATTGTCTGCACCTCTTCAAACGCTATTCAGATAATAGAATCCCTTGACAGTGAAGAAAAGATAATATTCGGGCCCGACAGGAATCTCGGGAACTATTTAATTAATAAAACAGGAAGGGATATACTTGTCTGGAACGGAGCATGCCACGTGCATGAGGAATTTTCCCTGGAGGCAATTCTAAGGCTTAAGGAAGAATACCCCGATGCCCAGGTAATTGTTCACCCTGAATGTGAGTCGCCGGTAAGAATGATTGCTGATTTCATTGGCTCTACTTCAGCACTATTGAAGTTTACAAGAGAAAACAAATCTTCAACTTTTATCGTGGCGACAGAACCAGGTATAATACACCAGATGAAAAAGGCAGATCCTTCAAAAAAATATATCCCTGCCCCACCTAAGGACTCAACCTGTGGTTGCAGCGAGTGTAATTTTATGAAACTTATCACGATTGAAAAGATATACAGGTGTCTCATGGATGAAAAACCTGAGATTATTATAAACAATGACATTTTAGTGAGGGCAAGAAAGCCTATTCTCAGAATGATGGAAATATCCGAAAAACTTGGTAAATAAATGAAAAGAATACTATTCACATCAGCCTTTATGTTCTGCGGGTTAATAATCAGTGGGCAGGCAGGGCAGCCATTGCAGGACGGGTACCAGGTATTTAAATACCCAAATGGAAATAAATCAAGTGAGGGATATTTCAGGAACGGAAAACCTGATGGATTCTGGAAAAGTTATTATGTCACAGGAGTTATAAAATCTGAAGGCAGATACAGGAGCTTCCAGCTAGACAGCATATGGCTGTTCTATGACCAGTCAGGCGATACAACTGAAAAGATCAGCTATCTCTACGGTAAGAGAAACGGTTATTCATATAAATACAAAAAGGATCCATCAGAGGGTCTGTATATCTATTCAAAGGAGCTTTTTGCAGGAGACAAGAGGGAAGGGGAAGCATTTTTCTATTTTCCTGATAAAAAAATCCAGCAGACACTGCTTTATAGTGATGGAAAAAAGGAAGGATTGTCGAGGGAGTACGATAAGGAAGGAAATATCATCACTCTTTATGAATACAACAACGATTACCTGATTACAAGAGAAAGGATAAACAGGACTGACAACAAAGGACTGAAGCAGGGTGTATGGAAGGATTTTTATCCTAACGGAAGAGTAAAGGATGAAAAAACCTATAAAGATGACCAGCTTCACGGATACTACAAGGAATATGACAACCGCGGTAATATCACAGTCACAATGTTATATGACAATGGGGCGATTGTTAAATCCAAAGTTGAGGAAGCACCTGATATTGAAATAGAAAATAAGTATGACGATAGTGGCAAGCTCATATACAAAGGACCATTCAGGAGCAAAATACCGGTTGGGGTTCACAGGCAATACGGAACTGACGGGAAAGTAACCGATGCATTTATTTATAACGACAACGGCCTGTTATTATCCGAGGGGATTGTTGATGAAGGCGGAAATAAAAACGGTAAATGGAAAGATCTTTATCCTGACGGAAAAACACAGGCAGAAGGACAATATACAGATAACAGACGTTCAGGAGCATGGAAGTTTTATAATCCTGAAGGGAAGCTTGAGCAGTCTGGATCATTTAATAACGGACGCCCTGACGGTTTATGGAGATGGTATTATGAGAACGGATCGCTGTTGAGGGAGGAAGAATATTTTCAGGGGCAACGCGACGGCAATTTTACAGAATACTCAATGACCGGGGATATTATAACTCAGGGGCAGTATACAGACGGTGAAAAGAATGGTGACTGGAAATACAAGTCAGGTGATAATACCGAGGAAGGCAAATATGTTGTTGGACTCAGGGACGGAATATGGAAATCTTATTATGCCGATGGAAAAATAAGGTTCAAGGGAAATTTTGTACAGGGTAATCCCGACGGCCAGCAGACATATTATTATGAAAACGGAAGAGTTAAGGAAGACCAGTATTACAGGACTGGGATTCGCCAGAAGACCTGGAAGAAATATGATGAGGAGGGAAACCAGACATTCGCAATAACATATAAAGATGATGTTGAAACAAGTATTAACGGGGTTAAAATAAATCTTCCGGAAAGCGATGTTAAGCTGATTAAATAGTTACTTTGCTATATGGAAGAAACCTTCAACATCAGAAAGGAAAATATCTCTGCAGTTGACCAGGAATTTGAAAGGCAGCTGCGCCCTGTGAGTTTCAGGGATTTCAAGGGACAGCAGCAGATAATTGACAATCTTACCGTCTTTGTAACTGCAGCGCGCCAGAGGGGAGAATCGCTCGATCATGTCCTGCTTCATGGTCCTCCCGGACTTGGAAAAACAACGCTTGCAGCCATAATATCAAACGAACTGCAGGTGAACCTGAGGGTTACATCCGGACCTGTTCTTGACAAGCCGGGCGATCTGGCCGGGCTTCTGACAAACCTTCAGCCGGGAGACGTTCTTTTTATCGACGAGATCCACAGGCTAAGCCCTGTCGTGGAAGAATATCTGTATTCCGCAATGGAAGATTACCAGATTGACATTATGATAGACAAGGGTCCGAGTGCAAGATCGGTCCAGCTGACACTTAATAATTTCACACTGATAGGGGCAACGACCCGCTCAGGCTTGCTCACAAGCCCATTACGGGCCAGGTTTGGCATAACCTTCCATC
Organism: Bacteroidota bacterium; assembly: GCA_030706785.1. Classification (GTDB taxonomy): domain Bacteria; phylum Bacteroidota; class Bacteroidia; order Bacteroidales; family VadinHA17; genus LD21. The sequence goes on along the minus strand of JAUZNW010000067.1, from coordinate 12,577 downwards.
TCGAATATTACGATCATGAAGTGCTTACCGGCATAGTAAAACGATCAGCCGGCATTCTCAATATAAAGATCAACGATGATGCGGCTGTAGAGATAGCAAAAAGGAGCAGAGGAACGCCCAGAATAGCAAATGCCCTGCTGCGCAGGGTGAGGGACTTTGCCCAGGTGAGAGGCTCTGGCAAAATCGACCTGGAGATAACAAAATATGGACTTAAAGCTCTCAATATCGATCAACATGGTCTTGATGAGATGGACAACAGGATACTAACTGCGATAATTGACAAATTCGCTGGCGGACCTGTTGGCCTGAATACTATATCAACTGCGGTCGGCGAAGAAAGCGGTACGATAGAGGAGGTATATGAGCCTTTCCTGATCAAGGAAGGTTACCTCAAAAGAACCCCAAGGGGACGGGAAGCAACGGAACACGCTTACAGGCACCTCGGTAAACAATTCCGGCATGACCTGAACGGGACCCTGTTCTGATCTCTACGTTCTTGAAAGAACATTACTTATCTTTTCAAGGCCTTTCTTGTCAAGTATCTTTATCTTCCTTCCGTTGAGCTCGACAAGCCTGTCAGCTTTGAACTCCGAGAGGAGCCTTATAACGGATTCAGTTGCGGTTCCGACAATATTGGCAAGCTCTTCCCTTGTCAGTGAGATCTTTAGGTAATTCTGGTCATCAAGTCCGAAATCATTCACGAGAAACAGCAAGATTTCAGCCAGTCGCTCTCTTACCGTTTTTTGGGCTATATCGGTAATAAATGAGTTCGCCTCACCGAGCTCATGACATGCCAGCTTAATTAGCTCAAGGGCAAAGGCCGGATTGGTCTTAATAAAAGAAACAAGTATCTCAGAAGGAATAAAGCATGCTTCGCAGTCTTCAATAACTTCTGCCGATGTACAGGCCACCTCATTGCTGAGAACGCTCCTGTATGCAATAATTTCACCTGCCTTCGCAAACCGTATTATCTGTTCTTTTCCGTCGAAACCGGTCTTGTAAACCTTTATTATTCCGCTGTGAATGCAATAAAAACCGCTTATCCGGTTACCTTCATTATAGAGAATCTCACCCCTTTTAAGCCGCCTGAATTCCTTCTGGAAATTCAGCATTTCAACCTCTTCCGCCGTTAGATGCTTGAAAATAGCACCTCTGTCAAGAGCACACCTGTCACAAAGAGGGAAATTTATATCGTGTTGTTTCATTTAAAAAAATTTTAGGTTCAGCAAAATTACAATGCTGTTCTGAACTGTTCGAGAAATCTCAAATCGTTTTCAAAATAAAGTCGCAGGTCATTAACCTGGTATTTTAGCATGGCTGCCCTTTCAATTCCCATTCCAAAGGCAAAGCCGGTATACTTTTTACTGTCTATATTGCAGGCCTCGAGGACATTTGGATGTACCATTCCGCATCCCAGAAGCTCGAGCCAGCCGGTATATTTACAAACATTACATCCCTTCCCTCCGCAGATTGTACAGCTCACATCCATTTCAGCCGACGGTTCCGTGAAAGGAAAATATGAAGGACGAAGCCTTATTTTTGTATCCCTGCCGAGCAATTCCGCTGCAAAGAATGATAAAGTCTGCTTAAGATCGGCAAACGACACATTTTCGTCAATATACAATCCTTCTATCTGGTGGAATATGCAATGTGCCCTGGCCGATATTGCTTCATTCCTGAAGACTCTGCCCGGGGAAATGGTCCTGATCGGAGGCTTCTGATTTTCCATAACCCTCACCTGGACAGACGATGTATGGGTGCGAAGCAAAATGTCTCCCGGGTTTGACTCTTCAGGCGATATCCTGTAAATATAAAATGTATCCTGCATATCGCGGGCCGGGTGTTCGGGAGCAAAATTAAGCTTGGTGAAAACATGATTATCGTCTTCAATTTCAGGTCCTTCCGAAACGGTAAATCCTATCCTGGAAAAAATTCCTATCAGTTCTCTTCTCACAATCGATATAGGATGACGAGTTCCTTCGGGATATGGAAAAGCAGGTTTTGTCAGGTCGATCTCTGAAACAGAAGATACTTCTGTAATCAGGGATCTTTTTACTGAATTATATTTTTCCTGGGCTTTCTGCTTAAGTTCGTTGAGCTTCTGGCCAACCTCCTTTTTAAGGTCTGCCGGAACATTGCGGAACTCATCAAACAACTCGGGAATTATTCCCTTCTTGCTGAGATATTTAAGCCGAAAAGATTCAAGCTCATCAGCGCCGGATGGATTTGCAGAAGCAATATCTTCAAGGTAACTTTTTATTTTGTCAATCATGGCCTGACAATTTGTTTAAGATGATATTCTATTTCGCAACCAGCTTCATTTTAATTATCCTGACATCACTGAGAGGCTTATCGGAGGAATCGGTTTTAACTGATGCTATGCGGTCAACAACATCAAGACCTTCCACAACCTCGCCAAATACAGTATAAGCCCCGTCAAGCCTTGGAACTCCGCCAATAGTCTCATAGTCTTTTATTTGAGAATCCGTGAATTTAAGGTCTACCTTTGTGGTGAGGTAATCAAACATTTTCAGGGAAGCACGTTCCTGAACCTCGCTTTCCTGAAGGGGCTTTCCTGATAAACGCGCGCTGTCGGCAATATCTTTCATCAGCCTGCTGAACAGTGTTTGCTTGACATTGCTGTTAACCCTTGCTTCAATGGTTTTCAACTCGGGTTCAGTAAATCTGGTTCCCTGGACAATATAAAATTGTGTACCGGATGACCTCATTCCGGGATTAACTTCATTGCCCTCGCGTGCAGCAGCAATTGCACCTTTCTTGTGATAATATTCCCTTCTGAATTCTGCAGGAATGGTATATGTGTTCAGAGTATCAAGCTGTTGCTTTGTTAGTCCGGTCCTGGTTGAAGCATCGCCTGCCTGTATCATGAAATCCTTTATAACCCGGTGAAACAATACGCCTTCATAAAAGCCCATATTGACGAGTTTTATGAAATTATCCCTGTGGATGGGCGTGCTGTCAAATAGTCTGATCTTAATGTCGCCAAGAGAAGTTTTTATAAGAACCAGTGAATTCTCGCTCCCGCCGGGTGCAGCGCATGAAAAGAGAACAAGGAGCGAAACAATTGACACAATACATCTTACTGATCTGTTCATGAAAACTGAAATTTGGTTGATAACGTCCGGCAAATTAGACTGCAAAGATATTTAACTTTGGACGATACGCTATAAAAATGATGCGAAGATTGCTCCATTAAAACTATCTTTGCCGTCAAATTTTCAGAATGAAGGAGGTCAGGAAACTTGCAGGGCAAACGTTGGTTTATGGTCTTGGCACCATTATTCCCCGGTTCCTGCATTACGCGGTAATGACCCCATTTTATACAAGGATATTTCTGCACCAGCAGAGTCAGTACGGAATTATAACCGAACTGTACGCCTGGATGGTAATTCTTCTGGTAATCCTTACCTATGGTATGGAGACAGGCTTTTTCAGGTTTTCACAGAAAAGCGATGATCCTGAAAAAGTGTACAGCACAGCGTTGATAAGCCTGCTTGTAAGCTCAGTTCTTTTCATCGCCCTTGTTAATATGTTCATCAGTCCAGTATCAGCGGTAATGAATTATAAAAGCAACCACGATTACATACGAATGTTTGCAGGGATTGTCGCTATCGATGCTGTGGCTGCAATACCTTTTGCCAGGCTCCGAAGGGAAAACAAGCCTGTAATTTTCAGTACAATCAAGCTTTTGAATGTCTTCATAACAATTGGGTTAGTCGTATTTCTCCTTAAGATAGCACCGGGCATCTGGGAAAAAAGCACGGGCTGGTTCAGGCATGTCTATGATCCTGATTACAAAGTAGGATATGTATTCGTCGCAAACCTTATTTCAAGCAGCTGCACGCTTATAATGCTGCTACCGTATATATTCAATATTAAGTTCCGGTTCGACGGCGGACTCTGGAACAGGATGGTAACATACTCGTTCCCACTTATGCTTGCAGGGTTGAGCGGGACCATAAACGATGCGCTCGATAAAGTCATACTTCGCAGGATGATAGGAGAAGCTGACGGTCTGTCAGTAGTCGGCAAATACGGGGCAGGATACAAAATCGGAGTACTTATGGCCCTCTTTATACAGATGTACAGGTTTGCGGCGGAACCCTTCTTTTTCGAACGGGCAAAGCAGGCAGGGGCAAAGGAAGTATATTCATATATTATGAAATACTTCATCCTGATAATGTTAGTGGTGTTTCTTGGCCTGAATCTGTATATATCTATTTTCCAGTATATTATAGCTTTTACTTACAGGGAGGCAATAGTGGTTGTGCCCATCATAAGCATGGCTTATCTTCTTTATGGAGTATATATAAACCACAGCATCTGGTACAAGCTGAATGATATGACAGTATATGCAGTCTATATTACTGCGATCGGAGCTGCAGTAACGATCCTGATTAATGTGCTTTTCATTCCGGCTTATGGTTATATGGCTTCAGCATGGGCGCATATAGCCTCATATGGCAGCATGATAATAGTATCATTTATTTTTGCTGAAACGAGGTACAAGGTCCACTATAACATGAAGCAGTTCATCCCTTACTTTGTTCTGGCAATCGTAATGGTAGTTTTCGGAAGGTTTTTTAAATACAGCGGACTGGCCGCAGAGCTTGCGATCAACACTGCTTTTATACTGATCTTTATAGGATATGCTCAATATAAGGACAAATTAGTTACGGTTTTTCTCAGTAAGCAGGATAAATGAAAACAAGAATTGTAAATAAGTCGAGGCATAAGCATCCTGAATATATTGCAGAACATTCTGCACAGATGCATTTAAAGGCCAACATTGACAATGATATTGTGCTGAGGCCGTTGGAAAGGACCTGCCAGATAATCATAGCAAAGCATGAAAGGGCTGAATGGATCGAGGTTGAGGAATTAAAGGAGACAGAAAGAGGTTCGGGTGGTTTCGGAAACACGGGAAAACACTAAAAATGAGAAAAATAAGACCTGAAATATTCATATTTTTTATTGCATCGGTTATAATATCGTGCAGTCATGAGCTTGTACCGGGATTTAAAAAGGGTAAGCAGGGAGGGGAATATGACAAAGCAAAATATGATTACCGCTATGTGGAAGCAATAAGACTAAAGCTTATGGGCAATTATGGAGAGGCGCTTAAGTTTTTTGAGATGGCTGTTGAACTTAACCCCAAAAGTGATGCCTCCTATTACCAGATGGCACAGATTGTCCTGAATAACGGAGATATACAACACGGGAAAGAATATATTAAAAAGGCCTGCAGTATTGATCCGAAGAATTACTGGTACAATATGACGCTGGCAGGTATTTATTATCAGCAGAAGAATCTTGACAGCACAATAATCTGCTATGAGAATGCGGTAAAGGGCAACCCGGATAAGATAGATCTACAGATTGCGCTGGCAAACCTGTATATAGAGAATAAAAACTTTGAAAAGTCAAGAACTCTGCTTGACTGGCTGGATGAGAAATTCGGCGTTAATGAAAACACTACACTGCTGCTTGTTAAGACCCTTATGGCTGAGAAAAAGTACGATGATGCACTTTTAAAGATACAGAAACTGATAGAACAGGACCCTGATAATGTTTTATTAAACGGATATCTGGCTGAAATATACAGAGAAAAGGGTGAAAATCAGTTGGCTAAGGGGGTGTACAACAAGCTTATAGAAAGAAATCCGGGCAATCCGGCATTACAGATATCCCTTTGCGATTTCCTGATTGAGGAGAAAAGCTTCGATCAGCTTTTTCTTCTGCTTAATACAGTGATATTGAACGACAGCATCAAAAAAGAAGATAAAACAGCATTGCTGGCAAAGCTTATAGATAATAACGAAATTCTTAAAAATTACGGAAAGGAAATGGAGCTTGCGGTGAGAATCCTTGAAGCCGCATACAAGGATGATGATCTGATAATGCTGATGAGGCCGGACCTGCTTCAGAAAGAACACAGGTCAGCAGAAGCAGCACAAAGGCTTGAAGAAATTGCAAAGCAATTTCCAAACAATTATTTAGCATGGGAAAAGCTGCTTCTGGTATATTATGACCTGAAAGATTATAAAAAGCTGCAGGAGAGAGGAAAGGAATGCGCAACGAAGTTTAACAGGTCAGTGCTGGCTAAGATCCTTTATGCTGACGGAGCAATGGAAAATAAAGATTTCAATACTGCTCTTGAGGAGCTCAGGAAAGCTGATATTCTGGCAGGCGATAATAAGGATATGAAACTTCAGGTTCTGACTATGAGGGCTGATGTTTTATACAGGATGAAGGACTATCAGGGTGCATTCAGCAACTTTGACGAAGCATTAAAGCTTAACAGTAATGACCTGGCCGTTATGAATAACTATGCATATTATCTGGCAGAGCAGGACACAAGACTAAGAGACGCAGAGAAGATGGCAAAGGCAGTTATTGTGAAGGAAAAGGACAATAATACATTCCTTGATACATATGCCTGGGTACTTTATAAAAGGGGAAAGACCAGGGAAGCATCGAAAATTATGGAGAAGCTTGCCACCCCTGATGGAAAAGCAGACGCGGAATACTACGAACATTATGGTTTCATATTAAGGAAAGAAGGCAGATGCAATGAAGCTGTGAGGCAGTGGGAAACTGCACTTAATCTGGACAAATCAAAAGTTCAATTATTAAAAGAGATAAAAAATTGCGGAAAATAGGTTTAATATTATTAATACTGGTTGTACTTACAGAATCCTGCGCAGTATCACGAAAGGCACATAAGACTGTAAGTGATGCGGAAATAAGGAACGGAAATATCCTGGAGGCGGTTTTGGAAAATAATATATCAAACAATAATTTCTATATCCAGAAAGCCACGATCACTGTAACACAAAATGAAATATCTGCTAAGTTCCTTGCAAGCCTTAAATTCAGAAAGCCTGATACTATACTGCTTGTACTGAAATCCAAACTGGGGATTGAAGCAGGTAGAGCTTTTATAACACACGATACTATCCTGGTTAACGACAGGGTAAATAAAAAGCTGATGACTGGTGATCCGAAGAAAATAAAGACAAAGTATGGAATAGAACCAGCAATGCTGAATATTATCCTTGGAGATATGATTATTAATGAGAATGATAAGGAAAGAAAAATAAATTGTTCAGGAGGGATTTCTTCAAACGATTTTAACGTTGGGAGCAGAAAGATTGAATATACGATAGACTGCAGAAGAGGTAAAATTTCAAAAGCCTATATAGAAGGTGATGTGACCAGCGGCAATATAGATTTGGAATTCCGGGATTTCCTGAAAGACAGAAATTTAATACGACCAGGTCTGGTGGTAATTAATGACGATCTTACTTCAATGAAGATTGAGATGAAGATAGAAAAGATGGAAATAGGCTGGAACGGTAAAATTGATTTTGTACCCGGGAACGGTTACAAAATTGTGAGACTTAAATGAAAAGTTATATACTGCTGATTATATTTCTTGGCCAAAGCCTGGCTCTTATATATGGACAGAGCAAGGGCGAGCTGGAGGAAAGGCGAAAAAAAACGCTTGAAGAAATCACATACGTGGATAATCTGCTGAAAGAGACTTCAAAAGAAAAAAATGAAAGCATAGATGAGCTTAAGATAATAGGAAGGAAACTGAATCTGCGAGAAAACGTAATAGATGGGCTGAGGGAAGAAATACAATTATTGAGTGACAGGATAAGTCTGAACTCACTGGCAATTGAAATGATGGAAAATGACATGCTGATTTTGAAACAAGATTATAAAAAAGCCGTACTAAACTCATACCGTTCTTCTAAGGGACGATCAGAGATCAGTTATATTCTGTCAGCAAAAGATTTCAATCAGGGATATAAAAGACTTAAATACCTTCAGCAAATTACAAAATACAGACGACAGGAGACAGAATCTATAATGGATCTGAAAAGAGAAATAGAGACATCAAAAAAGAAGCAGGAAGAGGATCTTGGCAAAATATCGGATTTAAAATCAAAGGAAGAGCAGCAGAAATATTTACTGCAGAGTGAACAGAAAAGCAGGCAGAAAATAGTAAATTCTTTGAGTTCAAAAGAGCAACAGCTGCAAAGGGAGCTCGCAGAGAAAAAAAGAATAGCAAGAAAGATTGAAAATGAAATAGCAAAGCTTTTAGAAGAAGAGAAAAAGAGCAAGGTAAACCCGGAATTAACGCCTGAAATGAAACTTATTAGCGATAATTTCGCTGAAAATAAAGGAAGATTGCCATGGCCGGTAGAAAAAGGAGTTATAACAGGTCATTTCGGTATTCAGGAGCATCCGGTACTTAAATATGTGACAGAAAACAATATTGATATTGAAATAACAAGCTTCGGTGATACTCCGGTGCGGTCAGTTTTCAATGGAGTTATTTCGAGGGTTTTTTCTATTAGGGGTGCAAATATGGCTGTCATTATCAGGCACGGGAAATATCTGACAGTTTATATGAATATTATAAATGTACGGGTAAAGCAGGGTGATAAAGTTGAGACAAAGCAGCAGATTGGAAAAGTATTCAGAGACACTGAAAACGGGGATAAAGCAATATTGAAGTTTATAGTAAGCGAGGAAAGAGTTTATTTGGATCCGGAATTGTGGATCTCGAAAAAAAATTAGAAATTGCAGAACTTTTGCAGAGTTATGTTAAATGCACAATATGGCTAGAATGTACAAGAGGCTGAGAATAGAATCAAAAATGAGTAATCTGCGAATTATTGAAAATGCAATTGATGAAATAACTAACTCGATAGGCATTAACCAGGACAACTATGGAAAGATACTGGTTGCTACCCTGGAGGCAGTAAACAACGCGATTACTCACGGAAACAAAGCCAATCCGCAAAAGCTTGTTGATGTGGAGATTGTGGTAGAAAAAAATGAAATGAAAGTAACAGTTACGGATGAAGGCTCGGGATTCAATCCAGCTTCTATACCTGATCCTACGATGCCTGAAAATATCGAGGAATTAAGCGGAAGAGGTGTTTTCCTGATGAAAAAGCTGGCTGATTCAATAGGATTTAATGAGAAGGGAAACAGTGTCACAATGCACTTTAAAGAGGTAACTAATTGAATATTAAGTTTTTTTATGACGGGATAAAATTTAGGGTAAGAAAAGCAGGGGAAATTAAAAGATTTCTTGGAAGGGTCATCACGGAGAAAAAGAAATTACCGGGTGACCTTAATTTTATTTTTACAACAGATGATACTATTCTTGGAATTAACAGGGAATTCCTGAACCATAACTACTACACAGACGTAATATCATTTGATTTCAGTACCGGAAAGGAACTGAATTATGAAATCTATATAAGTATTGACACCCTTAAAAGGAATGCATCATATTACAAGGTAAGCATGAATGAAGAGCTGATAAGGGTTATGATACATGGTATTTTACATTTATGCGGATATGATGATTCAGATGATGATGAACGGGATAAAATGTTTACAAGACAGGAATCGCTGGTAAAAGAATTTAAGAGGAGTATTTAAAATGGATTTCAGCTATGATGTTATAGTGGTGGGAGGAGGCCATGCTGGATGCGAGGCGGCTCATGCTGCAGCAAAGATGGGAGCAAGAACACTTCTTATTACCATGGATATGACAAAGCTGGCACAAATGTCATGCAATCCGGCAATGGGAGGGATTGCAAAGGGCCAAATAATAAGAGAGATAGATGCGCTGGGAGGTATAAGCGGGATTGTCACAGACCGAACAATGATCCAGTTCAGGATGCTAAACAGATCAAAAGGTCCTGCCATGTGGAGTCCCCGGGCACAGTGCGACAGGCAAAAATTCAGCTGGGAATGGAGAAAAGTAATAGAAAATACAAATAACCTTTTCATATGGCAGGAGCTTGCACAGCATATTATTATAGATAATGGAGAGGTAACAGGAGTTGAAACGGCATTTGGAACAAGATTCAATGCAAAAGCAATTATTCTGACAAACGGAACATTCCTTAACGGCCTGATGCATGTAGGATTTAAAAACCTGAAGGGAGGAAGATCGGGTGAACAGGCATCATACGGTCTGAGCGATCAGCTAAGAGAAAATGGTTTTACTGTAGAAAGATTAAAGACAGGTACAAGTGCAAGGATTGACGGACGAACTATTGATTTCTCCAAAATGGCGGAACAAAAGGGTGATACGGAAGGAAGAACCTTTTCATTTTTGACTGGGAAATACAATATAAAGGATCAAAAAAGCTGTTTTATCACACATACTAACAAAGAGGTCCATGAAGAATTAAGAAAAGGTCTGGAATTCAGTCCTCTATTTACAGGGCGGATCAGGGGAAGAGGTCCAAGATATTGCCCAAGCATTGAAGATAAAATAGTAACATTTAGTGATAAGGAATCGCACCAGCTGTTTATCGAACCGGAAGGAAGAGAAACAAATGAATACTATATAAATGGTTTCTCAAGCAGCCTGCCGCTTGAGACCCAGGTCAGAGCGCTAAGGAAAATCCCGGGACTTGAGCATGCAGAAATATTCAGACCCGGATATGCTATTGAGTATGATTTTTTCCAGCCTACACAATTAAAGAATACTCTTGAAACGAAAAGAATAAGCAACCTGTATTTTGCCGGACAGATAAATGGTACCACAGGTTATGAGGAAGCTGCTGCCCAGGGATTGATTGCTGGCATTAATGCGGTTCTTAAGATCAGGGGTAATGAAAGCTTTGTTCTTGGCAGGGATGAGTCATATATCGGCGTGCTTATCGATGATCTTATAACAAAGGGAGTAGACGAACCATACAGGATGTTTACAGCAAGGGCTGAGTACAGAATTTTATTAAGACAGGATAATGCAGATGAACGTCTGACTGAAAAAGGTTTTTCACTAGGACTTGCCGGGAAAGAAAGAATGATAAAGCTGAAACAAAAAAAGAAATCAGTCGAAGAAATAATTTCGATCCTTGAAAAGAAAAGTATAAGTCCTGAAGCAATAAATAAATTTCTTGAACACCGGGGGACAAATGGTATAAGTCAGAAAAGTAAGGCTATTAATATTGCAACAAGACCACAGATTGAATTAAGAAGTCTGTTGAAAAAGATATTTACCAAAAGTCAGTTAAAGAAAATCACTGAAGACAGGTTTGACGAAATAGTAGAATCTGCAGAGATCAGGATCAAGTATGAAGGATATATTGAAAGGGAAAAGATAATCGCTGAAAAGATAAAACGTCTCGATAAGGTCAAGATACCTGACGATATTGATTATTCTGAATTAAGATCGATATCAACTGAAGGCAGGCAGAAATTAACAAGGATAAAGCCTGCAAATATCGGACAGGCTGGAAGGATAAGCGGAGTTTCTCCTTCAGACATCAGTATACTTCTATTGTACCTGGGAAGATAAATTGTTCCACGTGGAACATATTTGTAATATTAGTGTTTCAATAGGTATAACTTTTGTATTTTTTAATTACTAAATATCTACTTTGATCAGTTATGCGATTATGCAAATTACGCCATTGTGAAGGTTATACCATTTTACGATTTAAATGATATTGAATACTGTGCACAGAGGAAAAGACCACTCAACAGCAAGACCGCAAAACATCGAAACCTGTACAACCTGCAAAACAGCATAAGCAAACAAATGAATATCAAAAGCAATTAAGGAAGAAACAAACGATCAACCATGAAACTTAACGGAAAACTGGTCGACATAAACAACAGAGACATTTATCCTGCAGAAATTTTGATAAAGGACGAAAGGATTGAGAAGATCACCAGAACAGGTTATTCCAGGAACCAGTATATATTGCCAGGGCTAATAGATGCGCACATCCATATTGAGAGCTCAATGGTGACACCTGGCTCATTTGCCGTAGCCGCTGTTTCACGTGGAACAACAGGTGTTGTCTCAGATCCTCATGAAATAGCAAACGTTCTTGGAACAGAAGGAGTGAGATACATGATACGGGATTCTGGTAAAGTACCATTGAAATTCTATTTCGGAGCTCCATCGTGCGTGCCGGCAACAGTGTTCGAAACCAGCGGTGCGAAGATTGAATCAGGGGAAATAAGGGAGCTGCTTGAGAAAGACGGATTAAAATACCTTTCGGAAGTGATGAATTATCCTGGAGTTATTTATAGCGATCCGGAAGTTTTGAAAAAGATAGAAACAGCCAGGAATCTTGATAAGCCTGTCGATGGCCATGCTCCAGGTTTAAGAGGTGAACAGCTTAAAAAATACATTTCAGCCGGTATTTCAACAGATCATGAATGCACGACCATTGAGGAGGCAAAAGAAAAAATATCACTTGGAATGAAAGTGCTTATCAGGGAGGGCAGCGCGGCGAAAAACCTGGATGCACTTAAAGGGCTTATCAGTTCAGATCCGGGTATGGTAATGCTCTGCAGTGACGACCTTCACCCCGAGATGCTTGATAAAGGACATATCAATGTCCTTGTTGCACGGCTGATTTCAGAGGGCTACGACCTGTTCGATGTCATAAGAAGCTGTACTGTCAATCCGGCAACGCATTACAGACTAGATGCCGGACTTCTCAGGCCCGGTGATCCGGCTGACATGATAATAGTAGGTGATTTGCATAAAATGGAT
>JAUZNW010000066.1 GCA_030706785.1 Bacteroidota bacterium | reverse complement strand
TGCCTTGTCAAATTGAACTCCGAACCTGGAAAAGCATCGGCATACCTGCAGGATGCAATTGGCGGTTCCCTGGATATAAAAAGCATACCCGATGATGCATGGTTCTGGCTCGGAAGATCCCAGCAGATGGAAGGTAAATATACGGATGCTGTGAAATCATATAAAGTCTTTGCAGAAAAAGCAGGAAGGAAGGCAGCCAGGACCTATGATGTAGACGGATTTATCGAAGAATGTAATCAGGGAACAGGGAAACTGGCCATATCAAAAGCAGTCCCGGCAGCTGAGGTAATTCCCGCTGAAGTCGATAAAAACAAAATACAGACGAGCCGGCCGCAAGCACAGGTGCACCAGGGGCTGCCTGCAGGAAATGATAAATTACTTGCCGAGGCAATGACTTACCAGGTTAAAGCTGACTCCCTGAACAGGCTGGCCGCTGCTTACAGGAACGAACTTAACAGTGTACCAGCATCCCAGAAACCGGCAGCCAGGACACTTATATCTGAAACTGAATCGCTGGCTGCCAGTTATCAAAAGCTTGCCGATGAAAAATTCAGCCAGGCAGGTATACAGACTTCATTTAGAAAAGACACTGTTAAAAATGAACTTAAGCCATCAGTACCTGTAAATCAGGCTCCAAAGCCTGTTATACCTGAAGCAACAAATAGGCCAACCATACAGGAAAATAAATCTGAAGTATCAGCTGTACAGGATATTACTCAGATCCTGGTTTTATTTAAAGTTGTAAAAGATCCCGCAATTATCTCAAGGCAAAAGATCACGATCGATCCTGTTTTACCTGCAGGGCTCGTCTATCGTATTCAGATCGGGGTATTCAGCAAACCACTTATTTCGACTTTCTTTAAGGGTATTGCACCTGCTTATGGTTTCAGGCTTCAGAATAGTCAGTCGGTCCGGTATTTTGTCGGGATTTTCAGGAATATTGCAGATGCAAGTAAGTCCCTGCTTATCGTGAAACAAGCAGGCTTCAAAGACTCCTTTATAACAGCAGTATTTGACGGTAAGCCGGTTTCCCTTGAAAGGGCGGCAATAATGGAGAAGGAGTGGGGATCAAGAACCCTGGTCGAACCTACTGTCTCAACCTCACTATCGAAGGAATCCGGACCTCCTACGCTCATGTTCAGGGTTGAGGTTGAGAGAACAGTTATGCCGGAAGATCAGGCTGTAATTGAAACCTACAGGAATCTTGCTTCAAACCGGGGTTTTGATATTTTATTAACACCGGATGGTTCAATAGCATATATAATAGGAAAATTCATTACATTTGAGAGTGCTTCCGAATATACCGGTCTTCTCATCCGCAACGGATATCATGAAGCCAGAGTGGTTGCATATCTCGGTCCAAAGGAGATAGATGTTGAAACTGCGAGGAAGCTGTTTGAAAAAGCTCAATGAAGGAAAAGACATTACATAGTGACGACAGGCTCAGCAATGAAAGTGTAAAATATACACTAATCCTGTATAATGATGAGATAAATACTTTCGATCATGTGATCAAGTCACTTATGGAGGTTTGCGGTCATGATCCGGTTCAGGCTGAACAATGTGCACTTATTGTTCATCTCAAAGGCAGCTGCGACATAAAATCCGGGAACAGGAATGTGCTTCTTCCTATGAGCAAGTCTCTCAATGCCAAAGGATTGACTTCAAAAGTTAAGAGCTTGTAAAGCTATTATCTCCTGCCACCAAAAGCCCGGATTAAAAGTCAAGAAACCACCCCGTCATGCCCGGGCGTGACACCCCCCTGAACAGGAGGGGAAAGCTTCGAAATTAAATTTGTTTAAATTCTTGAAAAAACTTTCACAGAGTGACACTGAAATCACCCTCACACCCCCAGGGGAGCTTCTAAATTGACAGTTTAAGTCCCCCCTGGACCCTGCCCTGAGCGAAGCATCAGGGGGATTTAGGGGTATTTTATTTCCCGGTTTTGTGGAAGATCCTGAAGAGGAACCTGTCGAACAGTGCAAAAACGATCACCATCAGGAATGCGAATGGAAGCCAGTTTGGTATGATCATTCCGGAGAGATCAAAAGTTTTAATTTGTGGCAGGGAGAAATTAATGGTCTGCAGATATTTCCAGATCAGGCCTATCTTATCGTCCGTTCCCTGAACTGGCAGCAAAACAGAGATAACGATCAATCCGGCAATGACTAATACCGATACAATCGGTACACTGTTCCTGACAAGAAAGCTTTTTAACCTGCGTTCCGGTGCCTGTACTTCAATCCGTATTCTCGTCATTGTCTTTACAGAAAACCCTTCGGGAGCTTTCTGAATTCTTCCGGGATTAAGGTATTTCCTCAAAAGATCATTTTCAAATTTATCCTCTGTGTTCTCCATATATTACCTGTTTCCTTTCAACATTCCTTATAATCTCTGCCATTTTCTTACGGGCCCTGAAAAGCCTCACCTTTACATTTGATTTGCTGATACCTGTGATCCTGGAAATCCCGGTGGTATCAAGGTCGTTATAGTAATACAAAGTTATCAAACCTCTCTCTTCATCACTGATTTTTTGGAGCGCAAAATTAACAAGTGAATTCCTGTAATCATCGACCGCTTCCTCCTCATTCCTGTTAATACCGAGAAAATCAACTGCATCGGCCGGGAATTCCTCAATTGAGAGCGTCCCTTTCTTCCTGGATCTGAGAAGCGATATTGCAGTGTTATAAACGATCCTGTAAAGCCAGGTCGAAAAACTGCTTTTCTTTCTGAATTCCCGGAGTGACCTGAATGCCTTCAGAAATGCATCCTGGACGATCTCTTCAGCTTCTTCACTATTGCCGCATATCCTGAAAGCGAGGTTAAATGCCTTGTCCTTGTGCCTGTCGACAAGATATGAAAATGCATTGATCTTTCCTTCAAGAACCTGTTCTATATAGAATATATCGGCTCTGGGATCCATTCTGAGACTTTGACGCATAAAATTACAAAAGGTTACGTTCGCACGAACAGCTTTTAAGGGCTAGGATGATACGGACTAAAAGTTTTTCTGATTTTTTGTAACCTGCACCGTAATATTCCTGTCTAAATGTCAGATTAATTATTCACTTAAAATAAAAAAATATGGGAGTCTTGGTTGCTTTTATCGCATTTTTTGCCACAGTGTTTGGCATTATGTATGTTTTCTATACGACGAGGAACAAGGAGCGTCTTTCGCTTATTGAAAAGGGAGCTGACGCAAGCCTTTTCAACACCGGTAAGGATGTTCAGGGTGCCGGATGGAACAAATTAACTCTTAAGATCGGCTTGCTGCTTGTTGGTGTCGGACTTGGAATTATTGTTGGAGCTATTCTTGAATCAATGAACGTATTTCCACACGAGGAAGCAGGTTATTTTTCGATGATCTTTATTTTCGGCGGTCTGAGCCTGGTGCTGTTCTATCTGTTTGACAGAAAGAAGTAGTTCCTAAGTCCATTAACCGCAGAGGGCGCAAAGAAAATATCGCAAAGTACGCAAAATGGCAGTGTTTTCATTCCGGCTTTGCGTGCTTTGCGCCTTATTAGCGTCCTTTTTGGGCCTTTCAAAGGAACTTTTTACCCCCTTTAAGGGGCAGGAGGTAAACCACACCGGAAGGCACAGAGTTTGACTGAGAGTTCCGGTTTACCTGGTATAGAATTCGATCATTTTCCTTACTGCTTCACGGCATACCGAGCAATAGCCTTTACTTCCGTTGCTTTTCATCCGGCAATCGATCTCGGGCCTGTAAATGCCTTTCGCGGAATAACCTCCACCCTCAAATAAACCGGTCACATTACTGTATTTATCCTCTGCAGGAGTAGGCACAGGTATCCCTTTGGGAATCATGTTTTTCCATTTGGAACCAAAATCTACCATTGTTGTAATGTTCGGTTCCCACGGCTCGACATTAAGCGGATAAAATTCATCATAGGCAACCGAGCTTGAATAATACTCATCGGCTAGTCCTGCAAATCCGTGGCCCAGTTCATGAATGAAGACTTTCGGGGAAAGAACATTTCCGGCAGTGGTACCTGTATAATAATTGTATACGCCTCCGCCTCCGTATCTGGTGCTGTTTATAAGAACAATAATATGATCATGAGGGGCAGCAGCCGCCATATTGTTCACTGAGTTAATATCCTGGGTAGTCAGGTACCTGTCTGTGCCGAAAGTATAAAAGCTTGAGTTAAGTACTGTATTCTCATAGATGTTCTCCCCGGGGATATCAGTACCCGAGTCCTCCGAAACGGCTTCCACAGCCCAGATATTGATCTTGTCCCTGTAACTGTTGAACGGAGCCTCAGCAAACAGCACATCCGTCATCTTTCTTACATCTTCCCTGAACTTATTCATCTCATCAGCTTTATATCCTTCTGCGATAAATGCCAGATCGACGCAATGGTGGGGATCTCCTGCATCATGAATTTTTGTTACAACGGCATCCGTTGTTCTTTCTTTTTTTATATAGTAATCAGCTGGATCTATGTCAGTCGCGTATAGTTTTGAAAATGAACCATTATGTTCCCTTATGCTCAGGACAAAACGGACCTTGTTTTTCGGAAATGGCATTGTTGCCACCTCGTGAAAGCTACGCTCAATATTCTTCGCCTCATCAGTGGTTTGCCATTCCTGGAAAAGAGTGCAGAATCCCCGTGAATAGATAAGGTCATTGTCTGCTGAATCAAATAGTTCATATTTAAAGTTTCCATAGTTGAAAGGATCTATCAGAGTATTCTCCGAACCGGCCCAGTAGGGTTCCTGCTTCATCCCGACGGGGTAAACAACGGTCTTCTGACTGTTGCCGGCGAGCATGAAATCAAATCTCAAGACCTTATCGGTGAAATACCTGTCAAAAGTGTTCTGGGCGAGAGTATTAACTGATAGTAACAGGATCGCCTGTATTGAAATGAATTTCATAAGTCTCTATTTTGGTACATGTCTGTAAAGCTAAAAATAATCAGCAATACGGATGAATAATTTGTATAATTTTGCTGTCGGTTTATTAGACATGGTTTTTGAGCAGCATCTGCTTTGACTTAAGGCTGACAAGAAAAGGGTCGACCGATCATCTATGAACATCAGATAGCTGTTCCCGGCCAGTTTGATCTCAGAGTATTCCGGCCTCCGGCAGGTGATGACTTTCTGAGGATTACTGCAACAAAATGAATCAATGTATGTTTAATATAAAATTTTTTTTCAATGGCTGATCTTAACACACGCATTAGCGACTACATCTGGAAAAATCTCAGCGAAAGACATCTGAACGGTAAAAAGGACACTTTCTGGCAGTCGCTCAGGAACGCCGGTACAGAGATCTGGCTGGACACTGGTGATATTGATGAAGCCGAAGCAAACTGGTCCTCCGAAATGAGCGCCCTGACAACAAATAACACATTGCTGAACAATGAGATACAGAAGGGAATTTATGACGTGTTCATTTCAGAGGCCAAGCATATAGTAGCTCAGCTTCCCCTTGAAGAGCGTGTCAAGGAGATCGCCTTTATGCTGAATTCAATGCATGGACTGAGACTGGCTGCAAAATTCGGAGGGGATGTAAGTGTTGAGCTCCATACCGATACCGCCCATGATATCAAGGCAATAGAATACTATGGGAAAAGGTATCATGAAATAAGTCCCGACCGGTTTATTATCAAGGTGCCTTATACAGCGGAGGGTCTGATTGGAGCCAGGAGGCTTAAAGACACAGGCATCAGGGTCAATGTCACACTTGAGTTCAGCGCACGGCAAAACATACTTGTAACAAGAATTTCCCGTCCCGATTACCAGAATGTATTCCTGGGAAGGATAGGTGCCTTCATGATGGATAATAAACTCGGTGATGGATCCGGGGCCGGGGAAAAAACTGTCATTGCAACCCAGAACTGGGTGACAGGCTTTTCTGCCAGGAACCCATGGCAATCTAAACTTATAGCTGCGAGCCTCAGGAATTACCAGCAGCTTGAACTTCTCGCCGGTACAGATGTCTTTACAATTCCACCAAAGGTAGCGGCTGCAGGAAGGAAATCGCTTAAAGGAAAATTTTCAAGCAGGACCCATGAAAATTATGATGCAAGTATTTATCCTTCAGCAAAAGATGCCAAAATAGAGAAATTCTGGGAGGTCAATGACAGTGTGCTCAGCCTGGCAGACCGTCTTGCCGGGAAGGTTCCCCAATCGGGAACTGAGCTGGTGAGGATTGCCCAGGATGAAGGATGCAGTGATATGTTCCCTGTACTTTCGAGGGAAGAAAAGAAAACCTTAATGGAAGACGGAAAAGTTCCTGTTTACTCGAAGTGGGCCCAGAAAATCAAAGAAGGTAAAATTGCACCTGATACCCTGCTGAATCTTGCTGGTCTCGCATCTTTTGCCGCCGACCAGGCACAACTTGATCAGAGGATACTAAGCATTATCAGCTGACAAGGATGCACGCTGTCTTGATATCTCGTAAAGAATAATTCCGGCAGCAACCGAAACATTAAGAGATGCTATATTCCCGCTAACCAGGATCCTTGCACTGTAATCAGAAAGCACCGCCAGATCGCGGCTGATTCCTTTATCTTCCGAACCCATTATCAGAGCCAGCGGCCCATCCAGAGGCAACTGTGATATTTCAGAACCTGACTTTTCATCAGCCGAAAAGACCTTAAGTCCGGATTCTTTAAGGTAGGTAATCGTTCTGACCAGGCTCTTTTCCCTGCAAACCGTGAATGAGTGAAGGGCTCCGGCTGATGTCTTTATTGCATCTGCGGTAATTCTTGCCGATCCTTTTTCAGGGATGATGATTGCATGTGCCCCGAGGCAGCTGGCGCTCCTTACGATAGCCCCGAAGTTCCTGACATCGGAAACACCATCAAGGACAATTATCAGCGGGTTCTCACCCTTTTCAAAGATTCCGGGAAGAATATTTGATATTGACTGAAATTCGATAAGCGACAACCAGGCAAGAACTCCTTGGTGATTCTTTCTTGTTACGAGCTCGATCCTTTCAAGAGGGACTATCTGGTAGGGAACATTGTGCTTCCTGACTTCCGTCATGAGCTCGTGGTAAAGTGCACCCTGCAATCCCTGCCTGATGAGGAGCCTGTCAATCTGCTTTCCTGCTCTGACAGCCTCAATCACCGGCCTGAGACCATAAATGCAATCGCTCTCCTTCAGCATTGGCTTTACAGGTCTTCGGGATTATCCAGACGGAAAACAATTCCTTTTCGCCAGCTCGCAATCGCTTTGTCCCAGTAGGTTACAAGTGCTTCACTGCGATTCAGGAAAAAATCATTATCGGAAAATCTGTCTTCCCTTGCCCTGAAGTTGAACCAGAGGTATTGCTCTTTAAGATGGATCCTCCCTCCCCATGATGATTTGATCACCGGCCTTCTGTAACCCCAGTTTTCACCATCAGCATTTTTATATACTTTATCCGGTGGCCCGTAAATAGTATATATCATGCCCCTCTCTGTCCTCCATCCTTCCTTGAAGGATGTGAAATAATAATTTGAATAAAGGATCCTTGTATAGAAAATGCGTATCAGCTCCCTCGATTTTTCAACATTCCCTCCGCATTTAATCCAGAATTCATCAAGAGCCATCTTTGGTTTGGGAGAGGAAAGCATTGCATTCATCTCATCTTCTGTAGCCAGGTATGCTAACGGCTTGATCATTTCCTCAGGTTTTGTCATTGTCGGGAAGGATGGCCCGAAATTAAAAAAAGTGAATCCTTCATTAAGATCCTTTGTAACACTGCAAAAATACATACCTTCATTGGGGAACATTATCGGCAGTGTATCTGAATACGGAAGAGAGACAACTGTATCAGGATCATAATCTATCACCTTTTCCGGCAGAAGCATGGATGGAGGGTATGGCACTTCACTAAATGGCTTATAAAACGAAACATACAGGGTGTCAACCGGTTTACGCTGGTAAAGGAGGTTGACATATTCATTTGCCTTAATGATCGGATTGAACAGCTCGTTCCTGTTAAAATTCCCCCTTGCAATAAAATTGTACTTGTTAGTTTCAGACAGGGTATTGAAAGGTATGAACGCCTGAACTATCTCAAGCCGCAACCGGTCGAGTATCTTGACCTCAGCAACATATTTTGAAGCAGGTTCCACTTTGAGCGGGATCTTATAAGCATATTCCTGCCGTGATTGCTCTTTAATAATATTCATATTCATCGATGCTGTATCTGCAAGGATCCTCTCATTGGTAGTGTTGTACAATTTTACCGAAACCAGAAGCTGTGCCATCGGTAGGCCCCTGGGATTTGCTTCCGAGAAAAAGAGGTCAATTGTAAAGAATTTGACGGCCAGAACTGATTCCGCTTCGCTCTGATTCAATATCGTGAAACGCGGCTTAAGTGAAACCTTCGTTGGATTATAGAGATATGAAAGATCCTTGGAGTCAATTGTGACTTTCTTTGTTGTCTGACAGGAAATTAGTCCTGCGCCAATCAATACCGCAAATATCCAGACGCTCAAATTTCTGTAAGATCTGACCCGGTTCATTTTCCTGATTTTATGATTGTTTAATATGATTGTTTTTCCATTTGATCCTGATCCTGCACAATTCGGTTTCATCACTGATCCTGAAAATGGAATGATTAAAGGTTTTTTCAGTACCCTTTTCTTCTGATATCCTTATCCTTATATTATCATTAAAGCGTGATTCGGCAAGATAGTTTATTTCAGCCGAATATGGTGTGTTTTTCATTACGAAATCGAGATCATAACTATCAGTTACCCATTTGAGATACCTGACATTATTTGTATGCAAATTAACATCAAGGTCGCTTATCCTGACATTTAACTCCCTGGCCGAATGTCCGTCAGGAGATGCCGGTTCAAGCTTCATAGCGTTCCTTGGAAGAGTGCCTGCCCTGTTAATAAATGATCTGTAACTGCTCAGCGTATCGTCGGGTCTTTGTATCCGTCGGCTTGTCATGTCGATGATGAGCCATGATGATGTTGCACGGGCCAATATTTTCCCATCCGGTGACCAGACTTCAAAATCTCTCAAAGCGAACAGTTTTTCAGTTCCCCTGGGCCATGTTTTTACTGTAATTGTATTTCCCCATTCCGGCCATTGGTCAATTTCGGCGTATATCCTTGATAGTACCCAGAAATTGTTATACCGGAGGAGGTCGTCCCTTCCATAGCCAAGCTTCACAGCGTGATCAGAAGCTATGTCCTGGAAGAAATCAAACAAAGAATATAGGCTTAATTTACCATCAGGACCAGTTTCATAAACATGGATCGGGTATTCTTTCTCAAGCGCCAGGAGATCCATTCTCAGTAGTTAGTTTTAAAAATTCTTCATACTCATGTGAGGATACTGCCCAGTTGTCCATTTCCTCATTAAGCTTCTTCTTCAGTTCCTCGTACCTTTTATAGAACTCCTCGGTTTCTGATGGATCGGTGTTAACCATAAGTTCCACTTCAATCCTTCTTAGTTCATCTTCCATCTCCTTTATCCCGTTTTCGGAATTTTCGAGCTTCCTTCGCAGCTTACGGAGGGTTCTTTCATTCTCCTTCCTTTCGAGGTATTTCTGTTTATTGGAAGTGTCTTCCTTTCTGACCTCTTTAACGAACCTGTCCTTTATTTCAATTTCCCTGAGGTTGGCGAGTTTCTTCTTCCTTAGAAAGTCGTAAATACCGCCGATATTCTCCTTGATTCTGGTATGCCGGAATTCAAAGACCTTTGTTACCAGGTCATTGAGAAAATCCCTGTCATGAGAAACAACAATTAACGTGCCATCATATTTAGCAAGTGCCTGCTTCAGGATATCTTTCGACCGCATATCGAGGTGATTCGTAGGTTCATCAAGGACAAGAAGATTAAAGGGCTCCAGCAGAAGCTTAACCAGTGCGAGCCTCGATCTCTCACCTCCTGAAAGGACTTTCACTTTCTTATCGACATCCTCGCCTCTGAACAGGAAAGCACCAAGCATATCCCTCATCTTCAGACGTATCTCGCCTTTTGCTACATAGTCAATTGTCTGGAATACTGTAAGGTTTTCATCCAGGAGTTCATCCTGGTTCTGTGCAAAGTATCCGGTCTTTACATTATGACCAATCTTCAGCTGTCCTATGTGATCAAGTTCACCGACGATAATCCTTGCCAGCGTAGTCTTTCCCTCTCCATTCCGCCCGACAAAGGCCACCTTCTCGCCCCGTGTAATTGTAAGGCCTACATGGTTTAGAACGGTATGCCTGCCATAAGCCTTTGAAAGGTTTTCACATTCAACGACAATAGTGCCGGAACGCGGAGCAGGAGGGAACCGCAGATTTATTTCACTGAAATCCTCTTCATCGATCTCGATCCTTTCAATTTTGTCGAGCTGTTTTATCCTCGACTGGACCTGCACGGCCTTGGTTGCCTTATACCTGAACCTTTCAATGAATTTCTCTGCGTCACCGATCATTTTCTGCTGGTTACGGTAAGCGGCCATCTGCTGTGCCCTGCGCTCAGCTCTCAGTACAATATATTGTGACCACGGCACTTTATAATCGTATATCCTGCCCACTGAAATTTCTATCGTCCGTTTTGTGATATTGTCTAGAAAAGCGCGGTCGTGCGAGACCATCATTACTGCACCCCGATAGCTTGTGAGGAATGATTCAATCCACTCGATCGACTCAATATCAAGATGGTTTGTCGGCTCATCAAGCAGGAATAGTGAAGGTTTCATAAGGATCAGTTTTGCCAGTTCTATCCTCATCCTCCAACCGCCGCTGAGCTCGCGTGTCGGCCTGTTAAAGTCTTTTCTTTCAAATCCGAGTCCTATCAGTGTTTGTTCGGTCTCGGCCATATAGCTTTCCCCGCCGAGTATCCTGAACCTTTCCTCGGTCTCGGTAAGATGGTCACACAGCTTAAGGTATTCCGGCGAATGGTAATCATCCCTTCGGGCAATTTCATCTGAAATCCTTTCAATTTCACCGGAAAGATTTATAAGTCCGGAGAAGGCATTAAGGGTTTCATTAAGTATGGTTGTTGTGTCACTAACCTCCATCTGCTGCGGGAGATATCCGATCGTAACTTCCTTTGACATATCAATCGAACCCGATGTAGGACTGATCAATCCTGCTATAATCTTGAGAAGTGTCGATTTCCCGGCCCCGTTTTTTCCGGTAAGACCTATCCTGTCCTGATCATTGATCAGAAATGAGATACTTGTCAGAAGATCAAAACTCCCAAACGAAACAGATAAGTCGCGGACCGAAACCATTTGATAAAAATTACCGCAAAGATAGGAAAAACAGGCAAGCCTGCTAAGGTCAGTGTGTCTAGCAAAAAGGTATCTTTGCCTCATGAATATCATCAGATACTGGCTGAAACCGGCACTGATTGCCCTGGTTGTTCTTGCTTCTTTCACATCCTGCCGGAAGGATGAAGGAGGGAATTACAAATATTTCATTTCAAAAGAACTTGCTGTTACTCATTCAGAAGCATATATTAGCGCTCTTCTGAATTTTGCAGCGCCTGAATACCCGGAACTGAACGATCTGACTTCTTACCTGTCAGGTGACGTCAACGTTTATAAGATTGTTTACAGGACAAAAGTGTTTAATGATGATATAAATGCTTCAGGGCTTGTTTGCACGCCGTCTTCCGGAGGTAAATATCCAGTCATTTGTTTTCAGAACGGGACCAATACGCTGAACAGTTCAGCTCCGAGTGAGTATCCCCTTAACCTGATGTACCAGTTTGTAGAATTTGTTGCTTCAATGGGATATATAGTTGTCATCCCCGATTATCCGGGGTTCGGTGAATCAGCGGATATTCCACACCCATACCTGATTGCAGAGCCTACAGTCAGATCAACAACCGATATGCTGTATGCGGTAAAGGAAATGCTGCTAGGCGAAATACAAGGAGTTGAAGCAGAAAAGGACTTGTATCTTATTGGATATTCTCAGGGAGGCTGGGCGACCCTCGCACTTCACAAGGATATTGAGCAGAACCGTTCAAATGATTTTGATCTTAAGGGAAGTGTCTGTGGTGCAGGACCATATAGCCTCACTTTGCTCTTCTCCGGAATGACAACGACAAGCACTTACCCTATGCCGGTTTATATAGGCTATATTGTCGATGCGTATTCAGTTTATAACCAGTTCACAAATCCGGTCAGTGATATATTCAAAGAGCCTTATGCCTCAAGGCTGGGTTCATTGTATACCGGAACACTCGGATCTGATCAGATAAACAGCCAGCTCACCACCTCTATCCCGGATCTTTTCACGGCTGATTTCCTTTCAGGATTTTTAACGGACAACAAATATTCCTCAGTTCGTGAAGGCCTTGCTGCAAACAGTATATCTGCATGGAAAACATCCGTACCTGTTTTATTCATACACGGAGGCGGAGATACCTCCGTGAATCCGATAACAACTGAAAATATTTACTCGGATATGATTCAGGCCGGCACGTCAGCTGAAATATGCAAGAAGGAGATATTGCCTGGTCTTGATCACGGCGATGCGGTGGTCCCTGCAATAGTGAAAGGGTTACTGTTTATCAGGAACCTTTAATCCGCATTCGCGTAAAGCTTGTGCCTCCGCTGAAGCTTCGGCGACACGCATACGGCGGACGCGATGATTATGTTTAATTGGCTTCGCCGAGCTCACCGCCAGCAGGCGGTTCGGTTCCTCGGTGCTTATACCGAATTAGAGTCCAGAGCTTGCTCTGGGGTTCATGCCAATTGATTGAATATAAGAAAGGGGGAAATCTGAATATGGGACGGAAGAAGACTCTGCCTCTGCTTGAAAGAGTTAAAATCACAGACATCGGCTCTGAAGGAAAAGCAGTTGCACGGGTTGACAACATGGTTGTCTTTGTCCCCATGCTTATACCCGGAGATATCGTTGACATCCAGGTAACCAAAAAGAGGAGAAAATACATGGAAGGTATCGTTTTACGTTTCCATGAATACTCTGCCGACAGGATAAAGCCGCGGTGCTTTCACTTCGGAGTATGCGGCGGTTGCAGGTGGCAGCATCTTCCATATGATCTTCAGCTTTACCATAAGGAGAAACAGGTAAATGATAATCTGAAAAGAATAGGCAAAATTGAACTGCCGGAAATAAGTCCCATAATCGCCTCGTCAGAGATCTATTTCTACCGCAACAAGCTGGAATATACTTTCTCCGCAAGGAAGTGGATGACAAAAGAGGAATATGCCTCCGATCCTGATCTTGTAAAGGAGGATGCCCTGGGTTTTCACATCCCGGGACAGTTTGATAAGGTGCTGGACATCAGGGAATGTCACCTTCAGCCCGATCCTTCAAATGCTATCAGGGATGCCGTCAGGAGATATGCGCACAAAAAATCGCTCTCTTTCTTCGATATCAGGCAGCAAAGCGGATTCCTGCGCAACCTTATTATACGGAATACCAGTGAAGGCAAATTAATGGTTATAGTTGTTTTCTTCCTTGATGAGCCTGAGAGGATTAAAGGTCTGCTCAGTTTTCTTGTGGAAGAGTTCCCGGAAATCCATTCGCTGATGTATGTTATCAATAAGAAGCAGAACGATTCGCTTGCTGACCAGGAGCCGGTGCTGTTCAAAGGTGAGGATCACCTGATTGAAGAAATGGAGGGGCTTAAATTCAGGATAGGTCCGAAATCATTTTATCAGACAAACACGAGGCAATCAATTAAACTATACAAGGTTGGAGAGGAATTTGCAGGGCTGAGGGGAAATGAGATAGTTTATGACCTCTATACGGGAACAGGTACAATCGCAAATTTAGTTGCCGGCTCGGTCATAAAAGTCATAGGCATCGAATACATTGAGGAATCAGTAAGAGATGCACAGATAAATTCAGAGATAAATAATATAAAGAATACGCAGTTCTTTGCAGGTGATATAAAATCGGTACTGAACGAAAGTTTTATCAGTGAGAACGGAAAGCCTGATGTTATTATCACTGATCCGCCAAGGGCGGGGATGCATCCTGATGTTGTCAAGGCAATTGTCTCAGCCTCGCCCGAAAAAATAGTCTATATAAGCTGTAATCCGGCAACCCAGGCACGTGATATACTTTTAATGTCAGGTAGTTACAAAGTCATCAGGATTCAGCCTGTCGATATGTTCCCACAAACCCATCATGTTGAGAACGTTGTGCTGCTCGAAAGAACCGCACGATAAATGGCCTTCTCCACAATATTCTCAGGTAAAAATCAGTTTATTAGAAAGTCTGTTTGATAAAATAGATTGATGGTTCAATACAATCAAGAGAAGCCTGAAGATCTTCTTGAAGTGGATTATCAGGTGGTCGAAGATCATTTGGCCAGTCTGAGGTACGCAGGTCTAATCCAGCACGCCTTGATGCCTGATCCTTATATACTTAAGGGCGTTCTGCGTGATTTCTTTATACTTTTCCTCCCAAGGGATATTGTAAGCGGGGATTTTTATTACACACTTTCAAACCGTCAGTTTACCTGCATTGCAGCTGGTGATTGTACGGGACATGGAGTGCCGGGAGCTCTTCTCAGCATTCTCGGAATCAGTTTTCTGAATGAGATCCTGCAGTCAAAGGTTACAATTAAAGCGAACAGGGTGCTGAACATTATGAGGGAAAAGATCATGAAGGCGCTTAATCAGACAGGTGAAAGAGCTGAGACCAAAGATAGCATCGACATAGGGATCTGTATCATTGAAAATGGATCACGCGCCCTTCAGTACGCTGGCGCAAACAGGCCGCTTATAAGGATAAGGGACGGAGAGCTTGTGGAATTCAGGCCTGACAAGATGACAATTGGTATAGGGGCTTTGGCCGAGCAGCCGTTCACCAACTCCATAATTGACACGAAGTCTGGTGATTCATTTTACCTCTTTTCGGACGGCTTTGCTGACCAGTTTGGCGGAGCTACTGACAAGAAATTCAAATACAAGCAGTTCAAGCAGACACTACTCTCAGTTACGGGTTTGTCAATGGCTTCCCAGAGGGAATGCCTTGAATACACTTTTAAAGAATGGAAGGGGAGATCACAACAAAATGACGATGTTCTCGTTTTTGGATTTCAGGTGTAACCTTCGATAAGTATGAGGCTTATAGCTTTCAGAATCAAAAATTTCAGGTCGATAGTCGACACCTCCTGGCAAAACCTCTCACCGGATAATGTTACCTGTCTGATCGGACAGAATGAATCGGGAAAGACTTCAATACTTGAAGCATTGCGGGCGTTTTATTCCGGTGCCATTTCCGAAGATGTCCTGAGAAGCGATTTGTCCCTTCCTGAAATAAGCTGCAGATTCAGCATACCTGAAGGTTGGCTTCTTGAAGTTACCGAGAATCCGGGGACTGAGCTGAAGGAACTTCTGTCGGGGCTGACCCAGCTTGAGTTGACCAGGAAATGGATAGCAGATCTCTCTTCGGAGGTTACGATAAGCGGGAAGATCAGCGAGTATCTTGATTCCCTTGAAGATGCATGGAAGCTTTACCTGGAGGATGTAAAGGTGAAACTGCAGCAGGAGGTAAGCCGCATTAACGGACTGGATGCAGAGCTGGGATCTCTCGGCTCCCAAATAACAACAATAAAGGAAAAGGTTGCAGAAGCAAAAGGAAACCGCAAAGGTTTCAGCCTCTTCGGTAAAAAAGCAGTAGATCTGACCTCATCTCCGGGGTCGGATTATCACGTCCTGAAGAACCAGCTGAATATTCTGAAAAAGAAGGAAGAAGAAGCAAAGAAAGAGCTTTCCAGGAACTCGGTCCTGAGCAAAGCAGGTGAAACATGGTTAAGGCTTGAAGAAAGGTGTTCAGCCCTTGATAATCATCTGGCAAAGCTGGCGGTCAAGCTGGAAGAAAGGCATCAGAAGATGACGTTACTGATGAGGCATGTTGATAATGGTGAAGATCTTGAATGGAACAATATTCTAAGTGATTTCAGGAAGACACGTGCTGATAAGGAGCAGAAGGTCGACGAACTGAGCAGGCATATTGCTTTTTCAGGCAACCTGATGGAAGGACTGACTGAGGAACAGGCAGCAAGAAAGGTAGATAATACGATAAGCGCATATAAGTCAAATCTTAACAGCAGGATACTGGGGAAGAAGTATTTTGAGTATTGCCCCTGCATTGAGATGTTCGAGGATTTTGGCAGCCTACTGCCGAACCGTATTGATCTTGCTGATATTGTTACCGGCAACGAACAGGTGGAAGGATATAAAGCTGCCAGGAATTTCCTTACTCTTGCACAGCTTGATTTTACATTTTTTGAGCAGCCTTCAAGCAGGATCCTCAAGCAGAAGATTGAAAATCTGAATCATTCACTTACCAGAAATTTTCAGGACTTCTGGCAGCAGTCGATAGGTCATAACAATAAGATCAATATTCAGTTTGAGCTGGATCATTACAATTCAGCTGTTCCCGGAAAAGCAGGGAAGCCCTACCTTGAGTTCTGGATCAAGGACGAGGAAGAACGTCTTTATCCAAAACAGCGGAGCAGGGGAGTAAGATGGTTTCTTTCGTTTTATATGGAACTGAAAGCATCCGCATGTGATTGCAGGAAGCCGATGGTGCTTCTTGTTGATGAACCGGGGGTCAGCCTTCATGCA
This sequence comes from Bacteroidota bacterium, assembly GCA_030706785.1. Lineage (GTDB taxonomy): Bacteria > Bacteroidota > Bacteroidia > Bacteroidales > VadinHA17 > LD21. The sequence goes on along the minus strand of JAUZNW010000066.1, from coordinate 1,141 downwards.
AGAGCGCAGGAAGATGTACTGAAGGTTTTCGAAGACATAAGCCAGAAGATCCAGATAATATACACGACACACTCCCCTCACCTGGTCGAGATTAACAAGCTGCACCGGATCCTGGCAGTCCAGCGTGATGAGATCGACAGCTTCAAAAGCACGACCCGAATACTTGATCCTCTGAGCCTGTCATCCGCCACTCCGGATACTCTGACGCCACTGCAAAGTATTCTCGGTAACCCGATCACCAAGGAGGGATTTTCTTCAATACGATTCAATCTCATTGTCAACGATATAGGAACTTTTTATCTTCTGATGGCAATTATTCATCTGACAGGCTTTAAAGGAAACATCAACCTGATACCTTCAACAGACGTGTCATCGATCCCGCTTTTATGCAATATTCTGCTTGGATGGGGAATGGAATTCGGAGTACTGCTGTTTGAGAATGATCATGAGAACCAGATAGGTGAGGCCCTCAGAAAAACAGTATTCAAGACCGAAAGCGGCGGGAATGAGCTTATCATAAAGCTTCCGGAAACGTTCCAGAATGCTGAGGATTTATTGTCGACCCTCGATTTTAAAAATCATATCCTTAATACACGGGAAGGGATCACTGTTGCCAATTCCGTTTACATCACCGAAAGGGAAATACCAAGGAATTTCGTTTTAAGCCGCTTCCTCAGCAATGTCAAGACCGGACAGCTAAACATCAAGGACTTTGATGAGGAGACTCTGGAGAATTTCAAACTTGTTACGGGACTTCTTAAAGGTTTGAAATAAGTAAGTTAATATTTTGCACTTTATGCTTGTTTTCCTATTTTTGTCGCGCCCGCGACAAAGGGAAAGAAATATAAAGTCCTTCTTCGCTAAAGCTACAGAGGACAATGGAGAGATGGGTGAGTGGCTTAAACCAGCAGTTTGCTAAACTGCCGTATGGGAAACTGTACCGGGGGTTCGAATCCCCCTCTCTCCGCCAAAGCCAAAGCAAACTATCCGCCAGCCGGCGGATAGTTTTGTTTTTAAATGACCGAACAAAGCTTGCTTTGTGAAGGTCATGACAAAAACAAAACAATCAGTTTTTCGCAGAAAAACTGTGGTTTGCTTTGGCTTTGAAGCTACCCTAAATGTGGATCGCGAGTGAAACGAG
>JAUZNW010000065.1 GCA_030706785.1 Bacteroidota bacterium | reverse complement strand
TATCAGGTTGTCTTTATCAAGCATTAGAATATATTTAGTTAAAAGTCAATTTAATTATCGAGAACTTAAAAATTTTAGTTATGAAAAAAGTAGCTGTTTTATCAATGACATTCCTGTTCGCTGTGTCCATGGTTATGGGACAAGCCACAAAGAAAGCAACGGTCCCTCTTAAAAAGCTTGCGGGGAAAGACATAAATATTGTTTCCAAGAACAACTTTAATAGTGAGTTTGGTAATATCACGAACGTTAAATGGGAAAAATCCGCTTATTTCGATGAGGCAACATTTACCAAAAATGGCAAAGAAATGAAAGCCTTTTTTGATGATGAAGGTAACTTTGTGGGGACAACCTCCCATGTAACATTTGCCGATATACCGGCTAATGGTCAGAAGGAAATCAAATCCAAGTACAAAGACTATTCAATTAATCCAGTAATTGTTTTCTTTGACGATAATGAAAAAGTTGATACTGATATGATACTTTATGGTACACAATTTGAAGATGCAGACAATTACTTTGTAGAATTATCTAAGGGGACAAAGAAAATTGTATTACAAGTTAATCCAGAGGGTATGGTAAACTATTTTACAGAGATCAAATAATTTGTGCCTCTTGTCGCTTCGTTAAATAATAAAACAAGCCCCCGGAACAAGCTCCGGGGGCTTTTATTAAATAGAACTGTCGACCTCTTGCCTTTCATCTGCCGGCTGACGGACTAAACCAACTGAGAGTTATTTTATCAGTGATTTGATAAATTCTCTGCCTTAAGCAGTTTTTTGTTCTTTTTCTCGTTTAATGGCAGAAGCCTTATCGATGTGACGCTCAGAGTATAACATTGCTCATGGCTGAAATTTACCAGTATACCATTTATTTAGCGGATAATTATGAGCTGACAACCTTTGCTCTGGATCAGATGCAAATCCAATATATATTTTATTGAATTCTAATGAATACAGAGCGGTTACATAAAACATGATGTAAATATAAGCAGCGAAACAAAAATTGTGGGGCGTACTGGAATCGAACCAGTGACCTCTTGCCTGTCAAGCAAGCGCTCTGAACCAACTGAGCTAACGTCCCTTATAAGGTGCAAAAATAACATTTAATTGATGCAAATTGCTTTATAACTTTATATTATTAATTTCGAATATATTTTCAATTAACAGACTGTAAAACAACTAACTTATGATGTCGCATGATGTTGATTACAAGATTTTCGGGAATGATATTCAATTCGTGGAAGTTGAACTCGATCCGGGGGAAACCGTGATCGCTGAGGCCGGAGCAATGGTCTACATGGAAGAGGGTATCTCGTTTGAAGTGAAAATGGGTGACGGATCCTCGCCCAACCAGGGATTAATGGATAAGCTTCTGTCGGCCGGTTCGCGACTGATCACCGGAGAATCGCTGTTCATAACACATTTCACGAACCGCGGTCACGGGAAGAGCAGGGTGGCCTTCGCAGCTCCTTATCCCGGCACTATCGTTCCTGTTGATCTAAATGATGTCAGGAACAGTCTGATAGTTCAGAAAGACGGATTTCTCTGCGCAGCTTTCGGGACGAAGCTGACCGTAACATTGAACAGGAAAATAGGATCAGGACTGGTGGGCGGTGAAGGTTTTATCCTTGAGAAACTTGAGGGTGACGGAAAAGCTTTCATTCATGCTGGCGGGACTGTGATTGAACGGCAGCTGAACAATCAGACCCTGAGGATCGATACCGGATGTGTTGTTGCTTTCGAACCAACACTTGACTTTGACATTGAAACAACAGGAAGCCTCAAATCGATGGTTTTTGGAGGAGAAGGACTATTCCTGGCAACAATGCGCGGTACAGGAAAGGTGTGGCTGCAGTCGATGCCAATCAGAAAGCTTATAAGGGCACTTGCCCCATTCTCAAAGAACAGGGGCAAAGAAGCCAGTTCGATCCTTGGATCATTCCTTGAAGGAATATGAGTAATTGTTGCCCAATGAGGCAAGGGAAACAAACCTGTAGTTTTCTTTTTTCAGCTCATCAATAGTAAGTTTTAAGGCTTCAACAGTATTTTCCCGGTTAGCCTTATGATTAAGATTGAGACCGTCATGGAAAACAATTATTGAACCGGGTCTGGCCCTTGAGATAATTTTTTTTGCGATCGACTTGGACTTTGACCAGGAATAATAATCCGTAGTCATATCATTCCATGTGATTATATTATAATTCATTTTATGAATAGTGTGCACCATCCCCGGTGTTTTAAATCCATGAGGGGGACGGAATAAAGCCGGTTTCACTCCCGTTGCATTGAAGATTGCTTTTTCAGCCTTCTCAACTTCACCGGTCAGAGCTTTCCTGGATTCAAAGGATAGCCACCACGGATGTGTGTAGCTATGATTGCCAACTTCATTCCCTTGCTCAACTACATCCCGTGCAATCTGGGGATACTCTTCAACATTTTTACCAATGAGGAAAAAGGTCCCTTTTACACCCTCTTCTTTCAGAATACCAAGGATTTGTTCAGTATATATGTTGTTCGGTCCATCATCAAAAGTAAGGGCGACGACCTTATCCGCAGAATTTAAGCTGTGAACTGAATGACCAAAAATTTCGGATTTTGGAGAAACGAAACCATAAAGAAATAACCCTGCCCCGGAGAGAACAACAATAGCATATTTTAATACAGACTTAAATTTTGGTGATAAGGCAGGCCTGGGAAAGGAAAACGGATGGTTAAAAAAGAGCATTGAGAAATAGTTAGCCATATATGTGATAAAAGTCCGAGATATCCCCTCATGCATAAATCTCCTGGCTGAAGAAAGGGTAAATAATTTTCCTAAATATACAATCTTACCTTTTTTCGAAATTCTCTTTGAAATCTCAATGTCCTCACCATAAAATTTAATACTTCTGTTAAAACCGCCTATCTCATCAAGTGTTTTTTTCCGGACAGCGAAATTTCCGCCCAGAACAACTCCTGGTGTTTTAAATATTTTAAAAAGCTTGTTGCAGAACGGGAAGAATATTTTGAAATAAAGCTTTCCGAGAAACTTTATGAAATGATTCCCGTCGTAAAAGAGGTATGGATTGGTTACCGCCACAACTTTATCATTTTCATTAAAAACATGGTAAAGTTCTGACAGATATGCTACTGGAATGATCATATCGGCATCGAGGTATGCAATTAAATCACCGGAAGCAGAGTTTCTTCCGGTTTCCCTTGCCCCGGGCAGTCCGATTGAAGGTTCAAAAATTACCCGTGCTCCGAGGTTTGCCGCCTTCTCAGCTGTTTTATCTGAACTACTGTTATTAACTACTATTATTTCATAATCAGTAAAATCCTGTGATTTTACTGATTTGATACAAGCCTCGATATAGTCCTCCTCGTTTCGGGCAGGTATAATTACGGAAAATTTAACAGTATGGCCTTTTCCGGATGTAGTTAAGTTCCTGTTCATGATTTACCTGTTAAATCCTGACGCTACAATACAAAATTAATTATTTCCCTTATTTATAGGCATTTTTGTTTAAAAGCCTATTGAATGCTGGCAGGCGATTTGCGCCACAGTCTCAATAGCTATTGCAGCCAGTGCAGCTCCGTAATCCAGGTCAATATTCTCAAGAGTATCCTTTGTATCATGATAACCGCTCCTGTTGATGTCATAGTTTTCCATAAACAGGACTACGGGAACTCCTAGATCCGAAAAGATCTGGGCATCAGTGTTGAACAGCGAGCTATAGGGATTATGCTTTGTCCGGACTTCTCCCTCAAGATGAAGAAATCTGGCAATTGCAGGGATATTTTCTGACCCTGTAATACGTTTCCCACGGCCTCTTTCTCTCCGTTCCGGATCCGTATTCCATTTTAAGATATCATTGTTCCAGATCTGGTTTACCTTATGTGCCTGCCATGCGAGATATTGTGATGCTGCACTGTTCCCTGGTGATATCTGGAAGATGTCCTGATCATTGTCACGATTATGACCGATCATATCCATTATAAATACTCCGGCTATTTCAGTTCCTGAAATGTCTGTAAATGTCTCATTACCTGTTTTCAACCTGATATTCTTCTCAACCAGCGACTGGCCGAATTGCCTTGCTCCCATGCAGTCCGAAGGAAATTCCTCTCCGGTCAGATGTAATATCCAGATATCGCGTTCAAGCCTGCCCTCTTTAGATAGCCGCAGGAATATTGGCACTGCCTGTAAAAGAGTCGAACTGGCGGAATAGTTGTCATCAGCACCGTTAGCTGACAGCCGCGCTCCTGATCCGCCTCTGTCTGTCTCGTATATGTCTTCCATATACGCGGTATCATAGTGGTCACCAAAAACCACCGCATGTTTCCGGTTTTTACCCGGTATGACCACCAGGATATTCCTTTCATGGATCTCATCTTTCTGATTACCTGTCCATCCACCAAACATAGGGAACTCGAAATCGGTCTGCCATTTGAAAGGCAGTTCCCCGCAGATGGCAATCCCTTCCATCCCGGCATCTGCTATTGCTCTTCTGTGTCGGCTGAGAAGGTAATCACCCAGGCTATCCAGGTCACGCTGTTTTTTCCGGATAAGCGCAAGAGTGGCATTATCCTGGGCAACATCAGCGTTATCTTTATTGATAAAATTGCCAAAGGCAAGATAACTGATATCATTCCACCAGTTTTCTTCAAAATGCCGTGTTGCTGTTTCTGAAAAGGTAATTGCCTCAGGGAGATCCGGCACCTTCGCGGATTCAATGATCTCAAGCAGAGCTTCGCGCATCTTTGTTCCGGCTTCTTTTGTTGAAGAATGTAAGGGAAGCTCATCAAGCCATAGCTGGAGACTTTTTTGTTTTGCGATGTTTAAAAGGCTGCGTGCATATGACCCCGATAAAGGCTTTCTGTTTTGCACCTCCCAGGCATAGAGAAGGGAAAGAATATTTAAGGATGTCTGATGGCTGAAATGATCCAATTCATTTTCGAAATCCTTAATGGCAGAAAGGTAAATTTCACGCCTGAGGAACCGTGGCCACATTCCGACAGGGTGACTCATATCTTCGTCTTTCCTGTGGTAGCCGGTCATATAACCATTAAGCTGGTCAGTTCTGATTCTTACTTCATCTGAACCTGCTTGGAGATAACCTATCAATGGCAAGTGAAGATATACTTCATATTCACCTGCGCGCATTGGCGGATAAAAGAACCTGTAGCCGAAAAGGCCACCCTCCAGAATCGTTTTTTCCGCCTCCATGATCTTTTTCCTGTCAGAATTCGGGCCGTCGAGTAAAAGTTCAAATCTGTCGTCCCAGATATGGCTGTTGCGGGCTAATGGTTTATCATATAATCCCATAGCATCCGGCTCAGTACTGAATAATACCTTGATCAGCTTTACCTTATGGGCCACCTCATTAAGCTCATCCTGGTACCTGTGAAGGCGCTGCCAGCGGTGCGTACGGTGAAAGGTATCGCTAATAAGTTCTTCATTGAACTTGTGCTCTATGCCGGGACGAGGCTCATGAATCCACCCGGCCTGTGCCACTTTCAAACCGTCAATCCCCCTGTTTCGTGCCACGAGGTTTAGAAGTGGAATCTGACGGGCAAGAGGGAATTCCTTTTTCAGCTTTTCATAGCCCGGCATACCCCAGAACACAAGACTGCCGGGAAACGGGATCAATGACAATTTGCCTGACAGATAAAGCTTTCTGATTGAGGATGATAATTCACTAAAAGGCCTGAAGGTCAGCAGGTACCTGACCTTATCCAGTGTTGAGTTTTCATTGATTACAAATGGTTTAGTCCATTCCGGGATCTCAACTTCTGATGTTAAAATCCGGAATCCGGAGTCAAGCAGGGTTTTGCTGTCGGTGCATTTCTCATTGTATGCATCCGCCAGGATATCAGTGAAAAAGGAAATTGATTTTTCAGGAGCGATTTCGACTCCGGGTGATTTGTAGAAATTCTTCCAGAAGAGTGTTTCAGGATCATGGATACTGTTTCCGAAAAGCGACCAGATTACTCTTCCTTTATCATCCTGGGTACGCGAGAGCATAAGAGGAAGCAGGGTTACAAATCTTTCATGCGACAGGACCCCGGCTTTTAATGCTAATTCAGGAGGCCAATAGGGATTGTCCTTCAGATTTGCTCCGCCATGTCCATGAATATGATTTTCCGGGAATCCTTTGCCAAGCTTTATTATGTTACTCATAATCTGTTGTCCTGTATGCTCAATCCCCGGGCGAAGCTCATACTCTTCTTCGCGTTCAGTTATATGCCATCCGAAAGGATCATCATCAGAAAAAACAACATGATCAATTTCACCCAGAGGTTTTCTTCCTACCAGAGGGGAAGGCATGAATTCAGAATATGCAGCAACAGGGTAACAGCCTTCACATCTGAACCATGGATAACCATCAAGCATTTTCTGCCAGCCAAAAGATTGACTATCAGCCATAATCAATTATTTAATCTGTGAATCAGCAGTACTTTTAAGATTGTGATAAATCAGGATATGATTTTTAAACTTTCACGGGATCATAGCCGGTAAGGACCGGTTGCTGATCCGGGCTTGACTCACTATCCCGCAGAAACCTCGTATTAAGGTCTTTGATCGAACCAAGACTTTCCATCAGATCAGGCAGATAATCTGTTTGTCCTATGAAAGTCCACAGGTATGCGACAATTGAATAGATTTTACCGGTAGAGAAATTATCCACATCCACACAAATAAATAATACGACAATGAATATTATAACCAGTAAAACCTTTACGGTGGTGAAGCTGAAAGAATTCCACCTGGCTATCCTTGTTTTAGGGAAAATCATCTTATTAAAAAACTGATGAATTTTAGATGTGTTGCGGTTTTCGATCAGTTTGTAAAGTTCCTCCTGGTTGTCATGAATATTTTTCTGCAGACCAGTTACCTTTCTGCGGCTGATGTTGTTAATATATGCAACGGGGAATATCACTGCGAGGCAAACCAGTCCGATCCGGTAATCATAGAAGAATAAAGCGATTATGGCTCCTGCCGATGCAGCTAACTGCCATAGGATCTCAGGAAGCCGGTCTTTGAAAAAGGTTATGTATTCCTTGACAAGTTCAGTCCTGACAAGCATTTTTGAATATTGGTCTCCTCGTGATTCCGAGTCAGTGATTACACCGGTGGCAACTTCGGCATACATCCTGGCATATGTCCCGCCACTGAAAAGCCTGTGAAGAGATCCTCCGATAACATTAACAAGATAAACTCCGATCCATATAAACAGAGGCAGTAAAAAACTTACCTTTTCATGGTCATAAAAGTGCTCGATAAGTGCATCAAGAAGTTTGCCAAAAAAGGTAGGTTCAATTATCCATGCTATATTCTCTATGAGAACAAACAGCAATAGCAGGCCGATAGAATACCTGTATTTTGATATTATCTGTTTGATAGTCATATTGGATCTTTTAGGTCATCTGCAAGTTATTAAATAAAACTTAAAATCATCTAAACATGACCTGAAAGAGCGTTGCTGAAAACTGAAACTGATAACCGTAATGAGTTAAATTAATTTCGTATTTTCAACCTGTAGAATTAAAGGAATTCAGCAAAATGCATTTTTCACATATAGAAAAATACAAAGAATATCTGAATAAACAATCTTGAACAAAACCTCGTCTGGACAACACAAAGTCACAAACTGGGAAGTGCCTCATAAACTGACTGATACTTTGACTGACCTGAAAAGCCTTCATGTCAAAAGCATGTATGATGAAGAAAATATTGCTTTATTCAGTTGTTTTCCTGGGTTGCTTTTTTGAGGGAGAAACATCTCTCACAACATCTGCTTTTGCCTCGCATAGAGGCTATCTGGAAATTGTTGCTGTTATGTTTATTGCACTCGCGGCTACCCAGTCGTGGGACTGGATTTGGTTCACCGTTGGCAGAAAAAGAGGGAAACGGTTTGTAGAGAACAAACCTAAATTACGTCAGAAAATAAAAAAAATCGATACTCTCCTGAATAAAAGTCCAACACCTGTTTTACTTGGTTACCGGTTTCTTTTTGGGTTTCGGACTGCAGTCCCGCTTGTCATCGGGATGAGTTCTATATCGAAGAAAAAGTTTTTGACCTTCAGTCTGATAAATACGATTCTCTGGGATATTGCATTCAGTTCTCTGGGATTCTTTTTTGGTGCATTTCTTAAAGCAAACTGGAAAAGAATAGAAGATTATGAAATTGAGATTATGGCCTGTATCCTGGTTGCTGGTGTTATGATCGGACTTTTCCTCAGGCACAAATCCCTTAAGAAAGTGGCAAAGATTTCCCAAGCAATAGCAAGTTACAATTAAAGTTATCTAATTTTCAAGATTTAATGAAGATCTGCGGTCTGAAATGAATCACTTTTAATCTTAACAGTATGAAAAAAACTGCATTTCTAATCATTGTCATCATTAGTTGCCTATGCATAAACTGGAGAACAACCAGGAAAGTAAATGGTGTATACCGTTATTTCTGCGGAGAGAAAGACAATTACAAAATCTGGATAATTGATGGCAACAGGGTAAGGCAGAAAATCTATAAGGAATACCTGTATGGTGGCAACGAACAGCGCTACATATTCAATCCGAAAGGTGAGATATGGATTGATAATGCCATTTCATGTGAAGAATATGATCTTACTGTGGCTCATGAGCTGAATGAGAGGCATCTGATGGCTAAATTCGGATGGACATACGAAGCAGCTCACGATTCGTCTCTGTCCCTTGAACAGGTCATCAGGCATAGAAATCAGGAAACATGCGTTTCACATGAAGCTTCGTTAAAGAAAGTGTCGGTTCTTGATTCTTATAATAAGAAGGAAATCAGGAATCTTCCTGATAGCATCAAACTTAATAATGTTTATCGAGTTCCTGAAGGGGTGAGGGATGGTATTTCGATATGGATTGTGGATGGTTATATGGTGCGGAAGAATTTTTATCCCGATTTCGGATTCAGCGGTAACGATATGGCATATCACTTTATACCTGTGAAAGAGATCTGGATTGACGGGCAGGTGTCGTGTGAAGAAACTGAATATTCAATAGCTCTCGAAATGAAGGAACGCCAGCTGATGATGGAAGGCAAATCCTACAGCGATGCTTATGAGGAAGCTGTTCAGATGATACAGGACCGAAGGAAAGATATGGAAAAACTGGTAAGGTCGCATTTCAAAATTGCCATCCCTGATTCACTTGAACGGGACGCAGGAGTCATTGATCCGAATGAAAAAGAATTTCAGTGGCATTTAAATTGAATTTCATCAGGATTTTGGTACCTGGAGACAAATTATAGCCCTAGATCTGACTTTGCTGGATAGTTACTTTTTTCTGTTCTTTGGTTTCAGTGTTTCTGCCCATCCACAGATTATATCTATTTGTTCTTTTGACGGGATAAGCTCAGGATGTGATTCTCTGGCCTTCTTTGGAGGCATAGCTCCTTTTCTTAGCACTGAACAGATCAATGACGCCTTTTCAGCTTCTTTAACAGCTCCATAACCTGCCCATCTCGAAAAATTGAGCCGTCCCTTTGGAAGTCTTCCGCCTTTAATTCCATGACATGGCATGCATGAAGTCTGGAAAATGCTATTGATGTTTTCAGGTATAGGAATTTGCTGCCTTTTGCTGACCTGGGCAGATAGAGAATAAATGTTTGTAAAAAAAGCAAGTAAAGTAATATTTAATAGAGTCCAGAAAGATTGAACCAGGGTTTTCACGTTATCGTAATCTATTACTTTCAACATAAAAATAAACAAATAATCCATGAAAACTTATCTTTAGGGCTACAATTAACTTGAAGAATGAAGATTCCTGTAAATAAAGTATGGTCTACTTCTTTAATCATAACAATTTATTCATTCCAGTTAATTTCAGGTCAATCTGAAGGAAAAGAAACAAGGGACAGCATACGGTATGCGAAAAAAGATATTCTTGATATATTTCAAAGTATCACGAATAGACAGCTGCGTAAAAACACTATTCAGTCCGGAGGCAAGGGGCTATCCTTTTTTATAATACCCTCTTTCAACTATTCAATACATACCGGACTTACCGGTATTATTACTACCGGCGCTACATTTAATCCAGATCCGGAAAGGGGAAAAATGTCAAAGATTATTACAAACTGGAATTACTCACAATTTCACCAGTACTGGATTACTACCACCAGTAATATCTTTCTTGATAAGCCCGAGCTTCATTTTTTCAGTGACTTCCGATATTATAAGTTTCCTACTCAAACGTATGGATTAGGTCCCCAGAGTACAATGTCTCATCCCCTTCAGATTGACTACTCATACCTTCGTCTATATCAATTAGTGTTCCGGGAAATTGCAGCAAATCTGTTTATCGGGATGGGATATAACCTTGATTATCACTGGAATATTAAAGTAGACACAGTGATAGGGAATAAACTGGATCAGTTTGTCAGATATCAGCAGGGTAATCATTCAATTTCATCGGGTGTTTCTCTAAATATCCTATATGACAACAGAAGAAATGTCATCAACCCGAGAAATGGCACTTTAGTGAATATCCAGATCAGGCCTAACATGAGATTTCTTGGGAGTGATAAAAACTGGAATTCCGTATCAATGGAATTCAGACATTATTTAAAATTTCCAGTTTCTTCAGACAATATACTCGCCATATGGAGTTATAATGAAATTACTATTTCAGGAACACCTCCTTATTTAGACTTGCCAAGTATCGGCTGGGATGATTATTCTGCCACAGGCCGGGGATATGCTATTGGGAGGTATACAGGAAGAGATTTAATATATATTGAATCAGAGTATAGATTTTCACTGACAAAAAACGGCCTGCTGGGTGCTGTTATCTTTGGAAATGCCGAATCAATCCCGGAAAGTCCTTCAAGTGATCTGGGTCCTTTAATTCCGGGTGGAGGATTCGGACTGCGGATAAAGGTTAACAAATTCTCGGATACAAACTTATGTATCGATTATGGATTTGGTGTGAGGGGTTCCCGGGGATTTTTTTTAAACCTGGGTGAGGTCTTCTGATCATATTTCTGTTTTATACGTGTATTCTGGCATAAGAAGATTCAAACATACTTGCTATCTAAGTGAATAGGATTAAATCAACATGAACCTTTGACATCCCCGGTTGTTAGTCACTAGATATTGAATTGAGGGTCTTTAACGTTCCCTGAACCAATTTTGGAAATAGGGGAGTAGTATTTAATGTTTCATCAATCAGCATCATATGCCACGATTTAAGATAGAAGTCACTCATGAGAACACCAGGCTGGAATGTGCACGGGCAATAGAAATTTTTCTTACCTCCGGATCACATTTCCTGACAAATGCCGACTGGGGCTGCATCGACGGGGAACATAAAGCCTGGTTCTTTATGGATGCTGATAATAAGGATCAGGCTATAATGATCGTTCCGCCTGCACTGAGAAAAGATACAAAAATAACCCAGCTGACCAAATTCACTATGAAGGACGTTGAAGAAATGATGAAAACACACTGATCATGGATTTTAAAATCTTGTCAGTACCTTATTTTTCCTTCAAAATTTCTTTTGATCCTGAGATATTGTTATCAGTAGCTGTTACTTTTGAGGATTTCGGCCCTATGGTGATCGCGGTGGTTTGATTTCCTTTGCCTGCTGACCGTATAGTATTGCCAGTAATGCTGATATCGTGTGTTTCCCCTCCTATATAGAATCCACTTGATTCGTTTTCAGTTCCGTTATTCTCAATAATGTTGCCCGTAAAGGTGTTACGATGCCCGCTGTTCTGTTCATTCTCGTTGCGGAACAGTACTCCGTGATGGGCATTCTCATACACATGGTTATTTTCAAAAAGATTATCTGTGTCCTTGTGGCCGATTGAAATTCCGTTGTCACCGTTGGAATAGACGGTGTTATTCCTGAAGATGCCATTCTGTACCCGCCAGCACAGGAAGATTCCATCTCCCTGGTTATTATGGCTTATATTATTCTCGACAATCGAATGGTCCGAACCTGTACCAGGATGAAACCCAAGCCCGTTCCCGTTTGAGGCTTCACATCCTCTCACTGTGATGTTCTCGGTGATCTGCCAGCTGAAGGTATCCCCGTTGAACCCGTTGATACTGACATTCTCAACAAGGCAATTCCTCGACCTATGAATATAGACTCCCCCTCCCCGGCAGCCGTTTATGTAGTCATTTGTGGTCTTGTTTCCCTCGATGGCGAGATCAGCAATTTTGACATTCTCCACACCGACAGCTTCAATTATTGAACAGGCATTTGAAACGGTGCCGTCTAGAGAGGAGATATAATCATTTACGGTGTTGTTGTCGAAATAAATCGTATTATCCTGGATATCAGTTATGACAGCAGTTGTTACATCCCAGCCTGAGTTATGCTGCTTATCAAAGAGCTGGATCCCCATCCCTTTTTTAAATCCGCTGGCATCCTTCACCACTGCCTTTACCATCCCCCAGTCAGCATCAATTATGAAGCTGGTCCTGAAGCCGTCACACTTCTTCAAAATGGTTGATTTTCCCGACCCGGTCAAAGTGGTATTGTCCGACAGGCGTAGCGGACCTATTATGTTGTAGATGCCCGGATTTAGCTTTACGGTCCCGCCTTTTCTTGCCTTAATGGCATCCAGTGCGATCTGAATCGCTTCCGACGTGAAGCCGGGGATATCTGCATCATTGCCGCCTACCGTGATTACCTGGTCGGCACGCCTGACATCAACCAGGCCGATATTCTGGCTGAAAGTTAACTGATTAGCTGAAAGACATAATAAAATCAGGCTGATTAAATTAAAGCAGTAGGTTCTCATTTCTTGTTCCTCCATTTTTCTTTAAATATACGAGGGAGATTTCGGATTTCGGATGTTAGATTGCGGAATTATAAATGCGAAATCCATAATCCGCAATCCGAAATATGAATGTGGAGACTAGAATGTCAGAGAATACTGTTTCTCAGATATTAACCACCAGCTTTTGGGTGAACAAGGTAAGGTCGCCCGATCCTATTTGTACAATATAGATCCCCTGTTTCAGATTAAGAGGTATCTGAATTTCTTTAATATCAGGGTCCATCTTATCCTGATACATTATTTTACCTGCCAGGTTAAGGATCCTTATAAAATCAGGCTTCAGTGACATTTCATCTATGTGTATATTGACGAATTCATGCGCAGGATTCGGATAAAGCTTTACAGGCAGGTCATAATATTCAATGTACCGGTAACCGAAGATCCTGAATTCAGATATATAATTCCAGCTGTCTGCCGAATTGGAATGACCGACAAGCTTGACGTATTTGTATCCCTGAGCGGCTTTTGATTCGGGAAACTTGAAGACCTGCAGGTCTCCCGAGAACCCGCATGATGCTGTTTTTGTCAGCACAGGATCCCAGGTAACTTTATCATTTGATCCGAGTATATCGAAATAGGATTCCTTTTTATGTCCGGGTTGAAATGCTATTTTCAGATGCTGGATATTAAAAGGCTCCTTTAACTCCAGGACTAGCCACTGGTTATCCCCTTCAGCAGCCCAGAGAGTGCCTATATTTCCATCGAGGATATTATAAGGATAGTAGGGAGGCTGGTAGCTGCTAGCCTCAATGTTCTTTATGCCGGCTATCTCGAGATCAGGCTTATACGGAATAATCTCCAGGGGAACAGTCTTAGACTGGGTTGTTTTCCCGTCGCTTAATGTCAGAACAAACTCAACCTTTTTTGGAGAAGAGACTACAGGGGAAAGGAACTGGATCTTCGAACCATTGACGGATGAAACGGAAAAGTCTGAAGGTACCGTCCAGGTAAATGTGATATTATCATTATTCGGATCATAGCTTCCGGAAGCATCTATTTCGTCAACAAAACCTGCAATGCTGCTGGATTGTGACTTTACTACCGCAACCGGTGGGGAATTAGGAGTAACGACCGGAGGCTGGGTCACCGCGTTGACCCTGTTGGTTACGGTCTGGGCACCTATTGTCTGTACGAAACCGCCGGCAGGTGTCTGGAGCGGATTTGATGACGGCCTTGTATATGAAACTGTAATTGCATCCCCGTACACGACAGGAGATGCCATTGCCAGAAGGACCTTTGAGCCGGATATTGTTACTGAATTAACATTCCTTGCTGAAGAATTTACAGTTATAGTAAAAGCTGAGGCAGCTGGAATAATACTGGCCAGTGCAAGGTTATAATTCATTTCAAGCACAGAAGGAGTGGCGTTCTCTATTGAGGAGCTTACGTAAACCGGATCCGGAGGAGGGGTTACCGGTGGAGCAGGTTCAGCATATATGATCGCTCCGACCTGCCATGTCTCGTTCTGATTTGTTGTGGAAGGGGCCGATCCTGTTGTCCATCCAGCGGAGGGTGACAGTCCTGTCTGCCAGGCAGTTCCGAGATTGGTTCCGTAGTTAAGCCTTGATGAGGGAATAAAACTGGTGGTATTATTAAAGCCGGGATTTACCACAACTGAATGTTGGTCAAAGCCCATAGCCTGCCATTGTGAAAATGTTTTGGAAACCCCGTCGACCGAAAACACCGGAGTTCCTGACTCACACCAGAACACGTTGTAATCACTTTCGAAATTTGTAAGGCAGCCGCTTTCTATCGAAATATTGGGAATCTGGTATACAGTATAAAAAATATTGTTCTTGATTTTTGCTCCTGTTGAAGATGCAGGAACAGCTCTGTCATGGTTGGCATCGATCAGCACTATAGATCCCGATCCCTGATTGGTGTAGAAGGTATTGTTGTAAACCTGAACGCCGTTTATTCCCTTCATCCTCAGCGACAGCTTTGAGTTTTTAATTATGTTGTACGCAGCTCCATAACCTGAGGAATAGGTCATATTTGAACCTTCATCAGTTCCCGACTTAAACAGGATCCCGTAAGGGGTTTTGTCAAGGTAGTTATATTTTACTGTATAGTTAATATTGTATCCCATGAACATACCATGGGTTATCGATGATGCATCTGATCCGTTCCAGCACAACCTGTTACCGGTTATCACTGCTCCGTCGAGGTTATTGTTGGTTGACATCGGTCCCTCATCTCCTGCCTGGAGAAGATACCCGCTCGAATTTACTGATGTTACCGAGTTGTTAAGAAAAGAAACTGAAGTGCGGACAGCCCTTGGAATATTTACTCCTTCCCAGCTGCCCGATACCGTATTGTTTATTACCTCACCTTCCTTTCTGTATATATCCTGGGCCGAAAGCATGATCATATTAAGCCCAAGAAACAGTACGGCCAGTATTCTTCTCATTGATATGAATTAACCAAAATAATTGCCCATTGACATATTTTAAACGGGGAAAAATTTGAATTGTTACGCAGACCGATTCTAAATAATGGTCAGGTTTTAATGCCGATGTAAAAATAGTCCGGAGGACGATTTCAACCGGTTAAATATGATAAATGTGAGGTATTGGATATGAGATCATGTAAGAATCTTTTTTACCGGGACGATCTCGGCGGACACGAAGATAAAATTGATAATGAACATATTAAAAATCGTAGAGAAGCCCAAATCGGGCATCTCTACAACTAATATAGATTAATTTGGTGTTGAATTGTACGTGGTCAGCAAATTTAGCCCTGAGACTAGAACTAAATCCTAAAGCTCCCTGATCTTTATATTTCTGAACCAGATATCGTATCCGTGGTCCTGCAGACCGATATAGCCTTCCTTTGAGATGCCTTCAGTAAATCCGGGGAAATTCTTGAATTTGCTTTTCTGTACCATTGCATCCCATTCCGGGGTCCAGAGGGTGTATTCAACTACCTTCACACCGTTCTGGGTATGTGTCACCTTTCCGTCCTTTACTCTTATCACGATAGTGTTCCATTCACCTGTTGGTTTCACAGTCTTCGGATCAGCCGGCAGCATGTCGTATAATGATCCGGCAAGATGGCTGTCAACCTTGTTGTCGGTAGCATCAACATTATCGAGTATCTGAACCTCAGGAGCCGCATAGTAGATGGGTTTACCCGGGACCTCACGGACATTGTAAAAAATTCCTGAATTCCCCATTTTACTCGTCTTCCAGTCAATTGACAACTCGAAATTCCTGAATTTCTTTACACCGTATATAATATCACCGTCAGAAGCGTTTCCGGGCTTCTTGCCGGGGGCGGTGAACACTTTCATAGCATCATCCTCTAAAGTCCAGTTTTTTGGCATTTCAGTACCGTTGCACTGGCGCCATCCTGTAAAGTCCTTGCCATTGAACAAAAGGAACCAGCCCTCTTGTTTCTCCTTGTCTGTAAGCTGATTTGGTTTCTGACCTGAAGCAGGAAATGAAAGGATCAAAACCGCGATGAACGCAACCGATGTGAGGATATACTTTTTCATATTGAGTGATGTTTAATGTTTAAAAATGCAAATTACTAAAAATTGTCCAACGAAATTTTTTATCACCCACAGATAACGTTGTTATTCGCTTAAAAAATCTGGAATCCAATTTATTCTTTAACCACGGAGAAAAGACGGGGTTTCACCGTGCAATAAAATTATTTAACTCCGTGAAACTCCTTTCAGAACTCTGTGTGACCCGTGTTTAAAATATTAATAAAATAGCATCCGCCGAAATAAATAGTCATTTTTCTTCAAAAATAGTTGCATGACTATAAAAATAGTTGTATATTTGGTGGGTTGAAGGCTTTGGTCAACAGGCTACAGGAAGAAATATCACGGACCACCTGTCGCATGCCACCTGCCGCCTTCAGCCTAGTTCACATAAAAACCTGACATATGTACCTTACCAAAGCCGAAGAACAAATTATGCAGATCCTCTGGGATATGAAAGCCGGGATAGTGAAGGACATCCGCGACAGGTTCAATAATCCGAAACCTGCCCGTAACACTGTATCAACGGTTGTGAGGATACTCGAGAAAAAGGGATACGTGGGACATAAAGCCTTTGGGAATACCCACCTTTACCATCCCCTGATCTCGAAGGAAGACTATTCAAAAAGTCAGCTTTCGAGGCTGATGAGCGGTTACTTCAACAATTCATTCCCGACCCTGGCATCATTCTTTGCCAGGGAAAATGACCTTTCAATTCAGGATCTGGAAGAACTGCTTGAAGAAACAAAGAAGGAACTTAAGAAAAGCAAAAGAAAGAAGTAATGGAAGCATTTGCCCTGTACCTGCTAAAGTCAGTGATATGGCTTACAGGTTTTGCCCTGGTATATTTCCTTTTCCTCAGAAATGAGCGATTCTTCTTCATTAAAAGGATATACCTGGTAGCCGGGATCCTGTTATCATTCCTGCTCCCTCTTTTTACAATCCATTATGCAGCTGAGGTACCATCACTGGCGACTCTTCCGCGGGACGTGTCAACAGAACTTGCCGGTACAAGTGGTTCACCGCAACTGCAATCTCATAGCAGTCAATTTGATCCCCGGTTGATACTACTGATTATTTATGTAGCCGGATTTATTTTCCTGGCAGTCAGGCTCATCAGACAATTGAATCCACTGATCAGGACAATTAAAAGAACGAGGAGCAATGTTTTCAGAAATGCAAGGCTGGTGAGATCCCCTGAAGTTGGCGGTTCGTTTTCATTTTTCAGTTATGTCTTTATAAATCCTTCGGTAAATAAAGCTGAGCTGGAGATGATAATGAATCATGAGCTTGTACATGTAAATCAGAAACACTGGATTGACCTTATGCTTGTTGAACTGATCCGCCTGTTCCAGTGGATGAATCCGGTTGCCTGGATCTATTCAGGTTTTATCAGGCAGAATCATGAGTATATTGCCGACCAGGTGGCGCTTCAACATGCCCCTGAACCGGCAGTTTATAAAGCAGTTCTGGTTAATCAGCTTGTCGGGAAACGGATCTTCAGCCTTTCAAATTCATTCGATTACTCTCTTAATAAAAAACGATTTGACATGATGATAAAAGTAGT
>JAUZNW010000064.1 GCA_030706785.1 Bacteroidota bacterium | reverse complement strand
TCCCCACAGCCGCTGGCGCGGATCTGCGATCCGTGCCCTGATTATCAAGCCCTGCTCAGAAACTTCATAACTGCAAGACTGCACGATTCCAGGGCCACCGGGTATTGCTCGTTTCACTCGCGATCCCCATTTGGTGTAGCTTCAAAGCAAAAGCAAACCTTTCAGTTTTCTGTTTATTTTACTCTCATATCCTTCAAAAAGCTAGTATTGTTTCTGGTTTCTTAGCCCCTCTTTGCGAAGCTTGACGAACGAAGTGAGGAAATCCCGCCTTGCGGGAAGAGAAGGAGGCTGGGAGGATGAGTACGTGCAGAGGATTAACTTCGTTGATCCCCATTTGGGGTAGCTTCAAAGCCAAAGCAAACCTCAGTTTTTCTGCGAAAAACTGATTGTTTTGTTTTTATCATGACCTTCACAAAGCAAGCTTTGTTCGGTCACTTAAAAACAAAATCACACTGACGATTCCGTCAGTGTGATTTTCTTTAGCTTTGGCGGAGAGAGGGGGGTTCGAACCCCCGTTCCGCCGATTGGCGGAAAACGGTTTTCGAGACCGCCGCATTCGACCACTCTGCCATCTCTCCATTTAATTTTAGCCGCATTCAACCATCCCGCCAAAGGCGGGACCATCTCTTTGGACGGGGCAAAAATAAGAATTATTTGTATCAATCCTTAAAGCAAGATCCCGGCCAGTGAAGCCGAAATGTATGAAGCCATGGTTCCGCATATCATGGCTTTGAATCCCAGTTTGGCAAGGTCGGCCTTACGGTTGGGGACCATCACTCCTATCCCGCCAAGCTGGATTGCGATTGAACTGAAATTGGCAAATCCACACAGGGCAAAGCTCGCAATAGCAATCGATTTTGCGCTCAGCAATCCCTGGTGAATCATAGGTGAAAGGTCACTGTAGGCAACAAATTCATTGATAACCATTTTTGTACCCATAAGGGATCCTACATTTAATGATTCCGAAGGTGGAACACCCATAACCACTGCGAAGAGCGAAAAGAATGCTCCAAATACATCCTTTAACCGGAGATTATTGACATCAAGCCCAATGAAATTAAGAGAAGCGCCTGTCCAGGCAAGGAAATGGCCAAAGTATCCCAGCAATGCGTCGATAAGTGCAACAAGGGCAATTACTCCGATAAGCATGGCAATGACATTGATCGATATAGCCATACCATCTGATGCTCCATGAGAAATCGCATCCATGATGTTTGCATGCTGTTTCTTTACTTCCAGCTTCACTATACCTTTTGTTTCAGATTGCTCGGTTTCAGGGTAGACTATTTTTGATATTACCAATGCCCCGGGTGCAGCCATCAGGCTAGCTGCAAGTAAATAGGATGCAGGTACTCCCATTGAGATATATACTGCCATCACCCCTCCGGCGATGCAGGCCATACTGCCTGTCATGGAAGCAAGAAGTTCCGACATCGTCATTCCCGAAAGGTATGGCCTTATCATGATCTGGGCTTCAACCTGGCCTACAAATGCGCTTGAAACATTCGAAAGTGCTTCACTCCCGCTCACTCTCATTGCCCAGTGAACGAAACGTGCAAGAATCGATATGACCCTCTGCATAAGCCCGATATGATATGCCATGGCCACGAGTACGCAAACAAAAATGATCGTTGGAATCAGAATGAACAGGAAGACTCCGGCGCTTACAATTTCGGGTGGCAATATTCTGGATATCTTTGTAAGGTCCCCGAAAACGAAGAGCCCTCCCTGCTGCGAAAAATCTAGAAGCTTATTGATTGCCTTTCCTAGAAACGCGAAAATGTCCTGACCGATCGGCACCTTGAGGATAAAAACTGCAAGTAGTATCTGAAGTATGAGCCCGGTAATTACCAGCCGGAGGTTTATAGCTTTCCGGTTATTCGACCAGAGATATGCAAGACCTAGAATTATAATTATACCGAGGATTCCTGTAAATCTTGCCATGAGGTTCGAATTGATTTAGAGTCTGCTCCAAACCTACATTTTTTTTTGATTCGAAAGTTTCTTTTTGGGAAAAAGTAATTACAGACAAACAGCTACCTGCCCTTTCCGGGGTAATGCCCTGTAAAGGATTTTTGCATCGGCTTTTGGCAGCCATACCTTTATATATGGCTTGTATTCAGGCACTTTACCACGAACAACATTTTTCAGGGAATTTAAGCAACTGTTAATCCTGTCGGCGGAATTGAAAAAGAACAACTCTTTTTTGTCTGATTTTGAGGTGTCTGTATCCTGATAAAAATAGATTTTCATGCTGTTGTCCATTTCCAGCAGGTAATTTACCGGTTCACGGTCGGTTGTATCAGGAATTATATCTGGTTTGAACTCTGATGTATCTTTGGGGGCCATTTTGATCATCAGCGGTTCCTTTTTAATTGTAGCGTAATATCTGACTATATTCAACGGGGAAGAAAGCATTGAAATAATTGCATAATTGTCGGATGCCCGGAGGATTCTGCTGAGTTTTATTTCCCTGAGCTTCACCTGGTGAACGGTAACTCCGCTTAATTCAAGGTTTGCAACGCTGTCGGGAATATCAAGTGTAAGATAAATGGAATCAGATTCCGCCATTGCTATCCTGGACTGAAGAAATGCCTTCTCCTTATAAAGGCTCAGATATGTTGAGTCTGTTAATAACTTTTCTGCCGGCGTATTTCCTCCGGTCTTTTGAACTCCGTATTTTTCCCTGATCTCGTATAATTTTCTGGCCGGGGCCGACATTAGCATAATCGTGTAATACAATATAAAAGCGACAATCAAGGCTGAGAAAATGATTAGTACTATCTTCCCTCCTCTTTTTGAATTGTTCCCCTGATTCTCCATTGCATGATTACGTGATCAGAAAATATATACTTTAGAGCCTATGCTAAGAGTATTGTAAATTGCCTTAAGATCGTCGTCATTAAGCCTTACACAACCATGGGTAACCGGCATGCCCAGAAACCTTTTATAGAGTGTGCCATGGATCAGGTAGCCATCGCCAATACTAAGTGCGTAGTCGCCCAGCACTCCATATTCATACCTTGAAGGATCATCTTCTGATGGTATAGGCAAGCCCTCCTCAACGAATGACCAGTCGGGCCGCTTCCAGACGGGGTCTGTGATTTTACCCTGAATCCAGTATTTGCCTTTGGGTGTTTTGAATATCCACTTCCTCTCACCTTCCGTCTTAAGCATGGTATAGCTTCCTGAACTGCAGAAACCTTCCCTTATGAGTTTCTTATTCTGGTACAGGTAAAACCTGTTGTCGGTAGTGTTTATGACAACATACGACAGGCCGGAAGTATATGAAGAATATTTCTTTGAGAGCCTTTGAACATCCCTTGAGAGCGTTGCGATCTGCTTCTTATAATTCTGATCCTTCTTTAACTCACTGTCAGATATAATTTTATCTTTCCCTCCTGAAGAAAGTTCCTGGAATCCTGGAGCAAGGTACACAATGAATATTATCACAAATAACACTGCAGCGACTGATCCTGAACTTATAAGAACAGTCCTGAGTATACTTACAAGCTTTTTATTCTCAATTATTTTATGATACCAGATGCTTAAGGGTTGCTCTGTTGTTGCAGATGTACCATTATGGGATAAATTCTGATACTTTGTATCGTTTTGTTGAGATTTTGATATGTCGGTATTTTCGATATCCATATTTGAGCTATTTTCAATCCAGGATCTTGTCAAGGCTGATCAGTGAACCGACAATTGTTACCGGTGTTCCCTCCTTTGCAACCTTGAATAGTTCATCTATCTCATTATTTGTGAGTGCAACACATCCCTCTGTCCAGTCAATTCCCCTTCCTCCGTCACCGTGAATTTCAATCAGGTTTCCGATCTTTGCTGACTTAGGTAAAGTGCCTTTTGCAATTTCCTGCTTGAATTCATCCAGGTCGGCGTCGTTTGGGTAATTAATCAACAGAGCTTTGTGGTATTTTGTTTTATTGCTTCCGAACTTCTTGATAATCCTATACATACCTTCAGGTGTGGCCTTATCTCCCTTCACCCTTTTGTCACCAACCCAGTTTCTTCCAAGTTCCACAGTATACTCAAATTTTTTAATACCACCATAATAAACATCGCATTTTCTTGAATATTTGTCGATTATAATTGAATAAGTCTGGTTTTGACGCGATTCTCTGATTGTATTGTCTGCCCATTTTTTCCAAACAGGATACCGGGTAAAATACTCTTTAAGACTGGTTGTTGCAATTTCATAGGAAGAAGTCAGGAGCCTGTCCGACTCACTAAGTTTTCTTCTGGTCTGGATATATTCTCCTTTATTATATGCTACTCTCGATTCGTTGAGAAGTATTTCTCCCTTTGAGATGTTCTTTCTGACTTCAGAGGATAATGGATAGGCAGCGAAAAGTTTATTTATTCTATCGACAATTTTATTCAGGGTATCAATTTTTTGTTTAAGAGTTATGCTTAGATCTGACACGTTGTTGCGTGAGATCTTAGCTGCCTGAAAAGCTTTCTTTTCAGATTGTTTTGCCAGATAAGTCACTGTATCATAATTCCTGAAGTAAAGAAATCGCTTATTTTCTGCCTGCCACTTCCGCATCGCTGAATCATACAGATCTTTCGCCTCGCGGTAAATGTTCCTGGAATATGTATCGGCATTGCTAGAAGCAGCTTCCGAAAGTGCAATTCTAGCATCCTCCATTTCTTCTTTTGGAGGCTTTGGAGTAAACCTTATAAGGAAATAAATGACAAGCGGTATAAGAGCAATAAAAGCAACAAATATTATGACCTTTTTCCACACTTTTTTAATTCCCATCCCTCTAGTCTTAAAAAAAACCCCGGGAAGAACCCGGGGATTTTTAATATTTTTTGCTTTAATTAATATCAGAATTTAATCTTAGCTTTTGTAAGAGCTTCCTTAACTTCTGCATTCAGACCATCAGCTTTTTCCTTTGCAGCTTTAATCTTGTTAAGAGCATCCATGAAAGAACCTTTGTCAAAGAGGCCCTGAGCTTCAACAACTGATGAGTCAACAGTAGCGACGTCAGCTTTAATCTGTTCAATTACAGCTGCTCCTTCCTTACCTCTTGGAAGTTTCGGGATAAGCTTGCCATTTTCTTCGATAACTGCCTTGATACCTGTAAGAAGATTAGCGGCTTCAGCTTTAACTTCTTCTTTCTTGGTACCAGCATCTGCAGCAACTTTATTTGCAAGAGTTACGATGCTTGCAAGTTTTTCTTTTGCAGGACCGAACTTCTTGAATAATTTTGATTCCTGAGCTGTAATGTCTGACATAACAGCGTTTAATGAATCCTGTACAGCGGCAAATGCAGCAGGTACATAGACTGCAGCTTCAGCAGTCTTGGCAGCTTCAATAGCAGCATTCGCAGCATCAATTTCAGCCTGGGGTTTTTTACCGCAGCTCGAAAGGACTGCAACCATTGCAATAGCTGCTAATCCCATAAAAACTTTGTTCTTCATTTTTTTTCTTTTTTAATACTTTGTTTTGTGAAATTTCCGATTATGTTATTTTAACCGATATTTTTTTAAAAAATCCGTGCGAAGATAAGCTATTTTCAGAATATGGCAATAATTAGTTTAATAAAATTTTTAATTTTTTTAACAGTTTATCCTCCCGACATCAAATCAGCAAAAATTGACTCCACCCGCTTAAAAACATAAATTTACGCCTAAATCCAATTAAATCAAAATCAGAGAGTAACTATTTTATCTTGAAGTTGAAATTTTCTCACTGGTCCCGTTCTCATTGATAGCTTCAATTGCGAAATAATATTTCCGGTCCCTGTCCATTGTTTTCAGCCAGTAGTTATTTGTATTGTATACCATAACACAATTGTAAAGTTTTCCGGGTTCAGCACCATAATAAATATTATAAGCATAGGCATTATCAGACAGGTTCCATTTAATCCAAGCGCTGCGCGGATCCTTTTCTGTACGAAGGACAGTAAATCCCGTTACCGGAGCAGGTTTCTCACCTGATCCGTTCCCAAAAACCCTGAAACCGCTTATTGCGAATTTCCCTGTTGGCATCTTTATATTGATAAGCTTCAGGTATCTTGTCTTGACAGGTTGCTCAAGTTCAACATAGTCATGCGGGACATCAGCTCTGTTCAAACTTTTGTCTACAAGCAGATTCCATTTCTTTCCGTCCCTGGATTCGAAGATCTTATATTGATGATATACTCCTTCCGATTTTCCAAGGAACTGTGCATCCTGATCAGCATAGTTTATCTGAATCGCCCTTACCGAATAAACAGCTCCCAGGTCGGATTGAATCCATTCTCCCTCACTTGCTGAAACAGCACTCCAGTATGTTCTGATATCTTCATCCACTGCATTATTTGCGACATATCCTCCAAGAGTGGATGATACCGATACGGATTTATTATAATTTAAAAGCATCCATCCCGTAAAATTGCTTTTAAGGTGATCCTCAGGTCCATCCGGCAGATATGTCGGATAATCACCAAACGCCTGGTTACAGTACATCACTCCGTCACCGTCGAACCCTGCGGGCCAGATCCCGATACGGCGTTCAAAATTATTCTTGACAGCAATTACAATAGTAGATACATGCCACCAGTTGTGCCAGTTATCTTTAAAAGTAGATCCATGGCCGGCGCCTCTGGCAAATCCGCCCGGTTTAAAGCTGAAGGGCATCGGCTGAGGTGTAAATAGTCCCAGGGGCGAGTCTCCGACAACTACTCCGTCAGCATAACCGCTGAACTCAGTCCCAGGTGCCCCATACTGGAGATAATACCTGCCGTCATTCTTTGTCATCCATGCACCTTCAATAAACGGATCCAGAAATGTATCGTCCATATATTCTCCGAAGCGCTGCCATCCGTACTTCCATGGTTCAAGAAGATAAAGCTCCTTTCTTGTTCCATACGGCTGCATTGTTTTGCGGTTCAGCTCAATGCCATAGATCGGAAACTTGTTGCTGCTGCCGTTATACATATATAACCGTCCGTCATCATCGGTGAAAAAGTCAGGATCCCAACCGCCTATCGAGAATGAGTCTACAAGCGGCTTCCATTCATCATTCCTGGGATTTGTGCTCATCCAGATAGTGAAATTTGTTGAATAGGTCGAACCGAAGACAAGCATTGTATCTCCTATTATTCCGACAGCCGGTGCACAAAGCTCATCATACACCTTGTTCCATGGGCGCAGGAACCTTTTTGCAATGTAATTCCAGTGAAGCATATCGCTGCTCCACCAATAGCCCCACTGATTTGTTGAAAACAGATAATAATCACTTTTATAATTTACTATCACAGGATCAGCTGTCGCCCTGTGCCTGCCTCCCTCGGTAAAATTGGGAATGGGTGTATAACCATAGTCAATATTGATGGGATTACAATAGGTTTTATGTGTCTGGGAGCAAACAGGTCTGTCAATAAACTGAGGAAACAGGAAAATCAGAATAATAATCTTGAGGCTTTTCATATCAGGTAGTTTTAAAGCTAATTTAATTATTTGTTGTGAAGCCAAGCTTTTCCAGGCCCGTTTTGATTTCAGGACAACTCATTACCAGATTCCATAAAAAGCCACTTTTGTGATTCTCGATCATGACAACTTCCGGTCCCTGGTCAATGGCCAGATACCTTTTGGGGTACCAGTTGAACTGCTCACCGAACGCGTCGTAAAATCCATATTCGCCCCATATTTTATCTCCCAGATTAAAATAGAAATGCCTGATTGCTTTCATCGATTGCTCAGGTGTATACACTATTGAAGAAATTGCAGCAGTGGGTGTTATTACTCCCAGGTCGGTATCCTCTCCGGGTGCATGGGCAGAATAGCCGTTCACCGAATAGCTGGCAGTAAGTCCCCAGCAATTCTCTCCGTAACCTACGAAATGTTTTGGATTCTCAATGCACCATTTCCAGTTTATAAGTGATTGATTAACATTTTCCTGCCAGTAATCTGCATACCTGTCCTTCAGATGCCTTGGATCAATCCCCATGAAGGAATAATGAGCCCAGAATAGTGGCCCGCCGAATTTCTCAGCCCCATTATGCCTTAGTTTAAGTGAATATCCATAAACACCTGAACTGGTCTTGATATCACCTGATCCTGCCCAGCCTTCGTGGTAAGCATCAGGAGAGACCGGGTATGTTGGTGAAGATGCGGCCAGGATATAAACAATCAGGCATTCATTATATCCTCTTATCGGGAAATTCATTTTCCACCCGTAATCAGGGGACCAATGCCAGTAAATAACCTTCTCCCCTCCCTTGGTGAACCAGCTCCACTCTACTTCCTTCCAGAGTTTATCAATATCTTCTGCAATCTTCTTTTCCTTATCATTGCCGTCATTGAAGAATTGTCTTACAGCCAGTAATCCCTGCACGAGGTAGGCAGTTTCAACAATATCTGCCCCGTCATCTTTCGGTGAAAAAGGCTTTACTTTTCCTGTTTCTCCATACATCCAGTGCGGCCAGGCACCATGAAAGCGGTCAGCCTTTGCAAGGAAATCGATATTTTTCCTGAATCTCTGAACTGCTTCCTCCCTGCTAATGAAGCCGCGCTTAACTCCGGTAAGGATTGCCATAAGCCCGAATCCTGAGCCTCCGGAGGTAACCACATTCATATCGTTTTCGGGATAGTTTCCGTCCACATGATATCTTTCCCGTGCAAGCCCTGAAACAGGTTCCGCTCCTTTCCAGAAATACTGAAAAGTCTGATACTCAACCAGTGTCAGCAGCGAGTCGTCAGAAATATATGGAAGGGCGGACTTGTTTCCGGCTTTTTTCTGCGGGCCGGAACATGTGATGATCAATAATGCCAGAACAAGGGTTACCGGCAGCAGAATCTGTATGATCTTCCTCATATCAATTACTTTAGACTGTAATTCAACCCATTCAACCTTTTAAACCTTTTGAGCAGTATTCCAATGTGTTTCAATGTATTTCAGAATATTCACAACAGCGGTCACAGTGGACATGGCGAATAATAGTCTCCCATCTCCCATTCCCCCACTCCTCCCTTCTCCCTTTCAACTCTTTAAACCCTTTCAACTAAAAACTAAATCCCAGCTTTCTCAGCCCCCCCTGTACTTCAGTGGCTGACATAAATAATCTCCATAAAAGACCTGTTCTATAATTTTCAATCATACAGATGATCGGACCCTGGTCGATAGCCAGAGTAGAACTAGCCCACCAGCCTTCGGTTACATCGAATGCATCATAAAATCCGTAATCACCCCAAAGACGGTCACCGAGAAAATAATAATCAGTCTTCAATGCATTCATTGATTGTACAGGTGTATATGCAATAGAAGAGATAGCAGCGGTAGGTGTGACCACACCCAGATCGTTGCTAGGAGATTGCGCACTATATCCCCAGGGATTGTCCGAAGCAGACAAGCCCCAGATTCCGGCACCATATCCCGGATATTTTTCAGGATTAGCAAGGCAATAGGACCAATTAATCAATGACTGGTTTACATTCTGCTCCCAGTAATCCGCAAATTGATCTTTGAGATTTCTGGGATCAAGTCCCAGAAATGAATATTGTGTAAAAAATAATGGCCCCCCATAGTCCGGGCCCAAAGGTAAGATGTACCCGTAGAAACTTCTTCCGTTTTTGATACTTCCGTTATTTGCATACCCTATCGTATAAGTATCCGCTGAAATTGAATGAGACGGCGAAGAAGCGGCTATGATGTATGTGATCAAAGTTTCATTATACCCCCTGATTTTAAGATTATAACCAAAATCAGGCGACCATGTCCAGTAAAGTGTTTTTTCACCATTTGTAAACCAGTCAAATTCCACAGAACTAAATAAAGCATTAATTCGTTTGATCTGAGTGTTTTCAACTGAAACTGCAGTATCAAGGTATTGTCTCATAGCAAGAAGACCCTGCATCATATATGAGGTCTCTACCAGGTCTCCTCCGTTGTCGGTCGCGCTAAATGGTTGAGTTTTGCCGGTTACCCCGTTCAGCCAATGCGGCCAGACACCATGAAAACGGTCACAGGTTTCCAGAAAGGTAAGAATCTTATCCAATCGGCTAATGCCGTCCTCCCTTGATATAAATCCTTTTTCAATGGCCACAATCATAGCCATGATCCCAAATCCTGATCCTCCTGTAGTAACAATATCGCCGGAAGTATTTCGCTCACGCGCCATGCCGCATAAGGGATGACCAAAATCCCAGAAATATTTATATGTTTGTTCCTGAACGAGTGTCAGAAGATCGTTATCAGCGATTTGAGAAAATTGATATGTGGAATCAATTCCGGTATAAAAATCAGAAGAAAAACCCCCGAATGTAAATCCACCGGCAGAAGTTAAAGAGGATGAAATTGAAAATAGATATCGTGTTAAACCTTTTGCCTTGGTGAGGCTACTGGCCTGAATACTTTTATTATCGGCGGAAATACTGAATAATAAGGGAGGTCCTGTGAAAGAAAAAAATGATTTATAATTTGAAGGATCAAGAGCCTGTGAAAACGATATTAATATTTTGATTTCTTTAGGATCAATATTTTGTAAGGGAATATTTGTCATTCTTTCCCCATTGAGTGTAATGGAAGTAATCACCATGGATTCAGCCAGTGTTGTGAAATGAAATTCAACACCCGGGAATGTCTCACCATTAATTCCCCGCAACCCGGATGAAATTGTCAATACATAATGTGTGGAATATTGTAATACGGATTTTGTAGTCAGGGAAAGAGATGTAAAGTTGTTTGAGTAAATAAATGAACAAAATACTGAATTCCCGTTTGCTATACTAAGAGAGATTGCTTTCCTGGCGGAATTTGTATCGACAGGACTGGTGAATGTTAGCTGAAATGGCTGATCATTAGGAACGTTATCTATAGGGTTACTGGTATTAAAAGTGGAAGTGCCAACCTTTACGCTTACGAGTTGAATCATTCCACTATTGTTTTTAATTGAATTATCCTTTGTACATGACAGCACAGCGATTAGTGATATTAAAAATAACCGTAAGAATAATCTGTCTTTCATAATCAAAAGATAATAATAAAAAGGAAGAGCTGAAATAGCCCTTCCTTTTTATCGGATATGAAAATCTATCAGGGCCTTCCTGAATTGTACATGAGGGTAATAATGGAAGGACTTAATACTGAATGATAGATAGCTACATCATCCAAAAGACCCTGAAAATGTCCATTTGCATGATTTGTATAATCGGCCCAGCTATCAGGAATAGTAGGACTAACCTTATCCTGAATAAAACCAAAAACAAATGATTTATTGCCTGAATTTCCTGCATATTTCAGTCCAGTTGCTAAATATAATGGGTGGGTTGTGCCATACAAATTGAAATCCTGTGCTTTCATTTCCTGCCCGTTAATATATATTGTACCAATTTTAGTGGTGTGGTCGTATGTACAAACGACATGAGCCCATTGCTGAGCCAGAAGTCCGTTTACACCAGTTCCATTACCTGAATTCAGGTCTTTGCAGAAAGTAAATCCCTGCCATCCTCCGTTGTCCTTTGTCGTACCACTGCCATCAAACCACAGGTCCTGTGATGCAGATGTTCCATTGCTTAGGCTGTATTGGGCAGCCAATTTGCACTGGCCTTTCTGTGTTCCATATACATTACTGTTAATTTCAAACTGGAAACCAAACCATCCTGCAAGTCCCATTACAAACTGATCTCTTTTCCCCGTGGTATCCTCCTTAACCCAGAAACTAAGTGAGAAGTCACTTGTATTATTAAGGGCATCACCATTGGGAATCTCTATAAGTGATGTTGTCCCATTGAATTTTGCGGCTTGTCCCGAAGCGGCATTTCTGCCGGCTACATAGGTAATATCTGTTATGCCGCCTGATGCAGCATTATAGGCACCGGTCTGATCATTGGCATTTCCGTCAAAATTCCAGTAAGCAAATACTCCCGCAGGGAGAAATGAACCGACAGTTGTGAACGAACGTGTTAGCGCTGTCAGACTCTCTCCGCTGGTAGCTTTTAATCCTGCTGTGATAGCAAGTTTATAAAGTGCTCCGTTGGCAAGATTAGCATTTGGAGTTATTGTAACAACCTTGCCTGAAGCAGTGATTGTCAAAGCAATGGAAACGTTGTCGTAATCCTCAGTTAGTGTAACGTTGGTAGCGATCGCTGTGGTTGCATCCACATCTGTGTTAAATGTTGCAGTTATAACCGGATTAACCGGCACATTGGTGGGAGCAGCTGCTGCATTCAAATCAATTGAACCAGCCATTAATGTTCCCAGATTGAGAGGCGTAGGGCTTTTTTTACAACTGTTTATTAATAATATAGCTGTAGTTGCCATTAAAATTCCTGAAATCAAAATCTTTTTTTTCATAACAGTAGATAATTTAGTAATACATTAAAAATGACTTGGATTATATTAATAATTAGGATTTTGTGTTAAAGATCCCTGGGAAATATCTATTTCACTCTGATGGATTGGCAATATTTCATTTTTACCAGTTACAAATCCAATGGGTCCCAGAACTGAAGGGGCATTCCCAGTTCGCACCAGATCCCAGAACCGGTGTCCTTCCAAAGCAAGTTCATGCCTGCGTTCCAGTAAAATTTTATCCCTGAGAAGATTTTTATCTGTAACCGTTATATCCGGAAGAATTGAGTTGTTACTTCCCCTGGCTCTTCGTCTTACCTGGTTCAAATAGTTCAGGGCATCTGTCTGTTTCCCGTTTTCATTAAGGGCTTCAGCAGCCATCAACAAAACATCAGCATAACGGATCAGTCGCCGATGATGTGCCCATTGTGAAGGTGTATCGTTTCCCGGCGTCCAGACTTTTCGATTATAACATTGGATATTTATTGTATCACCGATATTGTTTACGATGACAACCGGATCATTAGCCGGATCAGGATCACCCTTGATGAATACTCCATCAATAGTGTCACCCAGATCTATAATGGTGCCCTTTAGGCGTGGATCCCCATGTTCAAAGGATTTTCTCAAATCGACAGATGGCCGGTTAAATCCCCACCCACGGTTTGGAGTACCGCGGACACCCTGAGTATTGGCATATTGGGCACCTCCACTATTATAATCTTCAACCCCCAGAGCACCAACCTCGAAAACAGATTCAACTCCATTATTACCATTTACACCATTGGCATCAATAAATCTGGGTTCCAGCGAATATTCATTTGATTGGATTACTTTGAGTGCGTATTTTTCCGCATTTACAAAATCTTTCTGAAAAAGGTAGACTTTCGCGAGTAATGCTTCTGCCGCACCCACAGTAGCTCTTCCCAGATTTGCGGATGAAAGTTCACTTTTTTTTGTCAGATGTGCCTCGGCATATATCAGATCCGAGATTATAAGATTGTAGGTGTCTTCTTTTGAGGCTCTGCTCAAATGCAGGGGAGGATCTAAAGTGGTCACAAGAGGGACGCCTCCCCAGGCTCGAACTAAATCAAAATAAAACAGCCCTCGAAGAAATCTGGCTTCACCAATATACCGGTTTCTCAAAGTAGTGTCCATCGATATTCCGGGCACTTTCTCAATGACCACGTTGGCCCATTTGATGCCTTCGTACAAAGTGGCCCACCATCGGTCCAATCCATCGCCTGTTGCTGTGAATGTGAAATTATCATATGCTCCAACAGTAGATAGCTGGTCATTGGTATTGCTTCCTTTGTACGCATCGTCTGACATGATATCAAGAATGGGATAACCTCCTGAATTGTAGTACCAATCCCTGACTGAGGCATATACAGCACTGGTCGCCTGCAGTGCATCTGAAGCAGTAGCAGGGAAGGAAGCCTGTGTAAGGCTTCCCTGGGGTTCCTTATCCAAAAAATCAGTACATCCTATTGAAATGAAAAGGGAAATCAGCCAGAATTTATTTATTATTTTCATAGCAATCAGAAAGTTACGTTAATGCCAACAGAGTAAACCGAGGTTACAGGATAGGTTCCATAGTCAATTCCGTTCGATAGAACATCTCCGCTGCCGATTTCTGGAGTATAGCCCGTAAACCTGGAAATAGTGAAGACATTTGAACCCTTCACATAGATCCGCAATTGTTGTACAACAAATTTCTTTGTGAAAGTTGAAGGGAAAGTATAGCTCAGGGTAATATTGCGCAACCTGGTAAATGAACCGTCCTGAACAAATTTATCTGACGGAAGATAATTGTTGCCCCCATATGATGCTTTTGGTTCTGAATTGGTGGTTCCGGGATCAGTCCATGCATTTAAAACATGTTTTTCCCAGTTGTAGGGATCTGGCCTGACCACTTCCTTGGCGTTGAATATCTTATTACCATAAACACCCTGTAGGTCAAATGATAAATCTATTCCCTTGTATTGGGCATCAAAATTGAATCCCATAATAAACTTGGAAATTGGTGACCCGATAAATGTCCGGTCATTACCATCAATCTTACCATCATTGTTCACATCCTTTATACGTAAGTCGCCTGGAGTCGCATTGGCAAGATGAGGAAATTCACTAAGATCTGCCGGAGTCTGAAACAGACCGTCAGTTTTATAACCGTAGAAAGCACCAATGGGCAGACCTACCCTGCTTTGAGTGACCGGAATGCCATTTGCCAGATAACCTCCATATAGTACTGAATCGATTCCGCTGCTTCCTCCGACCTTCAATACCTTGTTCCGTAGGGTCGATCCCAGCACGCTGATCGTTAACCACACATTCTCGACCTTCCCTTTCCAGGTTATTTTACCCTCAAAACCAGTATTCTTCACCGACGCTGCGTTAAAATCAACTTTTGCTCCCTGTCCATTTCCAAGATAATCAGGAGTGGACAGCGGGATCAGAATATCCTTTGTGACACGATTGTAATAATCGAACTCCCCGGATATTTTATCCTCAAAAAGACCTAACTCCAATCCTGCATCTGCTTGCGAAGTACTTTCCCATTTCAGGTTTGGATTACCGGAAACAGAATAAGTGGTTGCCGAATTTGCTGTGGGCGGAATACCCAGAACTGTCACCAGGTTTTGAGTCAGTGAGTATTGCTTGTCATAGGCAATTTTGTCATTACCAATAATGCCCCAACTTCCTCTAATTTTCAAATTCGAAATGGCCTTTATGTTTTTCATAAAGGATTCTTTTGATACTGTCCAGCCGGCTGCAAATGAAGGGAAATCGCCGTAAC
Organism: Bacteroidota bacterium; assembly: GCA_030706785.1. Taxonomy (GTDB): domain Bacteria; phylum Bacteroidota; class Bacteroidia; order Bacteroidales; family VadinHA17; genus LD21. Next base: position 2,945 of record JAUZNW010000064.1, on the reverse strand, counting down.
GGTTCTTTGAAATGAATTTTGAGGATCCGTCACGGCGAAAAGTTGCTGTTAAGATGTATTTCGAATTATAGGTATAGTTTACCCTGAATAGGTATGAAATGATAGAAAAATTCAGATTAGGATCTACTCCATTTGAGATACTACCAAGAGTATTGACCGCATTATTGGGATCGTAAATGTATGACGGACTAAAATACCAGAAATTTGATGAGGTGCGTATAATATTTCTGCCTGACATTGAGAAATTCTCCGAGGAAGCTTCTTGCATGGTGTAGCCGGCCACAGCGTCAATGGAATGCATTCCCAGTTGCTTATTGAAAGAAATTGTATTTTCCCAAAGCCAGGTTATATTATGGTTGTTCCCTTTGTTAAGAGCATTAAGTAGGTTTTGCTGCTGTGGAGAAACAAAATATGCTGGCGTGAAACTTACATTTTGATTATAGGCCGCATCTATTCCAAAGCTTGTTTTAGCTGTAAAATTTTGAAGAATTGTTGCCTCAGCATAAAGATTACCAACACCCCTGATCCCCTTATTGAAATCATTGGAATATGCCAGATCAGCCAAAGGATTACCTACGTTAAATACTTCAGCAAAGCTTCCGTCCTGTTTATATGGAAGCAGATCAGGTCGTGCCCGATAAGCTGAATATATGACATTTGGAGCATTTTGTTGTTTGTAAGGGGTTATTGATAAGAGATTGCCCAGCTTAATATTCTTTGTTAAAGAATAGGTATTATTTAATTTAAATGTAAGCCTTTCATAGCTTGATTTATCCACAATCCCATCCTGGTTGAAGTACCCAAGGCTGAAATAATATGAAACAGATTCAGTACCTCCTGAAGCCGATATCTGATGGTTTTGAATTGAAGCCGGATGGAAAATTAATGATTGCCAATCGGTGTTAGGAACCAGGTCCACATTATTATAAGTTGGAATAATCTCATTGACAACAATTGCATACTCTTTCCCGGTGAGGAGATCGATTTTTTTTGCCAGAACCTGTTGGGAGTATTCTCCTGTATAACTGAAGGTTGCTTTCCCTTTTCCTTGTGCTCCCGTTTTAGTGGTTATAAGTATGACGCCATTAGCTCCCCGGGAACCATACATGGCTGTTGCAGAAGCATCTTTAAGAATTTCCATGGAAGCAATATCCTCCGGGTTTAAAAAGGAAATATCATCGAGTATTACTCCATCAACCACATATATTGGTGAACTATTATTAAAGGTGCCAACTCCGCGGATACGCACGGTAGGTATAGCACCCGGTGCACCGGAGGTACTCGTTACCTGTACTCCGGTTACCTTTCCCTGTAATTCCTGCTCTGGATTTATAGATGTGATTTTCGTAAGATCAACAGATTTAATCGAGGCTACAGATCCTGTTAAATCGCTTTTTTTTACGGTGCCATACCCGATCACAACAACTTCCGGAACTTTTTGTAACTCCTCAGACATTTTCACATTTATGATCGCTTTTCCCTCCACCGGAATTTTTTGAGTAGCCATTCCAAGCATAGAGAATATCAAGGTATCATTTGCTGATGCGGCAATAGAGTAGTTTCCTGATCCATCAGTATAAGTCCCCCTCAAGGTATTTTTAACCTGTACAGTAACCCCTGTAAGCGGTGCATTTTTATCATCCGTAACCTTACCTGTAATCGGTTGCTGAGCTTTTAGATGTAAAAAGCAGAGTAATGAAATTAGGACCAAAAACATCTTTTTCATAGAACTGAAATTATTCTCACAGAATATTTTGAATAGAAATCCAAAATCAAAACAAATCTTCAGTTGATAACTCTAGTAATTACTTTCAGCAGCTTTAATAATTAACAAAATTTGATCCTTGAAGTTTGATTTTCTAAAGGCTAAATATTTCCCTATGCCTTCCACTCACTGACCCATTTAATTACATAACATTTGAATTTATTAATTCAATATATAAGACATAATCTAATGGGATTTTGTTTATTCGGGAGCATGAACAAACAAACAGATAACATTAAACTTGATAATTGAATGCAATAACACCTGTTTTAACGGCTGCCGAAATTCAGGCAACAACCATTGCAAGGTTCTTATGATTATCCGGAAGAAAAGACTGGGAAGATGAATTTATAATCAGATTTTTATCTTTTTAAATTCTCAAGAATCAGATCACTGTATGACTTTCCAATACAATCCGAATCGTTCAGGCCAAAATAAGAGAAATATCTGATGCACTGATCTTTAAGCATCTCCAGGTTTATCTTACCTGTCTTATTGATTGCCTCTACTTCAATAAAAGTTCCGAGGTCACAAACTTTGTCGAAGTGAAATTTCACATTATCAATGAAATATATTCTTCTTAGTTTATCTACAACAACCTTAATCCCCAGTGCTGCAGACAATATTTCAAGAAGTGATGTGTCTGGATCATATTTGTAAAGCAATATTTCAGACTGCTTTATATCGGGAATGTCGGGTCGCCTATAATAAATAAGTGCATTCTCAATCCTTCCTTCCCGTAATTTCAATCTGCCAGAGGGAATATTAAAATATGTATCAACCTGGTGATCTTCACCCATAAATTCCGGATTTAGTTCCAGAAGCTTCTTCTCCAGGCTTTCAATGTTTTTTGCCCTGGCTTTAAATTCAAAATTCCACAGATGCATCGAGTATATTATAGGTTAAATATCACCGGCAATAATTTATAAATATAGTGTCTTTCATCAAATCAAGCCCCCACCCGCTCCGGAGGCGTGGCAATCCTGAGCAGAGCGAAGGAAGGAGGTTAGGTGGTTTTCGGAGGATTGCTCGTTTCACTCGCGATCCACATTTAGGGTAGCTTCAAAGCCAAAGCAAACCTCAGTTTTTCTGCGAAAAACTGATTGTTTTGTTTTTGTCATGACCTTCACAAAGCAAGCTTTGTTCGGTCAGCCAAAAAGAAAATCACACTGACGATTCC
>JAUZNW010000063.1 GCA_030706785.1 Bacteroidota bacterium | reverse complement strand
TTATCACTCAGGTTATAGAAGCCTCTCAGAGTGTACCAGTCATCAAGAGGGTAAACTGTAGAATCAAAAGTAACCCTGTCTCCTGGTTTCCAGTTCATCACTTTCTTCCCGATTCCGGCAATGATCCCTGAAGCTTCATGCCCCATAATGATCGGGGGAATCCTCCTGCCCGTGCTTCCATCCATTCCATGCACATCAGATCCACAGATACTGCAAGCCATGACTTTTACAAGTACCTCATTATCAGATATCACAGGATCAGGAACCTCCTTATATACGAGTTTATTGTATTCCTCAAGTAGTAGAGCTTTCATACCAGGTTTATTCTTCTTCAGTTTGAATCATGACTGTACTTCTGACAAAATTAACAAAATCAATCGAGGGTTCACTCAATGAGCACAGCAACTATATCCATGACATTGGTGTATGTTGGCCCTGTGTTTATATGTCCGCCGGCTATCCTGAAGAAGTTGTAAGAATCAAATTCTTCAAGGTATTTTGCAGGATCTGCTTTCCTTGCCTTCCCGTTTAGGACAGTATTACAGTCAACTACAGCACCTGCTGCATCAGTGGGTCCGTCACTTCCATCGGTACCCGCTGAAAGAAAAGTAATGCCCTGTACTTCCTGAAGTCTCAGTGCTGCGGACAGGGCAAGATGTTGATTCCTTCCTCCCAGGCCATTTCCTCTTACCTTAAGCGTCGGCTCTCCACCATAAAGCAGGCAAACAGGTTTCTGAATCTCTTTGTTTGTCTTGAAACTAAGGGCTGTACAGATAATTTTTTCTGCGACAGTTTCAGCATTCCCCTGTAACTCCTGATCCATTATGTTGACATTAAATCCCAGGCTCACTGCATATTCCTTTGAAGCATCAAGAGCACTTTTATTGGTACCGATGAGCAGATTGAACGTCCTTGAGAATACGGGATCACCTGGTTTCGGAGTCTCAGGATGAAGCCCTTGTGAACCTTCTTTCAGATATTTCAAAACGCCTGCCGTTATACCGGATTCAAGGCCGTATTTATCAATAATCGCGAGTGCATCACTGAATGTTGAAGGGTCGGGAGCAGTAGGTCCTGAGGCAATGACATCTAGCGGATTACCGGTTACATCCGACAGTATAAGTGATACTATATTTGCCGGCCAGGCAATTTTTGAAAGCTGTCCTCCCTTTACACCCGACAAGTGTTTCCTCACGCAGTTTATTTCACTGATTGAAGCACCGCTTCGAACCAGGAGGTTATTTACGACATACAGTTCTTCAGGAAGTAATCCTGCGGGCAGATCAGCAAACAGAGCGGATCCGCCTCCTGAGATCAGGCATATGATGAGATCGTTTAATGAAGCCTTACTGGCGATGCTGACGATTTCCTCCGTTGCTTTAAAACCATTTCTGTCGGGGACAGGGTGGCCGGCTTCTGTTACTGCAATTTTCTTCAGCTTGCATGAATGATCATATTTAACAACTATATGTCCTCCTTTTATCCGGTCACCTAATATTTTTTCCACATAATGACCCATCGCCGCGCTCGCCTTACCTGCACCTATGATCCAGATATCATGTATATCGGAGAGCGGGAAATTGTGATAACCAATTGTCAGAACGGATCCTCTCAGAGACATGATTCCCTTAATTACCTGCTCAGGCAAAACACTTCTGACCCCTGCAAGAAATATTTTTTCGGCAATTTCCCTGTTAGTCATAACTCTGTGTAAATCTTTAACTTCTCAGTGTATCTCCATGTAAAAATCAATTGGTATGAACCCCAGAGCAAGCTCTGGACTCTATTTCGGTGCAAGCACCGAGGAATTAAACCTAATCTTCGCGTCCGCAGAAGCTTCACGCGAAGGCGGATTAAAATTAATATTTCCGATTCCCCATATTATAAAACAAGCAACGAAACTGCCCAAACGCAGGCAAACACGGTTATTCCCATAATAAAAGTTGATGAAGTGAACACCTTAAGGGTATCATCAATTTCGATCTCACTGAAATTTGTAATTACCCAGAAATACGAATCATTTGCATGAGACACAATCATTGAACCGGACCCCATTGCAAGCATGGCAAGCAGTCTTCCCCATTCAGTATCAAGTCCAAGCATCGGCAGCATGGGAGAAACAAATGATGCGGTTGTTATTATCGCAACCGTCGATGAACCCTGGGCGGTTTTCATTACGGCAGCAATGAGGAAAGGCACGAGAAGCCCGACATTTGTCCCTGACAACATTTTTCCCATCGAATCTCCAATCCCGGTAGATTTGATCACCAGACCGAACATCCCTCCCGCAGCAGTTATTATCAGGATTGGTCCTGCTTTAATGACTGCGTCTGAGAAGAGCGAATTAATTGCTTTAATGCTCTTTTTCTTCAACAGCAAAAGGGAAAGTAGAACGCCTATAAAAAGAGCTATTACAGGTTCCCCAGGAAGAAATAATATCCTTGAAGTTGCGGTTTGTCCGGTTTTATCAGCCAGGTCCGCCAGTGACTTTGCCGCAATAAGCAGCAGTGGGACTACAATCGGAAGGAATGACTGTAACACCGGAGGAAGCTCTTTTCCGTAAGAAGCAGTAACATATCCGGTGGATTCAGCCCTTAAGGGTGCTGAACGTTTTGCTGCCAGTCTGCTCCAGAAATATGCTGCTATGGCTCCGGGTATAGCAAATAATATCCCGATTATGATAAGGTACCCGATGTTGACATTAAAAATGCCTGCCGCAGCAAGAGCGCCGGGATGCGGAGGAATAAGGCAATGAACCGAGTATAGCGAAGTGGCAAGAACAGCAGCCATGAATGGCATGGCTATCCCGCTTCTTTTGCTGAATGACTTAGCAAGACCACTTAATATTATAAATCCCGAATCGCAGAAAATAGGCAGCCCGGTGATAAATCCTGTTATCCCCAGGGCCTGTGAGCTTCTTTTTTCACCAGTCTTTGAGAGAATGTAATTTGCTATACTTATCGTTCCTCCTGTCTTATCAAGAGTGATGCCGATTATGGCTCCGAAAATGATCAGAAAGCCAATCGAACCCATAGTAGAGCCGAATCCCTCCCTGATAGTCGAGATAATCCTGTCAGCCGGCAGGGTGACAAAAGCAAGAAATACGGAGACAACAAAAAGCGCTATGAATGCGTGGATTTTCAGGCTGGTTGTAAGGATTACTATGAAGAATATGCTGAGGATAACCAGAATAGTAATCAAAAGGGAACTCATGGGTTGGGATACAAATAATTATAAAGATAGTTCTTTCAGTCTTATCATTGAACCGGGCAGGAAGAACTTTAATAAGGGGACGCAGGGCTCAAAGCGCATGACGCAAGGCTTTCAACACAAGGGATAGATTCTAGTAGGCTTATGGCTTTCCAGCTTGCACCCTGTGTACTGTGTCCTGTGTCCTGCGTCCTGTGCCTAACCAAAAAAGAGATATGCTATCAGTATGGCCGCTGTAAAACCTACAAGATCGGCAAGAAGTCCGCATCCAATAGCATACCTTGTGTTTTTGATGCCGACAGATCCGAAATAAACAGCGATAATATAGAAGGTAGTGTCAGTTGTGCCCTGCATTGTACAGGCCAGCCGGCCAACAAAGGAATCGGGTCCATAGGTAGTCATTGCATCCACCATCAGCCCTCTGGCCCCGCTGCCGCTGAGAGGCTTCATGAATGCAACAGGAAGGGCTCCCGTAAATCTGGTATCCACGCCAAGCCAGGCAAAAAACGAAGAAATACCTGAGATAATAAAATCCATTGCTCCCGATGCCCTGAAGATGCCTATAGCAACCAGTATCGCCACCAGAAAGGGAATTATCTTAATCGCAATGCCAAATCCATCCTTTGCTCCTTCGATAAAGGCATCATAGACATTGACCTTTTTAATCAGGGCAAGGACAATGAATAAAACTATTACAGATATAAGTATAAAGTTTGCCGTAAAAGTCGAAACAGCTGAGATCTGCTCCTTCGGAAGCCTCGTGAAATAGATGATTATTCCGGCAATTATTGCAGTTAGTCCTCCAAGATAAGCAAGGACCACCTTATCAAAAAGATTGATTTTCTGGATAATTGAAACACTGATCAGTCCTGTCATCAGGGAGCAGAATGTTGAGATCAGGATCGGAATAAAAATATCGGCCGGATTGGCTGCCCCGAGCTGCATCCTGTATACGATAACACTGACTGGAATTACAGTCAGTCCGGCTGCATTTAACACCAGGAACATGATCTGTGCATCAGAAGCCCTCTCCTTATCCGGATTCGCATCCTGCATTTCTTTCATGGCCTTCAGTCCGACAGGTGTGGCAGCATTATCCAGGTTAAGCATATTTGCTGCAATGTTCAGCATAACTGAACCATAGGCAGGATGCCCCCTCGGCAGTCCGGGGAATAATCTTTCAAACAGCGGGCCCATGGCCTTGCCAAGATAGCTTACCACTCCTCCCTTCTCTCCTACCTTCATCAAACCCATCCAGAGGGTTATCGCTCCGGTCAGACCAAGAGAGATCTCAAAGCCGGTTTTTGCATTTGAAAATACTGCATTTACCAGGTCAGTGAATATCTGCGTATTGCCCGTGAATACCAGTTTAGCGAATGCAACAATGAATCCTATAACGAAGAATGCGATCCAGATGTAGTTCAGGGCCATATCGACAATGTAAAAAGCGAATTTAAAGATTTAAGGAAGATAAAAGATAAAAGGAGAAAGATAAAAGCTAACAGGTTATGAAGGTTTTGCACGTTGTCCGGTTGTGGAGTGATCCAGGCTTAATATTGATTATTACCTGCAGAACCTGCATAACTGGCATAACCTGCATAACTTTATTACCATTCATTTGTGTTCCTTACATTTTTAGATAAATTTGTGTAAACAACACTTAATCTATGTCCAGATTTACAAGAGTAGATGTAATCCTAAAGATGCGGGAAGCAGGTATAGTCCCGATTTTTTATCATAAGGATCCTGAGGTCTGCAGAAAAGTCATTAAATCATGCTTTGACGGCGGAATGAAGGTTTTCGAGTTTACGAACCGCGGTGACTTTGCCCATGAGCTCTTCAGCGATCTTAACAAATGGGCAGAGAAAGAAGTTCCGGCCATGATCATGGGTGTCGGCTCTGTTGTCGATGCCGGCACAGCATCGCTATACATCCAGCTGGGAGCCAATTTTATTGTTTCACCCTTTCTGAATCCTGAAATGGCAAAAGTTTGCAACAGGAGGAAAGTACTTTGGATCCCGGGATGCGGATCAATGTCAGAGATAAGCTATGCTGAAGAACTTGGAGCCGAAACAGTTAAGATGTTTCCAGGATTATCTGTTGGCGGACCGGAATTCATTAAAGCTGTTAAGGGTCCCTGCCCGTGGACAAGCATAATGCCGACAGGAGGGGTTGAACCTACTGTCGAAAACCTGAGGGATTGGTTTGAGGCAGGGGCCACAGCTGTGGGTATCGGGTCAAACCTCATAACAAAGGACTTTATACAGAAGAAGGACTGGGAAGGGCTGACAAAAAGGATTGCGAGCTCCCTCAAGATCGCAAAAATGTTTCATAAAATCTAACCCTGTTTATGCATTTTTGAGGTTATACAGGTTTTAGATGAACTTCAACTAGAAGAACCGTAAAACCGCACAACCTTCACTCACCGGGCGCCCGGTAAAGTTCAATATTTGAAATGACCGGGCACGCTTTCGATTTTAAGAAGGTGACCTTTATCTGTGAGGCTTTGACGACAGGAAATTTCCTTATCACCTTGTATCCGATCGTTGTTCCGTCGGCAAGGGACTTCCAGGTCCCGTCCAAAAGCGCTTCAACACTGAACTGCTGTATACGCTGACCCAGTTTAATATATTCCTGAAGCAATATCCTGTTTACTTCAGTCGGCGAACCGAGATCGATAGTTATACTTGCTGTAGTGATGTTGTCAGGTGTTGCCCAGTATGTTTCCGGATCTCCATCGTTGACTTTCTCAGGTCCGAATGCTTTGCTCCTGTTGGCTGATGATTTTACCTTTTTACCTTTTGCAAGCTCAACTGCAAATTCCTTCTCCCTTAATTCCCTGAATGCCAGCAGAGACTGGACATCGTTTTCATGCAGGAGACCTCTTCTGTCAGGCGGCACATTAAGCAGCAGGTTGCTATTCCTTCCAACAGAAGAATAATATAATTCCATCAGGTTTTCGGGCGTTCTGACCATTGAATCCTGTGATTGATGGTAAAACCAACCTCTTCGTATGGATACATCAACCTCAGCCGGAACCCAGTAATTGCCGTTTTCGTGTCCTTCTCCCAGTATCCTCGCAAAATCACCCCCCGGATACATCCCATCCTTACTTAGCAGGCACCAGTTTGTAAGGCTTCCCATACCGCTTTCATTGCCAACCCATCTTACATCCGGGCCCGCATCGCTGAACATTACTGCCTTTGGTTGTAATTCTCTGACAATCTGATGTGTATTTGGCCAGTCATAATATGTCTTGTTGTCAATCCTGCGAGTCTCCCTGGCTCCTCCGTAGTATCCATCTCCACCATTGGCACCGTCAAACCAGACCTCAAAAATATCTCCATAGCTGGTAAGGAGTTCCCTCAGCTGATTTCTGTAATAGATCAGGTATTCAGGGGTTCCGTAAACCGATGAGTTCCTGTCCCACGGGGAGAGGTAGATCCCAAGCTTTAATCCATATTCATCGCATGCTTCCCTCAATTCCTTAAGAACATCGCCCCTGCCCTCCCTCCAGGGTGAGTTTTTGACCGAATGCTCTGTGAATTTGGAAGGCCACAGGCAAAATCCATCGTGATGTTTGGCAGTAATAATGATGCCTTTCATACCGGCTTCCTTTGCTACCCTTGCCCACTGGTGGCAATCGAGCGAGGCAGGATTGAAGACTGATTCCTTTTCATCGCCATAGCCCCACTCCTTATCTGTGAAAGTATTAACAGTAAAATGAATGAACATGTAATATTCCATCTGGTGCCAGGCCAGCTGCCGTTCAGATGGAACAGGGCCGAACGGTTCAGGCGGTTTATCCTGTGCACAGGACACCTGAAAAATAATCAAAGAATACAGGAGAAATATAAATTTCATTCGGATTGTAATTAAATGATTAATATTTAAAGAATTAACCGCAAAGGTCGCAAAGGGAGAAATTCAATCAATCCTGCTTTACGTCCTTTGCGCCTTTTTTGCGTGCTTTGCAGTAGCGAAAAATTCTATTTAGTCAGATCTTTAATTCTGATATTCCTGAATTTTACTACGGACCCATGACCAAGGAATCCGATATGTCCGGTTTTATTCTTTAATCCAGGATGATCCTTGTGGTCCATTGTTCCGTTATCCCTTGCCTCTGCTATATCCCCGTCTACAATAGTTGTCCCGTTAAGAGTGATCTTGATGTGCGTCCCGACTGCCTCAACCTCTTCATAGTTCCACTCACCGACAGGCTTCAGGTATTCACGTTTTGCGGGGATTACCCCGTAAACTGATCCGTGATACTGGTATGGCTGCAGGTAAGCGTATACCGGTGCAGTATTATCAAGTATCTGCAGTTCCATTCCCACATAAGCCGCATCACCTTCGAGAGGGGCTCTTATCCCGAGACCGTTATTTGCTCCGGGAGTGAGTTGGAATTCAAAACGGATAATGAAATCAGCAAACTCCTTATCCGTGTAGAGATTCCCTCCGCTTCCGTTCTCCGGCTTGATGACAATCATTCCGTCCTCAGCGACATAAGATTGTTTGTTCCCAACCCAATTGTCAAGATTCTTGCCGTTGAAAAGCGAAACGAAGCCCTGAGATTTTTCTTCCGGAGTAAGATTATAATCCTTGTCGCTTATCTCCCTGATATATATATCTCTGAATCCAAGATTCGTACCGTGAGCCTGCAATTCTACCGGACCCTTCGGGAAAATCGGGATCTTCCTGTCCCAGAAGTTTTCCATCATCACATTATCAACAACAAGTTCGCCATTGAGCCAGACAGAAACTTTTTCACCAATCATAAGGATCCTGAAGGTATTCCAGTCACCAACAGGATTATCCGCAACCTTCAGCGGTTTCGACTGATTAAACTGATTATTGTACAATCCTCCTGATCCCACCTGTGCTCCGACATCTGTCCTGGATGTGTCCCAGATCTGGACCTGCGGAGATCCCCTGAGGTAAATGCCGCTGTCGCCTTCCTTTGTAATTATCCAGTCAACCAGCATCTCAAAATCACCATACTCCTGTATTGAACAGAGGTTATCACCCTTCCCATTGAACCAGATGCAGCCATCTTTTACCGACCAGCTTGCAGGTACCATCATATCTGCTTCCGCCTGCTTCCTCTCAAGGTCGACCTTCCTCATTTTTGCCCTGGCCACAGGATTCTCAACAAGACCCTGCCATCCGGTCAGATCCTTCCCGTTGAACATCGGCTTGAATCCTTCGTCAGGCGGCATGGAAGCAAGGTATTTGTTTATCATTTCCCGGTTATACTCAGCTTCCGGTCCGGACACCTTTGGAAGTGCGCGCGTAAGAATATCGCTGACCAGAGTTCCGTACATACCTGCCCCTGCACTGACGGATGGAAGAGCAATGGTCATGACAGCGTTAGCCGCTGCAGCAGATGTGGAAGGATCATCAAGGTAGTTAGCCACAAAGAAAAGTGCCTGATAGGTTTTAAGCTTACCAAGCTCAGTCAGTATCGTGTTTTTCCGGTCGGCGCTCAGTGCGTATGGCATAATCTTGCGGTAAAGGAGCAGTTTTTGCTCAACCGGCAGCGATGTACTCCTTATCTGCCGAACATATCCGTCAAAGGCGGGCCCTTCAAAAGTCTTGTTGCCTGAGGCACATATCTCATAGAGAGCTGATGAGGCTCTATAATCCTGCCATGATGTTAGGGTTTTAAAACATATATCCCGCATCTCGGAAGATCCGTTCTCGAACTCCTTCAGTATTGTTTCCAGGGCTTCCCTGCCTCCGGTCTTAGCCAGGACAGGGATCAGCAGCTCTTTGCCTGTCCTTCCCTGCATTGACCTGAGGATTAGGGCAGATCTTTTTTCAGGATTCGGTATCTTTCCCGCTGCTGATGCCAGTGCGACCTGAACGTCTTCAACATAATCCTTGCTCCCGGTTGAAAAAAGAAGATCAATAAGTTCTTTCTGGTTATCTGGTCCTGCAAGAGCGGAGAGAGATTTGAATGCAGCTGACTTCACTCTAACATCTTCTGATGAAGTATAAGGCAGGACCTGTGAAAAATATTCGTTCCCCTTATTCCATGCAAAAAGTTCAATGACACTAGCTTTAGCTGCTGCCGGAGCATCTTTTAATACAGGTTTGAGAAGTGCAATTTCATTGTTCCCCGAAACTGACATAAGTGCTGATTTTGCAGCTTCCTGATCCTCCTTTTCAAGAAAGTGGCTGAGGTACTCGATAAGTGGCAGCACAGCCTTCCTGCCGCTGATCCTGGCCAATGCTTCAGCAGCTTCACATCTCACTGATTTATCGGCGTTTGAAAGTGATGATGTAAGCAGCGGAACAGCAGACTGGTCACCTTTGTTTCCCAGCATTGAGATAATTTCAGGTTTTGCCACCGGGATTGCCTTTGGAAAGTATTCTATCCACCTGGCAACTATCTCCTTGTCAGGAATCGCAAGTGCCGACTGAATAGCCGCATTTCGGTATGATTTATCCACATTTTCTGCAGCTCTTATAAGCTCTTTCATGGCTCCTGTTCCATGGAAGCCGACATAAGTCAGAAGAGCTGCTGTTTTATTCTGCACGGTCAACCTGTCCTTGCATTTTGCCATTACCAGCTTACAGATCTTATCTGCAGTTTTCAGATCACCGTTATTCCCCACATTCTTTGCATATCTAAGGAGTGATGCTGTCGCTCCTGTCCGCTCCCACCTGTAAAATACCTGCTTTGCTGCATTTGCAAGTACCGGATAAGCCAGCGGACTGGCGCTCTGGGCAAGAGCATTAAAAGCTGATGCCCTGGTATTTACATCTATACCTTTGGACCATTCAATATATTCATTGACAGCTAATTGTGATTTACTTCCGGCGAGAGCGTTCATAACGGCTGCCGGGCACGGGAGATCCCTCTTCTTAAGAGATTCAGCCAGGGCTGTTTCAACGTTTTTACTGCCGAGTGCCTGTAAGGCGGCCAATGCCGGTCCGCACATTTCCTTATCATTAAGCCAGATCTTCAGGGCATCAACAGATGCATCACTCCCTATAAGCTGGAGCTGCTTCATGAAGAAGTCCTTGACACCATTATTCTTTTTTCCGGTTGCATATTCTATGCAAAGCTTCTCCCAGGCCGGTCTTTCGTCCTCCTTCCCTTTTGAAGACAGGTAACGGGAAAAACTTTCAACTGCGAATCTCGCCTGTGTATCGTCACCGGAACCAGCAGGAACAATCTGATCACAGATCTTCCTTATACCTGTTTCACCAAGAGCCTGCATATCACCCATAAGCTTTTCGAGATACTTTGTATCTTTAGCTGGAAGCTGTGCAAGAAGATCTGCAACCTTTGTATCAACTGTCCGCACATCCTGGGCATATGATCCGGATGAAATCACCAGGGCTGCAAAGCTTAAAATGAGTGCTATTATTAAGTTCATATTTCCAAATTTTCAAATTGTCAAATTGTCTTCTCTCAAATCTTCCAGGGATCCCGCATGGGCTGATTAATAAGCCTGTTAGCTCCGTCATCATCGATAAACTGTTGTTTTACAGGATCATACTTCAGATTCCTGCCAAGTCTCACTGCGATCACACCCAGATTCACAATCGAGCATGATCTGTGCCCGTTCGACTCATTGAGGGCAAACTTTTTCCTTGTAAGGACTGATTCAGTGAAAGTTGTAATCTGTGGTTCAGGGTCCGGAAGAGAATCGATAAGCTTGTCCAGGTCTCTTATATCCGAACGTAAGCCTTTAAACACTTTGCCGTGAGGCCCTTCAATATAAGCTGCGTCCGTATCGCGGTTTTCACCATCGAGGATTATCTGGCATCCGTCGGCATAGGTGTATGTTATCCTCCGCCACGAACCGACGGCATCATAATGCTGCTGGGGTGCATCTACCTCAACGGAAACAGGCCCGGTATCATCCTTTCCGAGGAAATACTGCACAGGATCGAGATAATGCTGGCCCATATCACCGAGACCGCCGCCGTCATAGTCCCAGTATCCCCGGAACTTTGAATGGACTCTCTCAGGATTATACGGTTTATAAGGGGCTGGTCCCAGCCAGAAATCATAATCAAGTTCGGGAGGGACAGGCATTGGCTTCAGGTTATGCAGACCGCTCCAATAAAATTTCCAATCAAAGCCGGTGATCCCGCTGACAGTTACTTTAAGTGGCCAGCCCAGGGCACCGCTTGAAACAAGCTTTTTCAATGGTTTTACTGTTGTTCCCATGTCATAGAACTGATCCTCGAACCTGAACCAGGTATTCAGCCTGAACATTCTGCCATTCTTCTGGACAGCTTCCACAACCCTGATGCCCTCTCCTATAGTCCTGGTCATTGGTTTTTCGCACCATATATCCTTCCCGGCTTCGGCTGCCATTTTAGATATTATGCCATGCCAGTGGGGAGGTGTCGCAATATGTACAACATCAATATCAGGACGAGCCAGCAGGTCCCGGAAATCGTGATATCCGGTGATATCCTTGCCTCCTGCCTGGGCAATCGCCTGTTCAAGGTGATTCTTGTCCACATCGCACATTGCCAGCACCCTGGTTCCCTCGTAGGGTATATGGCCACGACCCATCCCCCCTACACCGATAATTCCCTTTGTAAGCCGATCGCTTGGTGGAGTATAACCCTGTCCTCCAAGTACATGCCTTGGGACCACAGTGAATGTAAGGGCAACGGCAGCAGATCTCCTGAGAAAATCCCGCCTGCCCAGTTTGATTTTTTTCATAACGTTTCTGTTATTCCCCGAATAAATTTTACCCGATTTACAGTTTATGACACTATCTCATGCCTGGCCTGCTACCGGAACAGGCACAGGCTTCCGAAGGCAATAAAGTGATACCATCCACAGATAGATCATGCAGGCGACCAGGATTGTCATTGCCCATGCAATGTTGCTCAAATCACTTACCCAACCTACCAGAAGAGGTATCACTGCTCCTCCTGATATTGCCATCATCACAAGTCCTGAAACCTCATTGCTTCTTTCAGGATATCTTTCAATAAGAAGTGAGAAAACAAGAGGCCAGATATTTGCAACTGCAAGGCCAATCATGAATACCAGACCCCATGCCAGAACTGAGGATCTTATTAGCAAAATTGTGATGAGGCAAACAATTCCCAGTACCGAAGTCCACATGAAGAATTTCCTTGAAGTAACCTTCGTCAGCAGTATTGCTCCTCCGAATGTACCAAGCATCCTGCCCAGAAAATATACGCTTCTTCCTGACTCAGCTGCTGTCTGAGCGATACCGAAACGCTTGATCAGGAATTGCCCTGAATTTGAATTGAAGCCAACATCCACACCGACCACAACGAAAATTGCCAGCACCATTAACAATACAAAACCGGTATTCAGCATTTTGAATGAAGATGCAAAGGTAGCTCTGTAACCTTCAATTCTTGTCTCCTCGATTCTGGTGGATCCGAGCCACAAAATTGCAAGTATGGAAACTATCCCGAACACAAGGAACAAAAGCTTCCAATCGCCGAACTTCAGGGCAAAATAACCTGCAAGTAGCGGGCCAATCATGGAACCTATCGCCTTTATGAACTGTGAAAAGCTTAAAAAGCTTGATGTCCTGTTGCCCGGGACAACATCCACCATGAGCGGGTTGGCCGAGACCTGGACTATAGTATTACCTATTCCCAGCAATGCGAAGCCGATCAGCACCATCGCAAAGGAATAGAAGAAGTACGGCACCAGCAATCCAAGTGCGGTTACGCCCATACCTATATTAAGCATGTTTTTCTTGCCCAGCCTCGACTGTGCCACTCCGACCGACACCGAAAGAATAAAGAACCACAGGAATGCTGCTGACGGAATCAGCTGCGCCACAGTTGCACTGAGTCCCATATCCTTGGTTACCCTGTCGACTCCTATCCCGACAAGGTCAACAAAGCTCATGACAAAGAATGCCATGAGGACCGGAGATATCTTGGAAACATTGATTTTTTGTGTGCTCATAATATTCGGGTTTGAGGTTTAAGGTTTGAGGTTTAAGGTTTGAGGTTTAAGGTTTGAGGTTAGAGGTACGTGGTTTGAGGTCTGATTTATTGAATCCTAATTTTCCTGTTATCTGTCGCCTGCTGCCTGTGATTATTAGGCTCCAGGCTATGGGCGACCGGTAGTCGGCTATATTTCATTATAGCTACATTAATGGTAAAGCATGCTGGATATCTTTCCAGAACTTATCGTCAAGAAGATATGCTGCTCCAATAAAAGCTGCATCTTCCTTTAATTCAGAAAGAGCAACCCGGCAGTTGCATCCTTCCCTCTTCAGGCTCTCTTCAAAAATTTTCCCGAAAAGGCTATATGCATGCGAAATGTTCCCTCCCACAACTACAATCTCAGCTTTGAACCGCATCAGCCACGGAGCAAGGAATACTCCCAGGTTATTTCCGAACTCTGTGAAAAGGTCCAACACAACCTTATCTTTACCGGCTAGCTCTGAAAACTCCTTGACACCACTCAGTTCTTTCCCTGTTCGCTTCTTGTAGCTTCCAATAAACCAACGTGTTGAAAAATAATCATCTGCGATATTATCCCCGTAGGGTAAATGGTATACACAACCCAGCCTGGGAACTTCAGGCCCATCTACGATCGGAATGCGGTCTTTAATAAATGCAGAGCCGAAGCCCGTACCCAGAGTTATAGACATTGAACGCTTTACCCTGGCAGCCTTCCCTACAAGGGCTTCACCGACTGCAAAGGTGGAAACATCGTTCATAAAACGGACCGGAAATCCATCCTGAAAATTAAGATTGTCAGAAATAGCATTCTTCACATTACATCCATAGAGGTGCTCGTACTTTGCAACTCCCCTGATATAGCTAATACCCTTAACGTAGTCAAAAGGCCCTGGCATTCCGAAGCCAATTCCTTTTAGGGAATTTTCAGGTATCTTTTTTATAACTTCTGAAAGGGCCTGAACCCATACTCCGATAATCTCGTTTGCCTGCGCTTTGTTGTTGACCGACCTTTCAGTGCGGGTTTCATGCAATACGCTGAAAGAATCCAGGCTGACCGCAGCACAGCTGATATGACTGCCTCCAATATCGACTCCGATCGCCAAATTTTGCTTCATCTGATATTTATTCTGTTAAAAAAGACCTGGTTAAACTGGATCAATTACAGATGATGAAAGTATTGAATTTTTTTCATTTATCTCAACAACCTTGTCAAAATTTGAAATCATTTAATGTGACCTTTCTCATGTTAATTTCAATTTATAAGTTGTATTTTAGAAAGGTGAAAACCTGATTGATCAGCCTGATCCAAAAACATCATTATATGCCAAAAGTAACAAAGGAAGATGCGCTTCTCTATCATAGCAGGGGCCGTCATGGAAAAGTGGAGGTAATTCCTACAAAACCTTATTGCACGCAGTTCGATCTCAGTCTTGCCTATACTCCCGGTGTAGCTTATCCATGCCTTGAGATTGAGAAAAACCCGGAAGATGTTTATAATTACACCGCTAAAGGGAACCTTGTAGCGGTCATTTCGAACGGGACGGCGGTTCTCGGACTGGGGGATATCGGCGCTATGGCAGGGAAACCTGTCATGGAAGGCAAGGGTCTCCTATTCAAGGTATTTGCCGACGTGGATGTATTTGATATTGAGGTTAATGAAAAGGACCCTGAAAAGCTCGTGGAAATCTGTGCAAAAATAGCTCCGACCTTCGGAGGTATTAATCTTGAGGATATAAAAGCTCCGGAATGCTTTGAAGTCGAGACCAGATTAAAAAGCATGCTTGATATACCGGTTTTCCATGATGACCAGCACGGAACGGCGATCATCTCAGGGGCAGGACTTCTGAACGCACTCGAAATCACCGGGAGAAAGATTGGTGATCTTAAAATTGTTGTTTGCGGTGCCGGTGCTGCGGCTATATCATGCTCAAGGCTTTACCTTTCCCTTGGAGTAAAGAAAGAGAACATCGTGATGGTCGACAGCAAGGGTGTGATAAACAGGAAGAGAACAGACCTTAATAAATACAAGAAGGAATTTGTTACTGACAGTAATTTAAACACCCTGGCTGAAGCTGTTAAGGATGCTGACCTTTTCCTGGGACTTTCGACAGCCAATATGCTCTCCAGGGAGATGCTTGCCAGCATGGCTGCCAATCCGATAGTATTCGCAATGGCAAATCCAAATCCGGAAATTACCTACGAGGACGCAATGGCAACCAGGAATGACCTGATATTTGCGACAGGCAGGTCTGACTATCCCAATCAGATTAATAATGTGCTCGGTTTTCCTTTCATTTTCAGGGGAGCGCTTGACGTAAGGGCAAAGACCATAAATGAAGAGATGAAGCTGGCAGCAGCCAAGGCGCTGGCTAACCTTGCCAAGGAACCGGTTCCGGAGTCAGTGCTCAAGGCTTATAATGTCGAGAAACTGACTTTCGGAAAAGATTATATCATTCCAAAACCTCTGGATCCGAGACTGATATCGTGTGTCGCCTCATGTGTGGCAAAAGCAGCAATGGATTCAGGCGTTGCCAGAAGGCCGATTACAGACTGGGATGCATACAGGACAACGCTTGATAAAAGATTAAGCGTGCATATAAAGAAAGTCGGAGATCTGAGCGAATTCTAGAAGACCGATTTGATCTTCCTCTTCTCTATCATTCTGCTGTGAACTTTCTTCTCGTACATTGAAACAATAAGTTCTGCTGTTTCAGGAATGCTGAAGGAGATACGGTTTATTGTAACATCAAAAAGTGATTCAATATTCTTGGTCCTTTTATCCAGAAACGTCTGGATAAGATCGTATCTTTTTTCGTCTGTGTCGACAACATACTCTTCAGCAGCTTCAATTGTCATGTTTTTCTTTTTCATTACGTTCTCCACTCTCCAGTAGAAAGGAGCTGTAAGCCTGATGTGAAGTGAATCCTTGATATCGCGTGCTATGGAGACTCCTCCGCGGCCTACAAGCACCACAAAACCTTCCTTGCAGATCGACAGGACCACATCCTTTATTGCCTTTCTTACCCTCAGATCGCTGACAAATCCCCCTGAAAATGCCATGATCATTTCAGAAAGATTTGAAAGCTTAATCCCTTCATAATAATTTTCAATCCTCTGGGTATCAATGTTAAGTTCCTTTGCAATGGCATAGATGATGTCCTTATCGACCCATCTCCATTTAGTTGTTCCGAACTTGGTATTAAGGTAGTCTACTGTTGTCGAAGCGACTTCACGGGCATCGCATCCTGTGAGACGGGAGATGGTAATGACCGGGCCGTCCTCCGATGGCGGGCCGCTTAAAACAGCTTCCCTGTAACGCTCATCAAAGTAATCGAAGAATTTTTCCATATGATCTTACTCCCAATCTAATTTTAGCTTTATCCAGACTTTCATCCTGACTTTCCGGATGTCTTTATCCTCATACACTTACCTTATTACTGGTATGTTACAACCCAAATAAAGAACATCTAAAAAACTCAAATAAGATACGAAAAAAAACTGAATTGATGAAATATTTGTCGTAGCACCCGGTAATTTGCGACCCAAATGCTTATTCTTCCACCCTCCTGGAGCAGTTCACAGTTTTTTTATATATTTACACGGAAAGATAAACAATGATTGAATGTTGTCAGGGAGGTTCCTCGCTGACGCTCAGAATATGACAACTATAATTTAATTCTGCATTCGCATAAATTAATCATTATGAATCCATCATTTTTTTCAAGACCGGAACTTGTCTGGTTTATTATCGGACTTGTTCTATTCCTTCTGGAACTTGTACTTCCGGGATTTGTGATCTTTTTCTTTGGAGTCGGGGCATGGTTAACCGCTCTACTCTGCCTGATTGCAAAGCCTGGTATTAATATCCAGATCATCGTTTTTGCTGTAATTTCAGTCCTTTCCCTTCTCGCACTCAGGCGAATGATCCAGAAACGGTTCTTTTACAGGGACGAAGGCCGGTCCGAAGTAGTTGAGGACGAATTCACCGGGAAAGAGGCCAGAGCACTTATGGATTTTGAGCCGGGAACTCAGGGTAAGGTCGAGTTCAAGGGAACCACCTGGAAAGCAGAATCAAATGGCCCAGTCCATGAGGGCCAGATTGTGATCATCAGACAAAAAAATGATTTTAAACTGAATGTTGAACCAAAAAAATAAACAATATGACATCACTGGTTACACTAGCTGTTTCAAATTCAAGCACCATTATTCTGGTCGGGATAATCATTCTGGCCTTCATCCTGATCGCATCAATGATAAAAGTCGTCCCGCAGAGGACAGCTATCATTGTGGAGAGACTGGGGAAGTACAGGGCAACATTCACAGCCGGATTCCAGATACTGATACCTTTTATTGATAAAATAAGGTACAGGCACACACTTAAAGAACAGGCTATTGATGTGGCGCCCCAGGTTTGTATTACCCGGGACAACATTGCTGTCGAGGTTGATGGTATACTTTATCTCCAGGTGCTCGATCCCCAAAAAGCTTCCTACGGAATCGACAATTACAGATTTGCTTCAATCCAGATTGCGCAAACAACAATGAGGAGCATTATAGGCAAGCTGGAACTTGACAGAACATTCGAGGAACGCGAAACGATAAATATCACAATTGTTGATGCCGTCGACAAGGCGAGTGAGCCATGGGGCGTGAAGGTTACACGTTATGAGGTCAAGAATATTTCACCTCCGCAGAGCATCCGGGATGCTATGGAAAAGCAGATGAGGGCCGAGAGGGAAAAAAGAGCGATAATTGCCGAGTCAGAAGGTACGAAACAGGCAAAGATCAATGTTGCAGAAGGTGACAAGCAGGAACTCATCAAGAAATCGGAAGGCGAAATGCAGAAACGTATCAATGAAGCTGCAGGCCGTGCTTCTGAAATCGAGCAGGTTGCTAAAGCTACCGCAAATGGACTGAGGGCAATATCTGCAGCAATATCCGAGGAAAACGGCCTTAACGCAGTGAACCTCAGGATCGCAGAGCAATACCTTTTAGCTTTCGGCAACCTCGCAAAGATGAACAACACGATCATTCTGCCATCAAATCTGTCAGATATTTCAGGGATTGTTGCTACGGCTACATCAGTGTTCAATGAGGTGAGAGATAAGAAAAAGTAACCTCACCCCAAACCCCTCTCCCGGAGGGCGAGGGGCTTAAATAAGGAGAATGGGACGGGGGATGAGGTACTAAACACTCTCATGCTCCGTCCTGTTTATGATCTCATTCTGCAGGTCTTCCCCCAGATCGTTGAAATAATCACTGTATCCGGCTACTCTGACGATAAGATCACGGTACAGTTCAGGGTGTTTCTGAGCATCCCTGAGAGTATCCGCATTAACCACATTGAACTGTATATGATGCCCATCCAATGCAAAATAGCTCCTTATTAGTGCTGTCAGGTTAT
>JAUZNW010000062.1 GCA_030706785.1 Bacteroidota bacterium | reverse complement strand
CAGCAGTGATCCTAACCAGCAGCTTGTGATAGGTGCCAAGCTCAGGATACACAAGGAAACGAAGTTTTATTCATTTAAAACTTTCAGGATAACAAAGGCAAGGGAAATGCTGAACGTAACCTGCACCGAACTGATGGAACTGAATGGTGAAGAGGTGACGAACGGACTTCTCCTGGTTGAGAATATACTTGATAAACAAATAGTTGATCTTAACGGACGAAAGCTGGTGAGGGTAAATGATGTCAGGCTGGCAACACTGCCGGCAGGAACCTTCGCAATTGCTGTAGATATAGGAATAGAGGGACTTCTCCGCAGGATAGGCATTTCAATTCCTATCAAAAGGATACTCTCCCTTTTCAGGATCAACATACCTGCAAAATTCATTCTCTGGGATGATGTACAGGCAATCGATTTTTCGAACCTGAACATAAAGCTTTCAAAAAGCTATGCCAAACTTCATACTCTCCACCCTTCTGATCTCGCGGACATCCTTGAGGACCTTGGCAAGAAATCAAGCACATCGGTCTTCTCCGCACTTGATGAAGAAAAGGCCGCAGATGTTCTTGAAGAGCTTGAAACTCAGACCCAGATCCATATTATTGAAAGCCTTCCTGTTAACAAGGTAGCTGATGTCCTTGAGAAAATGCCTGCCGATGAAGTTGCTGATATACTGGATGAGATCGGTGATAAAAAAGCAGAATTGCTTCTCAAGGAAATGGACAGCGAATCATCGCAGGAAGTCAGGGAACTTCTCGAGTATCCCGACAATTCGGCTGGAGGGCTTATGACAACGGACGTCCTTTCTTTCAGACCGGAAGTAACAGTGGATGAGATTATTAATGAACTCAGGATCAAAAAGCCTGAACCTGCTGAACTTTACACACTGTTTGTAACAGAAAAGAACGATGAGCTCGTCGGCACATTCGATCTTCGTGACCTGATTATCTCACAACCGGATACATCCATAAAAAGGATAATGAAATCGGAACCTGTATTCCTGTATGATGACCAGCGAATTGATGATATAGCAGAAACTATATCAAAATATAACCTCCTTGCTGTACCGGTAGTCGATAAACAGAACATACTTCAGGGCATGATTGTCGTTGATGATGTTGTGGAGGATCTGATTAATAAAAGAAGGACAAACAAGAGATAACTCTCTTTCAGATGTTCAGGACAAAAATCGGCCGTACAAAACTTTACCAGAATCTGCTGGTTTTCCTGGCCCTTCTGGGGCCGGGGATAATTACAGGAAGTGTCGATAATGATGCAGGCGGCATCACCACCTATTCTGTAGCCGGAGCCATGTACGGCTACGGTATGATCTGGACACTGATCCCCTCCCTGGTAGTTCTTCTGGTCATCCAGGAGATGAATGCCCGGATGGGAATTGTAACGGGGAAAGGGCTTTCAGATCTGATCCGGGAGCATGCAGGTGTTAAGATCACCTTCTTCATTTTTATCGGTCTGCTTCTTTCAAATATTGGAAACACGACAACCGAATTTGCAGGGGTCGCAGGAAGCATGGAGATATTCGGAATAAGCAAATACATTTCGGTACCACTTGTTGCAGTTCTTGTGTGGATACTGGTAGTCAAGGGTACATATAAAATTGCTGAACGGATATTTCTTATTTTCAGCATTTCTCTGCTTACTTACGTGGTTTCTGCCCTGATAAGCGGGCCGCATTGGGGTGATATCGGGTCAGCACTTATTCACCCTGGCATTGAAATCAATACAAAAAGCATTACTGTTGTGATTGCACTTGTCGGGACAACAATTGCACCATGGATGCAATTCTACATGCAATCATCTGTAATTGAAAAAGGTCTTAAAATTGAGGATTACAAATATACGGTAATAGATATCTGGGTTGGTTGTATTGTAACAGTCGTTGTGGCTTTCTTCATTATGGTAGCATGCGGTTCTACGCTTTTTCCGAAGGGCATCCAGATAGCAGAAGCCAAGGATGCAGCCCTGGCACTGAAACCACTTGCCGGAAGACTGGCCTCGGAGGTATTTGCTTTCGGACTTTTCGTGGCTTCAGTTTTTTCGGCAACCATTCTGCCGCTTGCTACTTCCTATTATATCTGTGAAGCATTTGGCTTTGAGACCGGGATAGATAAGAACTGGGATGAGGCGAAAGAATTTTATGGTCTTTATACTTTTATCCTGATTATCTCCGCTGTCATAATATTGCTGCCAAATGCCCCGCTGATCGATATTTCAATCTGGTCGCAGGTACTGAACGGCATTCTTCTTCCGGTCGTTCTTGTTAGTATGATCCTTCTTATTAATAACAAGAAAATAATGGGCAGCCACACCAATAAACCATTGCAGAATATAATCGGATGGGGCGCTGTAGGTATCCTTGTTATCCTGTCGGTGGTTCTGTTGCTGACTCCGATATTCAGCAAATAGCAAAATTTTCTTTATTCAACCGGCCATGCTCCATCTTTAAAGGACCTTGTTTCTATCAGTTTCGGATCAATGACAACATGTTTGATCAGCTTCCTGTTCCAGGTGTAGGTAATATGTACTTTGTCGTCATGTGACTCTATAACAGCCGGGTATGAGAATTCAGATCCCTTGACATCATTTTCAAGCAAAACAGCAGCCTTCCAGTTTATCCCGTCATCTGAAACTGCAATATTCAGCATATTCCGGTCTGCAATAAGGTGATTATAGATCACCAGTTGCCTGTAGTCCCTGAGGGTGACTGCATCGATGCCGGAATTGGGATTCGGGAGGCTGGTTGGAACAAGTTTGGTCCAGCTCTTCCCGTTATCCTCCGACCATGAAGTGAAAATCTTTCCCTGACTGCTACGGCACAATATCTGAAGCTTCCCGGATGAATATTTTAGTATTGTCGGCTGAATAACAGCTATGCTTCTGTCATTCAATGCCGATGTTCTTTCCCATGATACGCCATTGTCGGAGGTCATTTCCATGTGTACTCTCCAGCCTTCATTCTCAGTGCTTGAGGGACATAACAGCATGTTATTCTTAAGTAGGACAGGCTTGTTTTTAACGGGACCGATAATACCTTCAGGAAGCTTGTGAGTCATTGACCATGAGATCCCTTCGTCGTCTGAGATTATAAGCTCACCCCACCATTCTGACGGGCTCGGCCCAACTTTATAAAAAAGCAGGATCTCATCTCCTGAATTGTAAATGACAGGATTCCAGCAGGGATACCTCTTATCTCCCCTAATCCCGTTCGCAGCCTCATATGGACGTGACCACCTGCCGTTCAGGTACCTGCTGACCCAAATACCGACATCAGGATTTTTCTCAGCAGTTCCCCCGAACCATGCTGCGATAAAACCGCTTTTTATCTCAGCTATTGTTGATGCATGACAACT
The DNA here is from genome assembly GCA_030706785.1 of Bacteroidota bacterium. GTDB lineage: Bacteria > Bacteroidota > Bacteroidia > Bacteroidales > VadinHA17 > LD21. Next base: position 15,229 of record JAUZNW010000062.1, on the reverse strand, counting down.
TGGAAATTTCACATCATCAAGCTGATATATGAATTCCGATTTTACAATGCATTTATCACCTTTATAGAGATTCTGGCTGTACATGAAGTTGAATAATAGAGAAGAGACTAAGGTCAGCAGGATTTTTTTCATACGTGGCATTTTTATTTTTTCAATCGCAGAGAACACAGAGAGCCTTAAGATGGAGAAATACTGCTGGCATTCTGTGATTTACTTTATTTGACTCTGTGATCTCTATGGTAAAATTTTCTTGATTTTAAAACATAACTCAAAACAAATCCGATCAAAAATATCGTAATTGTGCCAAAAACTATTGTAAGATTGGTATGAAACGGGCTCCTGAATGGTGCCAGTTTTCCGTCTGTAATTAATATTGGTGTCAGGCTCATCCAGATGATTACCAGAACACCGGCGATAACTCCGGTTATTGCTTCCTTTCTGCCGGCTTTTTTCGAAATATAGCCGAGCAGGAACAATCCGAGCATTCCCCCGCTGAATATTGAAGCAAGCGACCACCAGGCGTCAAGAGCGCTTTCAACCCCAACCAGGCTGAGTGCTATAAGTATTCCAATGATTCCTGTCATGAATGAAGAAGAATAAAGTACTTTCATTGAGGATCGTTCATCAGCCTGTTTATTAATATACCTTTTATAATAATCTGAAAGTACAATAGTGGCAGTGCTGTTGAGGCTTGTTGATACAGTGCTCATTCCGGCAGAAAAAATGGAAGCAATTAGGAGTCCCGTCATTCCCACAGGTAATTGTGTTGCAATAAAATACGGGAATACTTTATCACCAGTGCCAGGCATTTTAAGAGTTTCAGGCAGGAGGTCCGGCTGAACACTGTAATATGCAAAAAGTGCGGTTCCGATATAAAAGAATATGAGAGAAACGGGTATGTATAGCAACGAACCAAAAAGAGCGGATCTTTTCGCTTCCTTTTCTGAACTTGTTGTCATATATCGCTGGACATAGTTCTGGTCTATGCCGTAGTTCTGAAGGTTAATGAAAAGGCCATAAATCAAAACAATCCAGAAGGTGGAATCCTTCAGGCTCGGCCCGAAGCTTCCGAAGCTGAATTTATGATCTTCAATGGCTGTTTCAAAGAGATGCCGGGGACCGCCGGGGATTGAAAAAGTAAGGTAAATTGCACAGGCGACTGCTCCTGCAATCAGGATTATGCCCTGTATAGTGTCAGTCCAGATTACTGCTTTTATGCCTCCGAGCATTGCATAGATCATGACTGCGAGTCCTGTTACAATAATAACAACCTTTATATCCCATCCGAAGAGAGCATTAAGAGGCAGAGCCAGGAGCATAAGGATTGCTCCTGTTCTCATGAGCTGAGTCAGGATATAGCATACTGAGGCATACATCCTTGCCCATGGGCCGAAACGCTGTTCCAGGTAGTAATATGCGGAAACATTCCCCACCTGCCTGTAAAGCGGGACGAAAAACTTTACTGCAGCGAGCGAGGCAATTGGGATTGAAAGACTGAAAACAAACGCATTCCAGTTTGAAGAGTAGGCTTTCCCGGGTAAAGCAAGAAAGCTTATGCTGCTCACAAATGTGGCAAATATCGACATTCCGGCCACCCAGGCTGGGATCTTCCTGCCGCCTGTAGTAAACTGGTCTGATGTTTTGCTTCCGGAAAAAAAGCTTGCCCCAAGTATGACATTACCAAATACGAGTATGAAGAACACAATTGCATCCGGGACAGATAACTTCATTCAGGCGGATTTTGAATTTTGAATTGGATCAGTGCAGCCAATTTACGATATAAATGATAATTTTGTGTAAGTATTTTTTGAACAGATTATTTATTTAAATGTCCTCTGAATAAAACCTCAATGATCCAAACTGTTCACCCCTGGCACGGAATCAGTCCAGGAAATGAAGCTCCGTCATATATTAAATGTATAATTGAAATACCGAAATGGTCGAAGGGGAAATATGAGCTTGATAAAGGATCTGGCATTCTGAAGCTCGACAGGGTTCTCTTTTCGTCTGTCCATTATCCGGCAAATTATGGTTTTATCCCTCAGACTTATTGCGACGATCACGATCCGCTGGATATCCTTGTGATCTGTTCGATAGATGTTTATCCAATGTGCCTTATAGAGGCCAAAGTGATAGGTGTCATGGAGATGATCGACGAGCGGGAGAAGGATGCAAAAATAATTTCCGTTGCCAGGCATGATATGTCGGTGAATTACATAAATGAGCTCTCCGAACTGCCACCCCATACCCTGGTGGAACTTCAGAGGTTTTTTGAGGATTACAAGAAGCTGGAGCATAAGAATGTAACTGTTGAACAATTCGGAACCAGGGAGGCGGCTTATAAGATAATAATTGACAGTATCAATTTGTATCAGGAAAAGAAAAGTGAGCTAAGCAACTCTGTATGAGCTTATTTTAGTTAATACTTTTGAAATTCATTTATTTTAAAGCATATTTACTAACTGCTTTTAAAACCTTCTCATGTCATTCGGTTATTTTGATACTTTTTCATATAAAACACCCTGGGAAGGGAAGCCCGGACTCTGGGAAAGAATTACCCGTCACCACAGGTTCTATTTCACGGCAAAATATGCCAGTGCAGTCTTCACTACGAGGAAAGATGCTATAAGAGGCACTTACGACCGGAAGGCCTGGGCGGATTCTTCATTCTTCATATTCAGATTCATTGAAAAGTCAGGAGGCAGGTTTGATATTACAGGGATGGAGAACATAATTAAGGATCAGGGGCCGGTTGTATTTATATGCAATCATATGGGCACCCTCGAGACGATGATCCTTCCCAGCCTTATAGCTCCGCATCGCGAAGTTACTTTTGTAGTCAAGGAGAGTCTTGTGAAACATCCTCTCTTCGGACATGTCATGAGATCAAGGGATCCGATAGTGGTGGGTCGTACCGATCCGCGGAAGGATTTTGAGGAGGTTATGACCAAAGGACCTGAGCTCATCTCAAAGGGGACTTCAATAGTGATTTTCCCTCAAAGTACACGAAGCACCGTTTTCAAGCCTGAAGAATTCAATTCGCTTGGAGTGAAGCTCGCAAAGAAAACAGGAGTGAATGTTGTTCCTGTTGCCCTTAAGACAGATTTCTGGGGGCAGGGAAGGATAATTAAGGAGCTTGGTCCGCTCGACAGTAAAAAAATAATCTATTTTAAATTCGGGGAGTCATTCCCGGTAACAGGCAATGGCAAGGCTGAAAACCAGAAAATAATTGACTTTATCCATTCCTGCCTCACTCAGTGGGCATAAAATCGGGAAAATATTTATTGAAAAAAATTAAGTGTATATAATACATTTAATAATTTTTATTTTGATAATTTTGGTCAAAGAGTCTTTGGCCTGAATTTTCATTTACCTGAGAATTCTGTACTTCGTTAAACCGATTATAACAACTTAAAGCATCTATTATGGCAACATTAGACTGGATCATCCTGGTTTTATTCCTTTCTTGTCTTGTCGGGATCGTTCTCTGGGTCATCAGGCATAAAAAGGACGATACAAGCGATTATTTCCTTTCAGGCCGGAGCGAAACATGGCTGGCTGTGGGAGCCGCAATATTTGCGGCTAATATTGGTTCTGAACATCTTGTAGGACTTGCAAGTGCAGGAGCACAAAGCGGAATGGCAATGGCACACTGGGAAATGCATGGGTGGGCTATCCTTATACTCGGCTGGGTCTTTGTCCCATTCTATGCCCATAGCAGGGTTTTCACAATGCCTGAATTCTTAAAACTACGTTATACAAGGGATACAAGCTCAGCCCTTTCAATCATCACACTTATTAGCTATGTGCTTACGAAAGTTTCTGTGACTGCATTTACAGGCGGGATTTTCCTTCAGTCGGTGCTGGGAATAGACTTCTGGTATGGAGCTATCGGACTGGTACTTTTGACCGGGATCTTTACCGTACTGGGTGGAATGAAGGGTATTATGACCATTTCAGTTGTCCAGGCGCCTATACTCATAATTGGCGCCTTAACGATCCTGGTCCTCGGTTTAATTAAGGTCGGAGGAGGAGGCTTAGTCGATGGCTGGCATAAACTTGTAGAAATTACAAGTGCACATGGTGCAACCAATATGCACCTTTTCCATTTTGACAAAGCTGACAGATGGTATAGTGAATATCCGGGAGTAAGTGTATTTTTTGCAGCAGCAATCATTGGCCTGTGGTACTGGTGTACCGACCAGCATATTGTCCAAAGAGCACTGGCCGCAAAGAATCTGACGCAGGCAAGAAAGGGAACCATTTTTGCAGGATTTCTTAAATTATTGCCGGTCTTCATGTTTTTGATCCCCGGCATGATCGCTGCAGCTTTAAGAACTCAGGGTGTACTGATATTCACAGATAACAATGAGGCCTATGGTACTCTTGTAGGTAAACTGTTGCCAATGGGGGTAAAGGGCGTGGTTGTGGTCGGATTTATAGCGGCTCTTATGACATCACTGGCTGCGCACTTTAATTCCTCTGCAACCTTGTTTACAATCGACTTTTATAAACAGTACCATCCTGAAGCCAGTGAACACCGACTGGTTGTCATCGGACGTATCGCAACTATAACAGTAGTCCTTTTAGGTTTAATCTGGATCCCAATTATGAAAAGCATAGGGTCGGTGCTTTATGAATACCTGCAGAAGGTTCAATCGCTTATTGCACCTGCAATTGCTGCTGTATTCCTTCTCGGTGTATTTAACCGCAGGATTACTCCTAAAGCCGGTCAGTGGGGATTAATAATCGGAGCAACAATCGGTTTCCTGCGACTCTGCCTTATGATTTTTGATCCGGGATCGCATTATGATAAAGCAACAGCAAGTCTGATCACTGATCCATCACTTCGTCATGGCATATTTACAACACTTAATATCAACTGGCTCCAGTTCTGCATAGGGCTGTTTTTCTTTACAATGCTGTTGATGGTAGTGATAAGCTTCTTTACTCCGAAAGCCGATCAAACACAATTGCAGGGATTAACTTACTTCTCGCAATCTCCTGAACAACGCAAAGAAACACGAAACAGCTGGAGTGCGCTTGATGTGTTCACTTCACTTATAGTTCTGGCAGCATGTGTGGCATTTTATATTTATTTCTGGTAGAATTCTTTTAAAAATTAAGGATATATTATGGATACTTTAAACAGGATGGAAGTATGGTTCGTATCCGGAAGCCAGCATCTTTACGGACCTGATACCCTCAGGCAGGTCGCCGTCGACTCAAAGGCAATTGCAGAAGCTCTGGGTAATTCAACAAAAATATCTGTCAGGGTTGTTTTCAAACCCGTGCTTACAACTCCCGATTCTATCTTTGAATTATGCTCTGAAGCGAACATTAATAAGGACTGTATCGGCATCATTGCATGGATGCATACATTCTCACCCGCTAAAATGTGGATAAAGGGACTTTCAGTTCTGAATAAACCTTTCCTGCATTTCCACACCCAGCTCAACAGGGATATCCCCTGGGAAACGATTGACATGGATTTCATGAATCTTAACCAGTCAGCACACGGGGACCGTGAGTTCGGTTTTATAGGCAGCAGGATGAGGCTGAACCGCAAAGTTGTGACAGGGCATTGGGAAGATGAGGAAACAATTGAGCGGATTGGTGTCTGGACTCGTGCTGCAGCAGCACTTGATGATGCACGCCGCCTGAAAATAGCAAGATTTGGAGACAATATGCGTGATGTTGCAGTAACCGAGGGCAATAAGGTCAGCGCCCAGATAAAGCTGGGATATTCGGTATACGGCTTTGGAGTGGGGGACCTTGTTGCCACAGTTAACTCGGTAAAGGAAAATGAGGTCAATGCAATTGTTGAAGAGTACAAATCAGCTTACAATGTTACAAGGGATGTTGAAAGATCGGAAACTCTGAGGGATGCAGCCAGGATTGAGATAGGAATGGAAAATTTCCTGAAGGCTGGAAACTTCAAGGCATTCACTACAACATTCGAAGACCTTCACGGCCTGAAACAATTACCAGGGCTCGCAGTTCAGCGGCTGATGGAAAAAGGTTATGGCTTTGGCGCCGAAGGAGACTGGAAGACAGCTGCCCTGGTCAGGTCTATGAAAGTAATGGCTGCAGGGCTTCCGGGAGGAACCTCTTTCATGGAGGATTATACATACCACCTCGATCCGGTCGGTATGAGGGTCCTTGGTGCACACATGCTCGAGGTTTGTCCGTCAATCTCCTCTGATAAGCCTTACCTTGAGGTCCATCCGCTTTCTATCGGAGGGAAGGCTGATCCGGCAAGGCTCGTATTTAAATCAGCAACAGGCAAAGCCATCTGCGCTTCACTTGTCGATCTGGGTAACCGATTCAGGATGATTTTAAATAAGGTTGAAGTTGTTGATTGTCCTGATATGCCTAATCTTCCGGTTGCCAGCGTATTGTGGAAGCCTCTGCCTAACCTTAAAACTGCGGCAACTGCATGGATAATTGCAGGAGGTGCTCATCATACTGGTTTCAGCCAGGCCATAACTGCTGAGTACATTGAGGATTTCTCATCAATGCTCGATATCGAATATCTTCTCATTGATGAAAAATGTGATCTGACCGCATTTAAAAAGGAGATCAGGTGGAATGAAGTTTATTATAATATTTCAGGAGGAATTATTTAGTCAGTCCTGACCGCTTGATATATTTTAACGCAGTCATAATTCTTCTTTTATGCAACTCTATTCAGAGCATTCGAAGCATCTTGTAGCTGTCGACTGCATTGTTTTCGGTTATGACATTGCCGAAAAGGGAATAAAGCTTCTGCTTATCAAAAGAAGCTTTGAACCTGCAAGAGGTAAATGGTCACTTGCAGGAGGTTTCGTAAATGAAAGGGAGAGTCTTTACGATGCTGCCTGCCGCATCCTTTTTAATCTTACCGGACTCAGGGATGTCTATATGGAACAATCCTATACTTACGGGGAAGTTCAGAGAGATCCGGGTGCAAGGGTTATTTCGACGGCGTACAGCGCTCTCATCAAGATACAGGATATTGACCGGGAGCTGAGGGAAAAGAATGGTGCACACTGGCAGTCAATTTCCCGTTTGCCCGAACTAATCTTCGACCATAAAAAAATGGTTGAAAAAGCTCTAGCGGAACTTCAGATGCAGGTAAAGGTTAAGCCTGTCGGTTTTGAACTGCTTCCGGAAAAATTTACGCTTGTCCAGCTTCAGGATCTTTATGAAGCAATATACCGGAGGACGATAGATAAAAGGAACTTCAGGAAGAAGATCATTTCCATGAACATACTTGAGAGACTTGATGAAAAGGAAAAGGAAACTTCAAGGAAAGGAGCATATTACTATACGTTCATAAGGGAACGTTATGAGGCGTTCAGGAAGAATGGATTCTATTTCAGCCTTGATGTGAACTGATAATCTTATTACTTCCTGGTCTGAAGGCAACAGTTTGGAATTAATTCACACGATTTTGATGTATGGTTGACGAACTGATTTTAACAGTATTCAGGGCAAACCTTGATCTGGTACAGAACGGTCTTGTAATTCACACCTGGGGTAATGTAAGCGGGAGGGATAAGGATAGTGGACTCATTGTTATTAAACCGTCAGGAGTTAAATACTCCTCGATGAAAGCAGCCGACATGGTAGTCCTTGATCCTGAAGGAAACGTGATTAAGGGGAAATTCAAACCATCGACTGACACTCCCACTCATCTGCTATTATACAAAACATATCCTTCAATAGGAGGAGTGGTCCATACTCATTCCACCTATGCGACCGCGTGGGCCCAGGCAGAAAAGGGTATCCCTCCGCTCGGAACAACTCATGCCGACCACTTTTATGGTGAGGTCCCGTGTACCAGAAAGCTGAACAGCGATGAGGTAAATGAAAATTATGAGCTCAACACAGGGAAAATAATCATTGAGCGGTTGGGAAAAACAGATCCGCTTGTTGTACCTTCAGTACTTGTCAACGGTCACGGGCCGTTTTGCTGGGGACTTGATACTGAAGAGGCTGTTTATAACGCGATTGCCCTTGAAGAGATAGCCAGGATGGCATTTTATACGGTCTTGCTTGGGAAAAACTCCGGAATAGAAAAGGAACTTCTCGACAGACACTACAACCGGAAGCATGGGAATAAAGCCTATTACGGACAGGTAAAATCCAAATAATTGACAAAATCACTTCTATGGAAAAGAAATATGTTATTGGTCTTGATTACGGAACTGATTCAGTCCGCACAGTAATTGCAGATACCGAAAATGGCGAAATAATCGGGACCTCGGTTTTCGAATACCCGAGGTGGAAAAAGGGCTTTTACTGTGATCCTGCGGAAAACAGGTTCAGGCAGCATCCTCTGGATTATATTGAAGGGATGGAACAGTCGGTAAAGGATGCCATGAACGGATTAAGCAGGAAAGTCATTGATAACATTGCAGGAATAACAGTCGACACTACCGGATCAACGCCGGTCGCAGTCGACCATGAGGGTGTTCCGCTCTCAATGAAGGATGAGTTCAGGGATGATCCCGATGCAATGTTTATTTTATGGAAGGATCATACATCAGTAAAGGAAGCTTCTGAGATCAACCACCTGGCAAGGTCATGGGGAGGTGTTGACTATACAAAGTTTGAAGGGGGAGTATATTCCTCGGAATGGTTTTGGGCAAAGCTGCTGCATGTGATCCGCAGTAATGAAAAGGTGAGAAAAAACGCATATTCATGGGTGGAGCATTGCGACTGGATTCCGGCGCTCCTTACCGGTAACACTGATCCTTTGATACTGAAGCGCAGCCGTTGTGCTGCCGGACATAAAGCTATGTGGCACAAGGAATTTGACGGTCTGCCTGATGAAGAATTCCTTACCAGGCTTGATCCATTACTTGCCGGCTTGAGGGCAAGGCTTTTCAGGGAAACATATACCTGTGACATATGTGCCGGAAATCTATCGGAGGAATGGGCAAAACGACTTGGCCTGTCAGCAGAAGTAAAAGTCGGTGCGGGAGCTTTTGATGCCCATCTGGGAGCAGTCGGGGGGGAGATTACACCATACCAGCTTATCAAGGTGATGGGGACCTCTACATGTGACATGCTGGTAGCACCGTTGGATGAGGTCGGAGACAAGCTTGTTGCAGGAATATGCGGACAGGTTGACGGATCGATCGTTCCCGGAATGCTTGGTCTTGAAGCCGGACAATCAGCATTCGGAGATGTCTATGCATGGTTCGGAAAGCTGCTTTTATGGCCTGTAAATGAGATAATTACAGAAATGAGCTGGCTGGATCAAGAATCAAAGGAGAGAATAACGAAAGAGACAGCTGACACGATAATCGCGGAGCTTAGCGGGCACGCACAAGCTCTTAATGATGATGAAACTTCATTGGTCGCACTTGACTGGCTGAATGGCCGGAGGACTCCTTATGCAAATCAGGTGCTGAAAGGAGCGGTCACCGGATTGTCGCTTGGCTCAGATGCCCCGAGGATATTCAGATCGCTGGTCGAAGCTACTGCTTTTGGATCAAGAATGATAAATGACAGGTTTATTTCAGAAGGCTTAAGGATTGACGGTGTGATTGCTGTAGGCGGAGTTGCAAAAAAGAATCCTTATGTTATGCAGGTAGTTGCTGATGTGCTGAATATGCCGATCAGAGTAGCCACGTCAGAACAGACCTGTGCACTTGGGTCTGCCATGGCGGCATCTGTGGTCGCAGGCATCCATAAGGACATCCCTGCAGCTCAGATAGCTATGGGAGGCGGTATTGAGAAAGAGTACAGGCCGGATCCTGTCAGAGCCCAGAAATATAATGACCTTTATATCAGGTATAAACAGTTAGGTTCGTTTGTTGAAAATGAACTTAAATAATCCTTCGTGTACCTTTATGGAGTCCTTTGTGTTTTCTGGTGGTAAAATAAAATCAACCGCAAAGGACTCTAAAAAGGAATCCAAAGACTTAGAACACGATTAAACTCTGAAAATCTCAATATTATGCGTAAACCATTACTTCTCATTTGCCTTTTACTTTTGACAGCCGCTTTTACAGCTTCAGCTCAAAAGGAAAACTCAGTCATGATAAACCAACTGGTCATAATTGCCAATAATCCCGGACCGGTAATAAGCAAAGATATTTACGGTCATTTTTCCGAGCATCTTGGCAGGTGCATCTACGGGGGCTTCTGGGTGGGACCTGACTCGAAGATCCCGAATACTTACGGCATCAGGAATGATGTACTTTTTGCCCTGAGGGAAATGAAAATCCCCAATCTACGGTGGCCGGGAGGATGTTTCGCAGATACATACCACTGGAAAGACGGAATTGGTCCCAAAGAAAAGAGAGCATCAATTGTCAATACTCACTGGGGAGGAGTCACAGAAGACAATTCTTTCGGAACGCATGAATTCATGAAGCTGACAGAGCTTCTGGGCTGTGATGCTTATATAAACGGGAATGTTGGATCGGGGACTGTGAGGGAAATGGCAGAGTGGGTTGAATACCTCACATCCGACAGCGACAGTCCCATGACCAGACTTCGCAAGGAAAACGGAAAGGAACAGCCCTGGAAGGTCAAGTATTTTGCGATCGGCAACGAGAACTGGGGTTGCGGAGGAAATATGACCGATGAGTACTACGCAAGCGTTATGAGACAGTTTTCAACATACCTTAACAATTATGGCGAAAACCGCCTTTACAGAGTTGCATGCGGGCCATCGGATTTCAACGTTGCCTGGACTGAAACCCTGATGAAAGATCCTGCTACCCGTGCAAGATTCCAGGGATTATCGGTTCATTATTATTCAATAACCAACAACTGGGCAAATAAAGGATCAGCCACAGATTATGATGAGACTCAGTGGTTCCAGACCCTGAGGGCGAACCTTCAGATGGAACAGGTAATTAACGGGCATTCGGCAATTATGGACCGCTATGATCCGCTGAAGACAAAAGGGCTTGTTGTAGATGAATGGGGTAACTGGTTTAACGTGGAACCTGGTACAAATCCCGGATTTCTTTATCAGCAGAACACCATGAGGGATGCTGTGTCGGCTGCCATCCAGCTCAATATTTTCAACAGGCATGCCGACAGGGTGAAAATGGCAAACCTGGCTCAGACTATCAATGTTCTGCAGTCAGTAATACTGACACAGGATGATAAAATAGTATTGACCCCGACATATCATGTTTTCAGGATGTTTAATGTTCACCAGGAAGCGAGACTTCTCAACACGGATCTCAGGTGCGAGGACTATGTCAACGGAGACAGGAAGATATCGGCTATTTCAGCATCGGCATCCATCGATAAAGACGGTAAAGTACATGTTTCACTTGCCAATCTGAATCCTGATAAGTCCATTACCTTAACATGTCCTGTGATAGGGGAAACTTATAAAAAAGTCACTGGTGAGGTACTCACATCAGATGCAATGAACTCTATGAACACTTTCGAAAAGCCTGAAACGGTCACACCCGCATCGTTTAACGGATTCTCATACAAGGATGGAGTGCTGACAGTGAACATGCCGTCAAAATCGGTGGTTGTTATAGAATTGGCTAAATAACCTCACCCCCTTCCTTCGCTCCACTCAGGATTCCCACTCCGGGGGAGAGCCTGCCACGCTTAGGCGCGGGATTTAGGGAGAGGTAAAATAAAATGCACCGATATGAATAAATCACCCATTACACTATTAGCTGTTGCTGTTACTTTAATTCTTGCATCAGGTTGCAGTAAACAACCTTCTGCTGATTATCCTATTCAGCCCGTCCCGTTCACCTCGGTGAAACTCACTGACAATTTCTGGGCTCCAAGGATCAGGAAAAATGCCACTGTAACCATTCCGATTGCATTTTCGTATTGCGAATCATCAGGAAGAGTAAAGAATTTTGAGATCGCTGCCGGACTGGATACCGGGAAATTCCAGACACTTTATCCATTTGATGATTCAGATGTCTACAAAATAATTGAAGGTGCCAGCTATTCCCTGCAGACTTATCCTGATCCGAAGCTTGAAGCTTACCTCGATACCCTTATCCGTAAGATAGGCATGGCCCAGGAACCTGACGGATACCTTTACACTAACAGGACAATTGCAGAAAAGCATGGAGGAAAAGGCCTGCATGAATGGGCAAGTAAAGACAGATGGGTTCTGGATACAGTACTCAGTCATGAGCTGTATAATATCGGCCATCTCTATGAGGCTGCTGTTGCACACTACCAGGCAACAGGAAAGCGGACACTGCTTAATATTGCATTAAAATCTGCTGATCTGGTTTGCAGGGATTTTGGTCCTGACAAATTACATATATATCCTGGTCACCAGGTCATTGAAATGGGATTGGTAAAACTGTACCGGGTTACCGGCGATAGTAAATATCTTGATATGGCCAAATTCTTCCTTGATGTCCGGGGACCAAAAGGTGAACAGTACAATCAGGCAAATAAGAAGGTTGTTGATCAGACGGAAGCAGTTGGTCATGCTGTAAGAGCAACATACATGTATTCAGGGATGGCTGATATTGCAGCTATTAAAAAAAATAACGCATACCTGAATGCGATTACAAGAATTTGGGAGGATATAGTCTATGATAAGATCTATGTAACAGGGGGCATTGGAGCCACGGGAGGAAATGAGGGATTTGCTGATCCTTATGTACTTCCCAATGCATCAGCCTATTGCGAAACCTGTGCATCAATCGGGGATATATTTTTCAATCACAGGCTTTTTCTTCTTCATGGCGACGGAAAATACATTGATATACTTGAAAAGACCCTTTACAATTCAATGCTTTCAGGAGTTTCATTGTCGGCTGACAGGTTCTTCTATCCGAATCCCCTTGAATCAAGAGGTCAGCATGCCCGGCAGGCATGGTTCGGATGTGCATGCTGCCCCTCAAACGTGGCAAGGTTTGTTCCTGCTATTCCGGGATATATTTACGCAAAGACTGATAAAGAATTGTATGTGAACCTTTATATTTCAAACAACGCCCGGATCGAACTGGGTAAGAAAGCAGTAAAAGTGTCGCAGAAAGCAGGATTTCCATGGGACGGGAAGGTAGAAATTGCTATTGACCCAGAATCTTCAGTGAATTTCGCACTGAAACTCCGGATCCCTGGCTGGGCGCATAATGAAGCACTTCCGGGAGAACTTTACAAATTCAATGATAGTATTTCAGAAAAATATAAGATCTCTGTCAACGGGGAGTCAGTTAATCCTGAGGTGTTCAGTGGTTTTGCAGTCATTGAAAGAAAATGGAAAAAGGGAGACAAGGTATCACTTGATCTACCTATGCCAGTCAGAACTGTGAAAGCCGATCAGAGGATAAAAGATGATGCTGGTAAAATTGCTGTACAGAGGGGTCCGATGATCTATTGTGCCGAATGGCCAGACAACAATTCGGGGAATGTACTTGACCTTGTTGTGGATAAACAGTCAGTGTTTGAGACAGCATTTGATACTTCCCTGCTCGGTGGAGTTCAGGTCATAAAGACGTCAGGCTTCCAGACAAAGCGGACTCTCAGCGGAAAAATTGAATCTCTTCAGAAAGAACCAGTCACCCTTATTCCGTATGCTTACTGGAATAACCGGGGGGCAGGACAGATGATGGTATGGATGCCAACTACCCCTGAAGCCGCAAAACCTTTGCCGGCTCCGACTATTGCTGACAGAAGCAGGGTATCGGCAAGCAAAATAACGAAAGATCTTCCTGCTGTGAATGACCAGGAGGAGCCTGAAAACTCAAATGACCATTCAGTTTCATACTACCACTGGTGGCCCGATAAGGATCAATGGGAATATATCCAGTATGATTTTGAGAAACCTGAGATAATTTCCCGTTCCAAGGTTTACTGGTTTGATGATGGTCCGGACGGGGGCTGCAGGATACCGGATGAATGGGGGATTCTTTGCCTTACAGGGAACACATGGAAGCCGGTCAACGCAAGATCGCCCTACATGGTAACTAAGGATGCCTGGAATTCAATTGAATTTCAGCCTGTCAGGGCGTCGGCAGTAAAGATAAAGGTTAAATTGAATAAGGATTATTCAGCCGGGATATATGAATGGGTGGTGGAATAAATACATTATTGTTGTTATATCATTTTTCGTGATTTGTTGTTCACATATCCCGACAATTTATGTGAACAGTAAAACCGGCAACGACAAATATCCGGGTACGGCCAGGAGGCCCATAAAATCAATCCTGGAAATCAACAGACGAATGGAGGGTCACCCTGAGAGTATTCTTTTTGCCGGAGGCCAGGTATTTGAAGGGACAATTCTGCTGTCCGGGAAAAGTGGAACGGATTCAGTCCCGATAATAATAGGATCTTACGGTGATAGCGCCAGGGCATTAATTGACGGAGGCCAGAAGGAAGCCATCATAATTCAGAGGTGCAACCATATCCGCATTGAAAATGTTGATCTCAAAGGCAATGGCCGGAAAGAAGGCAATCAGACAAACGGCCTGCGTATGATCAGAAGCAGGGATTGCATTTTGGAAAATATTCATGCAGAAGGGTTCCAGAAGTCAGGGATCGATCTGTACAACTGCAAAAATATCAGGGTTTTAAAAATAATTGCATTTAACAATGGCTTCTCAGGGATCAATGTTATGGGTTCAACCAGAGATTCATCCGGAAGTATAATAATTAAGGATTGCCAGGCTGCAAATAATCCGGGTGATCCCACTATCCATGACAATCACAGCGGAAACGGGATCCTTGTTGGTGTCTCTGATAGCGTGATGATTGATCATTGCACTGCAACCAACAACGGCTGGGATATGCCGCGACAGGGCAATGGGCCTGTGGGAATATGGGCATGGGAAAGCAGTCATGTGACAATACAATATTGCGTAAGCTACCGGAATAAAACCTCAAAAGGCGGCAAGGATGGCGGTGGCTTCGACCTTGACGGTGGCGTGAGGAATTCCCTTATTCAGTACTGCCTGTCGTATGAGAATCAGGGTGCCGGCTTTGGATTATTTCAGTATGCCGGAGCCTCGGTCTGGTCAGATAACGTTATAAGATATTGTGTAAGTATCAACGATGCCAGTACAACAGAAGGAGCAGGAAGTTTTTTTATCTGGAACGGCTCGGGAGAAAGCAGACAGTTCAGGGATTGTTACATTTATAACAATGTGGCTTACAATACGTCTGCACCCGTAATCAGCTTCGAAAACGAATCGGTTCACGAGAATTTCAGCTTCAGCAATAATATCTTTATCGGACCTGAAAATATTATAAGCGGGAAAAACACGGGAAGCACGTT
>JAUZNW010000061.1 GCA_030706785.1 Bacteroidota bacterium | reverse complement strand
GGATATTTATCGGTTATTGATGGGGGATAGCTTTTCATTCCGTGGAACGGAAGAGGCAAGACAGTTTTTCCGAAAGCCGTGTTGAGATCCCCGTCCTTCACCCAGCCGACACTGCGGATAAGGAAATCTCTTTTCCAGCCCTGTTGCAGTGCAGGCAGGCTCCCTTCCGGGAATGAGACCGTGGTTTCGTCCCCTGCATTGGAGATAATATACTTATTATCAGATTCTTTCAATAGCGGGAGGACATCACCGTACCTTGTATAGCTACCTGTCAGATCACGCCATACAGGTTCATTACTGACTATTGAATAATCAAACCAGTGTGGGACATACCTTCCCCCTTTTCTGTAACCTTTTGAAAATCCCCTGTAATGAAGGTCAGCCGCTGCAGGTTCAATCACGTTTGAAACAACAGGCGCCCCTGAACTGCAGTCGGAAAAGAATACCTGATCCCAGTATATCTCCATGTTTGTCCGGATCCTTATCCTGTGATCCTTCGATCTGAATTTTCCGGAAAGGTCAACTATGACGGTTTTATCCTTGCCCATCGGGAATCCGGTATTTTCCGAGATAGTTTTCCAGTCACCTTTCTCATCAATTACCTGGATAATGGGAGAAACTACCTTAATATCAGATGATTGTGATACGGCTACATTAATACTTGCATCTGTAGGAAAGATCCATCCGTTCAGGAATAAATATAATCTGGTGCTGTTGGCAGCATCCCCGGGATCAAGTATCAGATCGTGCATTTCCGTTATGCCCTGGTATTTTGCAGGGCGAAATCCGCCGATATACTTGTCATCCTTTTCAAGTATGAAAGGTAACAGATCCTTTCCCTCACCATCAATTGCAGAAACGGGAAAATGTTTGCTGGTAACACTGTAAATCCTGAACTCAGGGAATGGTGGCGGTGTAAACTGCTCCGCAACGAATATATCTGATGAATCAGGGTGATCGACTGCTACAAGTTGCAGTTTGTCGAGATAGATGGTTTCCCATAGTTCTGAGGTCACCTGAACATTATAAGCGCCATCTTTAGCCTTCAGCTTTTCGCCGGAGATCTTCAGATAATCATCCGAAGCATCGGGGAACGCATAAACGGTTGTACCTCCCATAATTCCTGCCGGCATGCCCAATGCGCTTCTCCACATGATATCCTTCACAAAGGTGTACTCATTCCCATCCCATGTATAAAGGAACGGGCAGGAGCCTTTCAGCATCTGTGCCTCGATAAGAGACTGGTCAGTTTCAGGGAAAAAGATGTTCTGGGGAACCCCGTTTGTCCAGGTGATGCGTATCACATCGGCTTTTGACCGGTTGCCAATACCGAAATGTAGATTGGGATCCGTCACTACCTTCGTCTGGTACAGATCACCCGACCGCAACTCAACTTTTGCTCCGATCCCGAAGTAGTTGTTTTTCGCACTTCCTGCCCTGAGCCCGATGAGTTTCATGTTTATGAAATGGTTTGCATTTCCACCGTCATTCCTTAAAAGATACAACCCGCCTTTTAACCCGGAAACAACCATATCAATATCCCCGTCGTCGTTGTAATCCATTAAGGCAATCTGCCTTCCCGACCTGATCTCTTCAGGAAGCAGATCCGATTTATTTGTGAAACCTCCCTTTGTGTCATTATGGAAAAGAAATAAACCTCTTCCATCCTTTTCAGCAGGTTCTCCGGCAAAACATATATCAAGGAATCCGTCATTGTCAAAGTCGATGAAAGCTGCATCGTTCAGGCTGACATCCTTCATCACCCTGAACATCTCATCGGCACCGGTATTCTTTTCGAATTTACCGTTCCTTAAATTATGGTAAAGCTGCCTGGTCCCTTTTCCTGATGATATAACCAGAAGATCAAGGTAACCGTCATTATCATAGTCGCCTGCTGCAACAGCATCCGAACCAGCTTCACTTATTAATCCACATTCTTCAGTTACATCCTTGAATATTCCCTGCCGCTGGTTGGAATAGAGAACATTCCCTGATCCATCGTTGACAACAAAGAGATCGATATCGCCGTCGTCATCGAAATCACCGAATACCGCATCTTTGCCGGGAGCATTCCCCTGCAATCCCAATCTTTCAGCCTGCTCGGTAAATGTACCGTCGGCATTGTTCCGGAACAAAAGGTTTTTTCCTGCTGTCATTTCGAAAAGATCAAGATCCCCGTCATGGTCAGCATCAAAGAAAAGACACTTTTTCCCGCCTGGCCTGATGCTTATCTTTGAACTGGTCGTGACATTTTCAAATGTCCCTTTTCCGGTATTCCGGTATAGTAGATCACCCTCGTCTCTCACAATATAAAGATCCAGGAAACCGTCATTGTTAAAATCTGAGAATGATGCATATGATTCTTTCCCGGAATGCCTTATTCCTGCCTCAGATGAGACTTCCTTATAGCTGCCCATATCATTTTTGAAAAGATAGGGCCTGTATGAAGATGCTCCCGGATCATAAGCACAGGCATAGATATCTATATCTCCGTCACCATCATAATCGCCTGTAATAGCATACCCGGGATTTCCAGTTTCCTTTATAATATCCAGTCCGGCAGAAGAGGACACATAACTGAATTTCATCGCCTCCAGGATTGATTCATTCGGGACTGATTTAAATAAGCTCTGCTGATCGAATGTTATAAGCGGGAAGCCGATAAGGGAACCCCCGGGGCCCTTCAGATCCATCATCCCGGCCTGGTAGGGCGCCGTCACTTTCAGATAGTTCTCGAAGATCATAAAGTTGCTGACCAGGTCCGTTTTATCTCCCTTTTGAAGTGTGGATACTGTTTTATTGTAATAGTCAAGTGCCTCTTTTGGAAATTCAGGGAATTGTTTCCTGATTATTTCCATCTGCCCGATCGCCTTGTCAGAGTCCCCTGAACGGATATACATCTCAGTCAGGTTAAGCTGCGGGACGATGTTCCCGGGAGCTTTTTCAACAAGCTTCTGCAGATATTCCGCACGTTCTTTTTGAGATGCCTCATCCGGCCTGTTCGCGTATATCTCGGTCAGATTATAGAGTGTTTTGATGTGGTCGGGGGAATAGATCAGCGCTTCCTTAAGCTGTGAAATAGCTTTTTCCGGGTCCTCCTGCATCTGGTAGACAGTCGCAAGTATAAGCCTTGTATCGGGATCTTTCGGATCGATCCTGATCGCCTTGAATAATGTCTTTTCAGCTTCAGGGTATTTGCCCATCCTCAGGTAGGTAAGGCCAAGGTTGGCATAACCAAGCTTTTCCTTTGGTGAAAGCTCTATGAACCGGAGGAATTCCTTTTCGGCTTCATCAAGCTTGAATTCCTCGAGGTATGCCAGCCCCAGTGTCCGGATAGTTATAAGGTCAGTTGATTTTTCAGCTGTACTTCCGGATTTGTTCCTGCAACCGGAAAACATTGAAATGCAGAAACATGTCAGCAGCAGGATAAAAGGTTTTTTCATGTTATCAAAAATAGCAAATAACCCGGACTTCATTTTACAGTTGCCGGTAATCCATTTTTAATCAGTGTGGCCTCAAAATTCCCCGATCGGTTTCCCTTGCTGTCAAAAAGAACAGGACCTGTAACTCCCTTTAAATTAATCGTAGAAAGGGCTTTCTGGATCCTTTCGCGGTCATTGTTGCCGGCAATTCTTATCGCTTCGATAAGGGTATTAGCTGCATCGTAGGAATAGCAGGCAGCCATGCCCGGCATCCTTTTATATTTTTCAAGATACTCCTGTATAAAGGTCTTTAATTCCGCTTCAGGCCAGCTTCCGGATGGAACGGAGAGAAGATCATCATAAACCTTAAGTTTATTTACCTGTAATTCATTCTCATTCAGAAGCATAACAGATCCGAATAGAGGAATGTTGTAATTCTCCCGCCTGATTTCGGCGATCAATTCCCTGGCGACAGGGGTATGGCAGAATAATACCAGGCATTCTGCATTTCTCTTTTTTATTGTTTCAATCAGGGCATTTGTTTTCCCTTTGAAGTCATCGAGTTTGAACTGTACCGGTTCAGGTTTACCAGACTGTTTAACCTGCTTCAGGAAATTATCAAGCGCCAGTTTCGAATCATAGTCACTTTCAAAGACAACACATGCGCTGCTGACCTTTTTCTTCACATATATCTCTTCAATCAGCGACCCTGCCTGCTGCCTGTCATTTGGTACACAATTAAAAAACCATGGAACAAAGGCCTGTGAAAGTGTAGGATCGCCTGACCATGCAGATATGAAAACCACCTGGGATTTTGTTGCTGCCTGCTCCACCAGGTGAGCATTGCGCCCGTCATGCGATCCCATCAGGGCCCAGACATTTTCCTTAAAGATAAGATCAACTGCCTGCTTTGATCCGGTTCCCCAGGGTCCTTCCATGGATCTGACCTTAAGCCCGAACTGACGGCCATTCAGGCCTCCTTTCCGGTTGGCTATACTGACTGCCAGTTCAGCGCCACGAACGACTGAAGTGTAACTGCTGTCCTGGATAAGCAATCCGATGTTTATCGTCCAGTCAGAGATCGACTGGGCTACCGAAGGCTTTATACCGATCAAGGTGACTAATACAAGAATAGTAAGAATTCTTCTGCAAAGAACCCCTAAATCCCCCGCCACGGCGGGGCAGGCTCCCAGGGGGGACTTAAATTTAGTTGCACCCCCCACTGGGGGGCAGGGGGTTGGATAAATTATAGGCTGGAGCACACCCCTTGGGGTGTAGGGGGTAATATCATACATGTTCGGGCGGCTGATAGATCTGCCTTCCGACAGCATTTGCAACCTTCCTGAGGCCAGCCATTAATAAGGAGAACTCATCAGGACTAAGGGACTGATATCCATCGCATAATGCTTCCTCAGGCCTGTAATGGACTTCTATTATAAGGCCATCAGCCCCGGCAGCAACTGCCGCCTTTGCCATTGTAGGAACCATCCACCTGTGACCGGTTCCGTGACTAGGATCAACTATTACCGGAAGATGGGTCAGGTGCTTAAGCATAGGAACAGCGCTCAGATCCAGGGTATTCCTTGTTGTAGGCTCAAATGTCCGGATACCTCTCTCACAGAGTACTACCTGTTCATTCCCCTGGTTAAGAATGTATTCCGCAGCCAGAAGGAACTCCTCAAGGGTTGCCATCATGCCGCGTTTAAGCAGTATTGGCTTCCTGGTGAGCCCGACCTCCTTCAGAAGCGGATAATTATGCATATTCCTTGAACCCACCTGGAGCATATCGGCATTTTCAGCTACAAAGGCGACCTGGCGCGTATCCATTACTTCTGTCACAATCGGAAGGCCGGTTGCTTTGCCGGCTTCGCGAAGCATTCTCACTCCTTCCTCACCGAGTCCCTGGAAGTTATAGGGAGATGATCTTGGCTTGAAGGCACCCCCTCGTAATATGACCGCTCCGTATTCCTTTACGTATTTTGCCGTTTCGAGCAGTTGATGAGGATTTTCCACAGCGCATGGCCCTGCAATTATGGCAACAGTCTCGGAGCCAATAGGAATGCCGCCTACATTCACTGTTGTCAGACCAGGTTTTGACTTTCTGCTCACCCTCACCGGAACAGAACACCCTCCTATAACCACCGGATCATTGTAATGGTCTGATTCCATTTTAAAATATCTTAATATTTAATACTCTTTGTTAGCCTTTTTATATATCACGTTGCTTTTCTCATACGGAGGGGCAGGCGAAAAAATGAATTTGCCGTTTCTGACTTCTGCTATAAAAATATTCCGGATATTGTTCCACGTAGCATCAAAGACCACGGGACCGGTAACTCCCTGGTATCCCTGAAATGTTTTGAGATCGGTTAGTACATCACGGATGAGGACACGATTCAATCCGACTTTATTAATAGCTTCAATTATCATATTCGTTCCGTCATAGGCATGCGCAGCAAAAACGTCCGGCTCCTGGCCGAATCTCTTTTCATAATTGGCCTTAAATGCCTTTAGTTTCGGATTATCTGCGTCCGGGTTATACTGGCATGTGGTCACAACATTTTCAGCCAGATTTCCTGCCAGAGCGAGAAACTCGGAATTGACCACCCTGTCGGATGCATAAACTGGCTGATTCAAACCTATTTCACGCATCTGCCTGAGTATGAGGGCAGTCTCCCTGGCATTTCCCCAGATCTGGATAGCGTCAGGTGAGGTCTGTTTAATATGTTCGAGTTGTTCCTTGAATTCGGTATCTCCATCACTGAAACGCTCTTCTATTATCAAGGGAAAGCCAATACGAGTTGCTGAACGCGTGAAATGCAGGATGCCGACCCTGCCATAGCGGTTATTTGCCCGAATGACAGCTACCCGTGAGTGTTTATCTATATTGAATATCCGGTTAACAAGAGCGTAACTGCTTTGCCGGTCATCAGGAATGACCCTGATTACCCATGGTATAGCTGTCTCCGTGAAGGTCGGATCCGGGTCGCCGGTATTGATATTGAGAATCTCCAGTTTTAAAGTGGCCCTTATTGCAACATGGGAATTAACATCATCTATTGTGCCCAGCCATGCCCATACCTTCTCATCGTCCATTTTCACTATTTCATTTGCAGCTGCACCCCAGAGACCAACGTCATTATGTATCATCAGTTTATAAGGAAGGCCCTTGTAACCTCCCCTTTTGTTTGCCTCTTCAACAGCAAGCATAGATCCCTGGAGCATTTGCTTGCCAAGGGAAACAAGAATTGATCCCTCAAACGGCCCGAGTAATCCTATCCTGACTTCTGTAAGGTCAGTCGGGGGTAGTTTTTCACGGCCTGCGCCATAGAATTGCATGGGTTCCAGGAAATGATATTTGTAAGCTTTCTGATATCTGTCGTATGGGACCAGCTCATCAGGTATATTGGCGTAATTGTTGGGTTTCTTTTGCTGTCCAAAGGCTAACTGAAAACCTGTTAAAAGGAGCAGGCTGATGATAATTCTATATATTGTTCTCATATTCACAGCATTATCATGATTTTAATGTTTACCTCAGTAACTCCCCGCGGCTTACACCTTTTGATGTTGCAACCCACAGGACATCATCCTTGGCATCAACTCCGATGATAAAATTATGAGCAATTGACGGCGACAATGGGTATTCAGTCACTGATTTGCCATTGGTGATCAGGGCTTTCCCGTTCCCATCATTGTCATTTTTCTTGTAAGTGACCCAGGTCTCACCGTTGAATGTACTCAACCCGTTATCACTGCATACAAAGACGACTGGGCCCTTTGCCCTTACGAAGTTTATGAAGTTGCTGGCAAGACCGCTGTCTTCCTTGAAATAACCCTTCCAGTTTTTTCCGTCATAACTGCTCATTCCGAAATAGGTGGAAACCCACACGATACCATTTGCCCATGAAGTGGCTGTTGTAATATCATGAATAATGCCATCATCCGGCTGAAGGTCGATTTCCATGAATCCGTCAGGATCGGTATAGTCCCTGAAATGTTTGGTTTGCAGATTGTATTCAATCATGCCTCCACCCCATGCTGCTATCCAAACCTTACCGCCACCACCTGATATCGCATAAGTCCATGGCTCATGCATAGGGGCATTTAATTCAGTGAATATTTCCCATTGCCTGGTCTGAGTGTCGTAATGTCCGGCGCCGCCTCCCGTCGCAACCCAGACATCCCTGCCATAGCAGCAGACATTGTAAACCAGATCGTTAGGCAATCCGCTGTTGAACTGGTTGAATGTTTCAAACTTCCCGGCTGATAAGCGATTAAGTCCGCCAAATGTTCCTATCCAGATATCACCCGTAAATTCGCTGTAATCAACTGATAAAACGCCATTATGGGCAAGCCCGTCCTTTGTGGTATACGTTGTCCACTTACCATTTTCATAAACTGCCAGCCCGTCATGAGTTCCGGCATAAACGAGGTTACCGACAATTCTTACAGTATAAGCCTTGTCTGATGGTAGCCCGTCTTTTGTAGTAAAATTGCGCCAGTGGCCGTATACAGGCATATCCCTGGCTTCCTTTACGACCCGGGAGCTGCTTCCCGGACCGGGATCCCATGCATCATTGTATGCAGAAGATTTTGCTGTGGTAATTTTACTTTTATTTTCCACTGCGTTTCCGGATTTCCTTGATATTATCAGTATAACCAGTACAGCAGCCAGAAGGGCAAAAGCCATGAGAATGTAGCGGAAAGGTCTATATTTCACAGGTTTTTTCATTGTCGGGTTAATCATTTATGACCAAATGAGGCATTCATTGTTCTTGTATGTTTTTGCTCGTATGCCGGATCACGGAGTGATTTAAGGTACTCAACAAGGTCATTAAGCTGTATTTTATTGAGGTCATTCACTGCGCCGTGCTGTTCGGTCTTGCCGTACAGCGTCCATATTTCCTCCAGTGTTTCTGCCCGTCCATCGTGCAGGTAAGGCGGCGAAGCAAAAATGTTGTTGAGGTGAGGAACATCAAACATGATTGAATCATCCGTGGCAGCCAGTGTCCCAACATCAGCCGGTTTCCTGTTTGTATAGTAAGGAGCAGGGTGGCAGGTAACGCACCGGTTCACCACAGGAATTTCATTCCCTTTGCTGTCTTTCGTACGTTCGAATATCTCCTTGCCTCTTTTCTGGGCTTCAGTAAGTTCTCCATTCGGGTCATACTGAAGATTGGGAGGATTCGGGATTCCTGTCATTATATATGCAACCAGGGCATCAAGCTCCTTGTAGCTGAATGGCTGGGTACGTGTAAGAACAGTCGAAAATCGCATGCCATCCTGCTTGTAAACTGTCTGATTCTTGCCGTTCCATTTATATGGAGGCGTATCTCCGATATTCCTCAGCGATTGTGTATTTGTCATGTTACGTCCCATATCCTTTGAGGCCATATTGTAAACCAGCCCGTCCTCGTGGGCATCAGGGTGACATGTATAGCAGGAATACTGGTGCTGGAATGTATGCCCTGCATTATTGAGTAGTCTGCGTCCGAGTCGTTTGGTGGTTACCCTGTGCGGGCCACCAAGATCAATTGTGCCTGTTAGGGCCAGGCTGTCAGTACTTATGATTGATATCCTGTCCTGAAGATGCTCAGCGACATAAACATATTTGCCGTCGGGAGAGAGTGCAAGTCCTTTGGGATTTGCACCTGTAGGGATCCTTTTTAAAACGAACCGGCTGCTGAGACCAAGATTATTGGGACAGGAAGCAAGCATTTCTCCTGTTGATTCCTTCAGGAATGTCCTTACAGCTTCCATATCCACAACTGAAATACAATCTGCTCCTGCATGCGATATAAATGCCTTTTTACCGTCCGGTGTAATTACAATTCCAAAAGGATCGGGATAATAGGCATTTGGTTCATCAAGCAGAAGCTGCACTGTTTTTCCCGGGGAATTCTGTTCAAGTATTCCGATGCCTTCAGTCATCATCCAGCCTCTCTCAACCTGGATTGTAGGTACGTTGTTTTTGGGCCGGACAAGGGGTACAATTGCGAAATCACCTGAGGGCGTGAATGCAATATTCTCAAGCATATATGCTGATTTCATTTCCTTTCTCTCAGCTATCCTTCCAGTCGAGTTGTCAACTATGGTGATTTCCGTTCTGATGGTATCGCCAAAAGGACGGGACAACGTCCGCCGGCTGGCAACAAAAAGCATAGTGCCCTGAGGATTGAATTTTACTCCCGAAGGTTGATTACCTGCTGAAAGTCTTTTCTGTTCCTGACCGGTTTTCAGGTCAATTACCGAAATGTCGGAAGAGTAGGAGTTTGCTACATAAAGGTACCTGTCATCAGCACTTAGCGCCAATCCAGCGGGCCCTCCTCCGGCGGCAAGGGTATCGGTGACCCTGAACCTGTCAAGATCAATTACCGAGATATCATCTGACCACTGGTTGGAGACATAAGCAGTTTTTCCATCCCTGCCCAGAACAACACTGTGTGGCCGGACTCCTACTTTAATTTCATGCCTTACCTTCCGCATTCCGATATCCGTGATCAGAAGGGCATTACCTTCCTCTGCAACCACATACAGATATTTGCCATCGGCTGATACAGCAATGTTATAAGGGGAATAATAGCGGGCATCAGTGAATAATGACAAAAACCGGGACTTGTGCAGATAAAGGTGGCACGACGCGCATCCAAGAGGATGATCATCGGTTGCAGTCTCGTAATTTACATGCGCTTTTGCCCAACGATGAAACGGGGGATATGCAAAACCCAGGATGATTGCAAGAGCTGCGAGGGGCACTATTACCTTTAAATATTTTCCCATGTTCATTCCAGCTCTACTATTTTCTCTTTAACTTCTGAAATATGCACTGGTATTATTACAGGTGGCTTCCTGACAGCAAGAGCAACCCGGTTATCAGGAGCCAGTTCCGGATCCTCATGGCAGCCGACACACCCGCGACGTTCATTGGGTCTCAGCCAGAGCCACGAACATGGTCCGCCAACCGTATTTCCTTTTTCGTCAATCGTTCTGATCCTGAAGGGGACATCAGCCATGACCTTAAGGTAAAACGAACCATCTTTCTGAACCTTAACAACCCCATATGTTGTATCGACTCCCATAACCTCAATTCTCCCTGCTTTTAATGACCCGGAGACTCCGGATCCTTCTGAAAGGGTAGTGAAATTGATATCCTGACAAAGCAGCAAACCTGTTTTTACCTGCATGTCCACTTCACTTGGAAGTTTTCTGGGCAGGTCATGTTCTTTCACTTCTGCGACATCAATGATATCATATTCAGGATCGGAAAAGATTTTCCGGCCCAGGGATTTTTCAGAGAGATCAAAGAAAACCAGTGAATATCGCTCTGAATCTGAGTTGCGGTATGAAACAATGTATTGACCTTCATTGAGTATTGCTGAACAAAAATCACCCTCAATTCCCTGTGTCAGGTTTTTCCTGGCGTTTAGAGGCTGGTTATATCTTATGGAAGTGATGTTCTGAGGCTGCCCTGTTCCCGTTACGGATTCGGCAAATACAATTTGTCCGTCAGGGGTTTCATATGCCCTTCCTGTCAGTAGGCTCCCCTGAGGTCCGCGATAAAAAAGATCTGCTTTGGTACCATCTGGTCTGAGGACCATCATGAACTGCTCCATGTTCCCTGACAATTCCTGCCTGCAAACTGTGAGCAGGCGGCCATCCCTGAGAACAGTTGTTGCATAGATGGAACCCGGACTGAAGGTTATCTGCCTGAGACCTGATCCGTCGGGATTACAGGTATAAAGGCAGTGAGCTTGCCTGACAGTATCATTGACTGTCAGTTTACTGAATACAATCTTTCCATTGGGGAGGTAAACAGGATCAATGCAGTTGTTCTTTAGTGAGGTGATCTTCCTTGATTTCAGGCTTCCAAGATCCATTTCCCATATCTCCCAGTGGTCGCCCTGATTCTGCATGGCAGTGAAAAGCATCTTTTTCCCGTCATAGGAAATCACGGGGAAAGCAGCTGAACAGAAATTCTCAGTTAGTACCTTTTTTGATTCCGGTTTACCCGGCAGGAATGCAACAATCCTTGCTCCGGGGATATACCGCCACGAATTACCATTAACATATTCCCGGGTACAGGTATTTGCCGGAGCCTCTGTCGCGACCAGCATGCCTGTATTAACAGTCTTGCTGTTGCATGAAAACAGACATACAGAGGCTATGCCAATAAAAATTGTCGTGGTTACGCTGAATATATTCCTGTTCATACTTTAATTCGGTTTCAGGGCTCCCTGACGTCAAGTATCTGATTTACTTTAGTGTTTTCGAGCGTCTGCTTTTTCCCGGAAGGCCAGATAATCTCAATCCTTTCAACGCTCTCATTCTTTCCAAGCCCGAAATGCAGCCTGGGGTCATTCTGTGAGAGGTACCCCGTCGTGCTTCTTTTCTGAGTTGTCTGGGTCTTGCCTCCGGCAGTCAGCTTCACCCTTGCGCCAATCCCGTCACGGTTGCTGGTTGTACCTGTCAGTTTAATTAACAGCCAGTTGTTCAGGTTACCCTTGTTGTTACGGAGGAAAACGGCCGGGCTGTTAAGGTTGACAACAAATATGTCCAAGTCGCCATCGTTATCGTAATCACCAATGCAGGCGCCACGTCCCACAAGTTCCATTGAGAAGTATTTACCAAGTTCAAGAGACACATCCCTGAATTTGCCGTTACCGTCATTTTTGAACATCTGGGATTCCTGGCCATAGAGATGTTTCAGAGCGCCGTTTGCCTTGAAAATGTCAACATTTCCGTCATTGTCATAATCAATGAATGATGAGGACCATCCGACGAATTGAGCTGCAGACATCGAAATATTGGCAGCGATCCCCTTGTCGATAAAAATTCCGTTTCCTGTGTTTTCATAAAGGGAACAGTATGAATCGTCAGATACAAACAGATCAAGAAGTCCGTCGCCATTGTAATCGGCAAAGTCAACCGACATGCTGACGGTTGCCTCACCTGCCTGGCTGAAAGCTGTTCCCGACATGGTGCCCCTGTTGACAAACTTTTTCCCGCCCTCATTATGCCACAGATAGTTCAGTGTATGGTCGTTTGCAACATATATATCGACAAACCCGTCGTCGTCGTAGTCTGCTGCCCCGACACCCATTGCTCTGCCATCGACATCAATAATGCCCATCTTTTCTGTTACGTCACTGAAAGTCCCATCACCATTGTTATGATACAGAACATCTTTTTCTGCATCATACGCCAGAGGCCCCGGAAATCCGTCAGGTGCATAGTAATATTTATAATTCGGATCAAAGTCCAGATAGTTTCCAACGTAAAGATCAATATAGCCGTCGTTGTCATAATCAAGCCATGCAGCTCCAACGCTGCATTCCTTGCCGCCTGCCACACCTGCATGCTTAGTAACGTCAGAGAATGTTCCATTGCCATTATTTTTCAAAAGAACATTCGGCCCGTAATTGCAGATGTAAATATCGGGGTACCCGTCATTATTATAATCTCCGACTGTAGCCCCCATGCTGTACCACGGTCCTCCCACTCCAGCTTTTTTTGTTACGTCCTCAAAGGTCCCGTCACCTTTATTATGATACAGATGGTTTCCTGGCAATTCTGCCGGTTTCTCGCCTTTACTAAAGCCCGGCAGCCATGTGCCGCTACAGGCATAAATATCGATAAAGCCATCCTGGTCATAATCGAGGAATGAAGCTCCTCCTCCGTCCGATTCGATGATATTTGTCAGCTCTGAGGAGCCAAGTGAATGAGTGAAATT
Organism: Bacteroidota bacterium; assembly: GCA_030706785.1. Lineage (GTDB taxonomy): Bacteria > Bacteroidota > Bacteroidia > Bacteroidales > VadinHA17 > LD21. The sequence continues at coordinate 5,532 of JAUZNW010000061.1, read as the reverse complement.
CAATCCTATCTGCCGGGCGATCTCATCGAAGAAATCACCACTGGGGGCAGGAATGACTGATGAGGTCCGATTCTGTGATGCGGAAGAAGGTTTATTACCTGACCGGCAACCGGCCAGTACAGCCAGTATTAATGGAAGAAGGATGATATACTTATATATATTACATCTTCCTGAGCAATCTTTTTTGATCATTATGTCAGGGTTCTTAGGTTAGTTAAAAGCGTAAAAGTTCTTTTCAGGTCACAAATCGTCAGTTAAAACAGGTTTACATTAATTATCAATTTCTCATTGTCGTTTTAATGTATTTAGGGCATCATCGGGGAATCTCCCCGTTGTCTTATCTTTTCAGATTTTTATTTAATGTATGATTAATGATTTCTTTTACAGGAAGTTAGCCTCTCATTACAAAGAACTGTTCCAGGATTCTTTCAGGAGCCTTTATCTTACCTTCGTGATAAGGGCTCCTGAATATGCCTGTGTAACTTAAATAATTGACTATGCAAAACTAACCGGGCGCAGTTTAAATCCCGGAAATTAAACAGGAATTAAATCTGGATTAAAAAAGGATTAAACTTTGCACCAGAAACCGGCAACGAGCAACTTAAGTAAAAATCCCAGATATTGGAAAACTGGTACCACTCCTCAGGAAATCAATGGAAACCGCATTCTGACCGATGTGCCTTTGCCGACCTCTGAGGATATCTTTAAAGTACCGTAATGATTCTGTATGATCCTGTTAACAAGAGGCAGGCCTATTCCACTCCCTGAAACAGAACCGGCATTGGCCCCCCTGTAAAATGGTTCAAAGATCTTTTCCATATCCTCTTCCGGGATGCCGATCCCTTTGTCCTCGAATATTAGCTCCAAAAATTTTCCGGAGTTTTCAACCCTTACATTGACTGAATGATCGGGAGAAAACTTGCATGCGTTCTCCATGATGTTGGAGACTGCAACTTTAAGGAGGTATTCGTCCCCGAAAATGGTCATCTGTTCTGAATCGGTAAGTGAATCGTCGAGAGATATATTAATATAGTATCCATGGTTGAATTTTACAATCTCCTCCTGTGCCTGCCAGAGGACCTCGTCGATTCTTATCCTCTTACGGAGATTATCCGGGCTCTGTGAGGTCGTGCGCGCCAGCAGCAGCAGCCTGTTTGAAGAATCGATCAGGGTTTTAATATCTTCAAGAACCGATGCTACAGCGGACTTGTAATCTTCTGCAGACCGCTCCTTCATCATCAGAACTTCAAGCTGGCCGTTGATTGAAGTGAGCGGTGTTCTAAGCTCATGTGAGGCATTCGCGATGAATTCCTTTTGGGCGGCAAATGATATCTCAAGTCTTTCCAGCATTTTATTGAAAGTTTTCGCAAGCCTGCCGATCTCATCCAGACCAATGCCTTCAGGAACCCTGAGATTGAGGCTGGTAATTGAGATATCTTCAACCTTTTTAACCATGTCAGAGATCGGTTTAAGTGCCCTCCCGGAATAGAACCATCCTGCCACAGCAAATAAAACAAGGCTTAAAAGACAGACCATAATCAGGTTATTCCTCAGCTTCCTGAGGCGCAGCATTCCGTCATTGTCAATGGCGGCTGCAACCACAACGAACTGGTAAATTCCGGTTGCATAGGATGTACCCAGCCCTTCATACGGATCCTGTTTGAAATAGACATCCTCATTTGATTTTACATGGCTGACTATGGCATTCAGGTTCCTGAACCCCCATGATCTGTCTGATAAATATAAGGTATCATTTTTTGCGTTAAGGATAAGAAACTTCTCTGAAGACAATTTTGAAGGATATTCCACACCGGAGCGCAGGGCAAGATCATTGAATTCATAGCTGTCAAGGACTCTTTTGGCAGTATTTACAGCCCTTGACCTCAACAGGTTATAAAAATTATCGCGGCGGTATCCAGTTGAGGACAGATAAATCAGCACTGAGGCAACAATCCTGATTATCCCTCCCCGAAGAAGAAACTGTAGCGTTAACCTTGTTCTGATCTGCATGTTAGTATGTTCCTAAAATTTATTTATGAATCCGAAATCCGCAATAGATCAAAGTTCTCCAAATATATAACCGAATCCCACTTTAGTATGAATAAGCTTCCTGTCAAATCCCTTATCGATCTTTTTTCTCAGGAAATTCACATAAACGTCCACCACATTTGTACCGAAGTCGAAGCTTACATCCCAGACCTTTTCTGCAATATCATTGCGTGAAAGCACCCTCCCTGGATTTCTCATAAAATACTCGAGCAGTGAAAACTCCTTGGCGGTAAGATCGACATATGTATCCCCCCTGCGGGCGCTCTTTTTATCCAGATCAAGCTCCAGGTCGCCGGCTACTAGCTTGTTTCCCGCCTCAAGATGCTGTTCAGCCGTTCTGATCAGTACTTTTACCCTTGCAAGCAGTTCCCTGAATTCAAATGGTTTTACAAGGTAGTCATTTGCACCTGCATCAAATCCGGCAAGTTTATCATCTGTGGTCCCCAGGGCGGTCAGCATCAGGACAGGAAGGCCGGGGCTTCTGTCTTTGATCTTACGGCACAGTTGAATGCCCCCGGTTCCTGGAAGAATGATATCAAGTATTATAAGGTCATATTTATTTTGCTGAAAGAGCTTTTCCGCAGTTAATCCGTCATAAGCAATTTCTGCTTCATAACTGTTTTCTTCAAGCCCTTTCTTTATGAATGCAGCTACTTTAAGTTCATCTTCGACAATCAGGATTTTCATGAAAAACTGCAATAAATTTTATCCAATTTTTTAATTTGTGTAAAAAATATCTGAATAATTCCGGCAATTTATAACATTTCTGCTTTTAATTTTAGGTGTATAAAAGGAATGTTTATTTGTTAAAATAATAAAAAAAATCACTTTTAGCTTTGTAGATAGCTTTATTTTTCTATTTTTGATCTTTGATCAAGTGAAAACTTGAAAAAGAGAACCAGTTTAACTAACCTTTATTAATCGATTGACTATGCAAATGCTAACCAAGCTACGGCGTATTACGCTGTTTTTGTTCAGCTTGGTCCTTTCCTCGGGCATGTTGCTCGCCCAGGAAAAGACCATTACCGGGAAAGTCACTGAGGAAGGTGCAGGACCTGTACCGGGTGTCAATATAGTAGTCCAGGGCACAACAGTAGGTGCCATGACCAGCGTAGATGGAAGTTACATCCTCAAAGTTCCCGGGCCATCGGCAGTGCTGGTATTTTCAGCTGTTGGTTATGTAACCCAGTCAATTACGGTCGGAGCGCAATCAACTATCGATGTTGTATTGGTATCCGATGTTAGAGCTTTACAGGAAGTTGTCGTTACAGGTTATACAACACAAAGGCGAAGGGAAATCACAGGATCCGTCGCAACTGTTGAACCTCAAAAACTAACTGCCGTACCAACTGGGAATGTAAGTAACCAGTTACAGGGACGCTCTTCAGGTGTCACAGTCATTGGAGACGGGAGACCGGGAGAAACATCCAGAGTCAGAATCAGGGGATTCTCTTCATTCCAGAATAATGATCCTCTTTACCTGGTTGATGGAATCCCAACACAGGACATCTCTTATCTGAATCCGAATGATGTTGAATCAGTCTCAATATTAAAGGATGCAGGGGCTGCTTCAATCTACGGATCCAGAGCATCAAACGGTGTCATTTTGATTACCACCAGAAGAGGCGCTAATGGTGCAAAAGTGTCCTACAATATGTATACCGGCGTAAAGTTGCCAGGCGGTGGCCCGACAGATGTGCTGAACGCCCAGGAAATGGCCGATGCTACCTGGCTTGTTTATAAAAATGACGGTACTGTTGTTACTGACCCGCTATACGGTCTTTCAACAAATCCTAAACCAACTTTGCCTTCATGGGCAGCAAATACTAACTGGTACAAAGCAATTACACGTAATGCCATGGTTACCAATCATGACCTTACCCTTTCAGCTGGAAATGAAAACGCAAAATTCTTTGGAGCCCTGGGTATGTTAAGGGATAATGGTATCGTGATTTATACAAACAGCAACAAATACACAGCAAGATTCAATTCGGAATTTACTTTCCTGAATAAAAGATTGAAAATTGGTGAGAACTTTACAGGTTCCTATCGTGACGGACATGGTGTAAGTAACCTTGATGAAGGAAGTCCAATCCAACAGGCTAGTTACAGGTCCCAGTCGATCATTCCCGTAAAGATTACCACACCGGTTGCAGGTATTGGGCATAATTTTGTTCCAGGGGAATGGGGTGGTGGAGGTATGGCTCCAAGCCTCGGTCAGGCCAGTAACCAGGTTGCGTCACTTACAAGAGGAAAGGATAATAATAACTGGAACGTAACTTTTCTTGGAGGTGCTTATATAGATTTAAAGATAATTGAAGGATTAAACTTCAAATCACAGATAGGTGGTACTTTCAACAACGGTTATGGGGTAAGCTATTCATATAAAACATATGAAAATGTTGAGAATAATGCAAATAACAGCTATTCCGAAAATGCCTGGTATGGTGATGATTGGATCTGGACTAACACACTAACTTTTAATAAAACATTTGGCCAGCACAAAATACTTGCAGTGGCAGGTTATGAGGCAGGTAAGTATAATATAGGTCGTGGCATGTCTGGCAATAGAGCTAATTATTTCTCTGATGACGTTCTATACCGCACTTTGACCAACGGTGCTACAATTGTCAACACAACATCAGATTTTAATACACCCACTACTCTTGAATCCCAGTTTCTCAGAGCTGATTACTCTTTCATGGACAGATATCTTCTTAGCGCTACAATACGTAGGGATGGGTCGTCAAGATTTGGACCGGCCAACCGTTTTGGTATTTTCCCGTCAGTTTCAGTTGGATGGCGTCTTAAGGGTGAATCATTCCTGTCAGATGTTAAGTGGCTGTCAGACCTTAAGCTAAGGGGTTCTTATGGAACAATGGGAAACCAGCTTGCCGTTTCTCCAATGAACCAGTATTATCTGTTTGGAGGTGATGCAGCAAGTGCATTCTATGATATAAACGGAACAGGTACTTCTTCGGTTCAGGGTTTTGCTCCGACACGTATCGGAAATGAAAACGCAAAATGGGAAACAAATATAACAACTGATATCGGATTGGAAGGCAGTCTCCTTAACAACAAGGTCGGATTCAAAGTTGACTGGTACAAGAAGTTAACCAAAGACCTGCTTTATAACCCGAATGTCGTAGCTACAGCTGGTTTGGCTGATCCTCCATATGTTAATATAGCCCAGATGACTAATGTGGGACTTGATCTTGAATTATCATATAGGAATAATTGGGGTGATTTTGGATTTGAGGGGAGTGTTGTTGGTTCAACCTATAAAAACAAAATCGATAAAATTGCTTCCGGTGTGACCTATTTTGATTATAATTCAAACAACAGAATTGTCGGGAATTCCTGGGTCAGAAATATGGTAGGGGAACCGGTATCAACATTTTTTGGATACAAGGTAATCGGACTTTTCCAATCGACTGAAGAAATTGCCAGTGCTCCTGACCAGGCAGATGCTGCCCCGGGGTT
>JAUZNW010000060.1 GCA_030706785.1 Bacteroidota bacterium | reverse complement strand
AGAAAAAACATGATTAAAGCTCCAATGCTGCCGAATCTTATAAGCTTACTTCTCTCCATTCAGCTTCCCCGCATTTTCCTTTAAAACGGTCAGAAAATATGAAATAGTGTTCTCAAGAGAGTCATAATATTCTCCTCCAGATGCATTCATGTGCCCCCCGCCCGCGAAATACTTAGATGCGAACTCGTTTACCGGGAAGCTGCCTTTGGATCTGAAAGAGAGCTTTACAAAATTGTCCTTTTCGATAAGAAGGGCCGAAAATACAATGCCGCCTATTGAAAGGGGCAGGTTCACAAATCCCTCGGTATCGCCCTTCTCATGGTTAAATTCAGCCAGATCATTTTTCGTGAGGAATATATATGCAGAATGGTATTCAGGCAGGACAGTCATTCTCTTATTGAGGGCAAAACCCTGAAGCTTCATACGGTCGACTGAAAAATTATTATAAACGACGTTGAGTATTTTCTCCTTTTCAATGCCTGAATCGATAATTTCAGCAATGATCCTGAGTGTATTCCCCGTATAGGTACCATACTCAAAATTGCCCGTATCCGTAATTATGCCCACATAAATAGCTTCCGCAAAAGGCTTGCTTAAAAATACACCATTGTTCATACCTGTGATCAATTCATAAATCAGTTCCGCGGTGGCACATTTGGAAGGATCAGTGACTACAAGGTCTGCAATGGTCAAGGGATCAAGGTGATGGTCTATGATCACTTTTTTAGCATGCGCTTCCGTTACATATTTTTCAGCCTCCCCGAGCCTGCTGGGCTGGTTAAAATCAATCATAACTATAAGGTCAGATTCGCCTATCAGCCTTATGCATTTCTTCCGGTTCCTGATGAAGACGTTGATCTCTCCTGCCCCGTCCATCCATTTCAGGAATTCCTGGAGATTATTCGGGGAAATCATATTTACTTTCTTCCCTTTGGAATTAAGATAGTGATACAGAGCGAGCTGAGCACCAACTGCATCCCCATCCGGGTTGATATGCGAAATGAGCAGGATATTGGAGGAGCTTTCAAGAAGTTTCCGCAATTCTTTTGTATATTTGGCGAGATCTGTCACTTTTCTGCTGTTAAATCAGGCCGTTAAAGATAGGAAATATTCCTAAAGGCAGGATTTCATTAAAAAACAACATTGATAAGCTTATGGCCGGAAATTTCACATTTGCAATAGTCAAGCCCAATGCTATCCGCACAGGCAAAACTGGTCCAATCCTTGCCATGATCAACGAAGGAGGATTTGTTGTTTCGGCAATGAAGATGGTGTACATGACAACCGAGCAGGCTGAATCTTTTTATGAAGTCCACAGAGGAAAGGGATTCTTCACGGAACTTGTAGAATTCATGACAAGTGGTCCGGTAGTTGTCATGATCCTCAGGCATGAGAATGCAGTTGAGGAATTCCGGAAGCTTATCGGAGCAACCGACCCTGAGAAGGCAGATCCCGGAACAATAAGAAAGACATTTGCAATATCCATCAAGATGAATGCGATCCACGGTTCTGACAGTGATGAAAATGCCGTTCGTGAGGCCAATTTTTTCTTTGCCGAGATCGAAAGGTACTGACCAATCCTACATACGAGGCTCTTAAGCTGAGTTGTAAAACCAAATTAGTCCTTTATGGTTTTACAGGAAACTAAATCTTATTAGATTTGCAAAATTTTTAATACCGATGGCATCAGGAATTATGACAGATTTTTCAGACAAGAAGGTTCTTGAAAAATATTCCTCAGCATTTACTCTCTCCGATATGGAGGTTTTTATTTTTCCGGAATTGTTCTATCCACTGGTGCTGGCAAATATAATGTCTCCTATAATATGGAGCTGGCGGGATGATCCGTGGTTCAAAGACATAGAGAAAAAAAGTTTCAACTGCAAGGTAAACAGGATCAAGCAGTACATTATCCAGAATTATGTTTTTAACCTTGACCTCTCAACATGGGGACTGACAACAAAATCCAGGGAAATTGCGCGATTCAGCGATTTCTTTGACATGGATCTTCTAAGGCAATCGAATGCGCTTTTCGGTTATGAAGGCGACAAGTATTATTTCGATATCGATATAAGGAAACATTTCGGACTTGATAAATTCAACTCCGATGTGATCCCCTACTGGAAGACCGAAACAGTTGAGGCAATGACAGCTTTCCGCTATAAGGATAACTTTTCAACAGGTGCAGGGGAATGTGTTTCGCTTTCAGCCCTTTACGCTGCAGCAATGTTTGTTGTAGGCAAGATCCCTCTTGAAAAGATCTTCCTGATTGCCACTCCGCTTCACTCCCAGGATTTCATAATTGAAAAAGAGGGCATTATCACCAACAACAGGAGAATAGTTACGCGGAATATGTGGTTTAACGGCACTTCTCTTTCTGAAAAAGCAAGGCGTGCTCTCGAAAATGAAAGGGTTACAATAGTGACACACATTTCAGGATTTATCCATGTGCTTTATGAGACAGCAACCATCGACCGTGAGGCATATAACAAGTTCGAATTGAAGCTCAGGGAATTCCTGGTTACAGAACTTACAGACCTTATATTCATAAACTTCCTGAGGTTCAAATCGAAGTACAAGACACTTTTTCAGTTCAGGTGCGAATGTTCGGGAAAGCAAAGGTACATCCTCCTTGAAAAGATGTTTGAATATGAGCACACAAGCAAATACAATGTTTCACCTGAAACACGGGAACTGCTTATAAATGAAATAGAAGGCGATGAATTCCATCTGAGTCCGATACCTGGGAAAATAATGCTGAACGACATCGAGGAGATATTCAGTGATGGAAAGCCCAGAAGCCTGACGGAATTCAGGGAAGAATTCATGAAGTCAGCCGGATGCATTTCGGAAAATCTGGTGAATGAACTGTTCCATGACCTCCAGGATTTTATTTATACCGAGCCGAGAATACCTGAAAACAACAAGAAATTCATAAATACCGAGATACCAGATATTTCCATCAGTGATACCCGTGAAAAGATCACGGAGACAATTAATAGTCTAAGAAATATTTCAGAAGTTGCGCATCTTGCCCTGTATGTATACAGACAGATGGACAGGATCGACTGGCTTCCGTACATCAAATCGGCTATTGAAAGGAATCCGGTTTGTTTCACCGATATGAACGGGAAGTCAATCGGGGAAATTAATGAAATTGTGAACGGGCTTGATAATGAATCTATCTACGACGGAAAAAGGCTCGCACTTCCTGATGAGGTCTGGAATTTCAGGCGCGGTGACGGCATTGAAAAAGCTCTGCTGCTTGCCGACATCATTGTTCAGAAGGACAGCGCTGCTGAATTAGATCTTGAGATCGGCAAAGAGAGAGTGAGCTTAAGGTATAATGGCGATGAATTCCTGTTCAGATCAGAAAAGGACTTTGAGAAAAAAATATGCATCTCAGGATATAAATACGAAATCTCAGACCTTACCTGAGAACGATTTCCTTTATCACTTCGCTTCCTGCCCTTTCATTCAGCTTTTCTCTCAGAGCTTCCCTGATCATAAGCAATTCGTTTCTGACAACCGAGGAACTCAGGTGGACGTAGAGTATATGGTCTTTGATGTAGATCTTTGAAGTTCTCGATGAGATAGCTTTGCCTACAATTTCTTCCCACGAATTAATAAGGTTGATCTCAACGAGTTTTCCGTCGAGCTTCATCTCCTTTATATAATCCTTGATGGCTTCTGCGAGTGATATGGTCTTGCTTCTTCTCATTACTGTGTATTGCCGTTTCCGATTACCTCCACAATCCCGGGTTCACTGATCCTGAAAAGCCTGTAATCAGCATCCAGCGAGGTTAAGATCCTCTGAAGCCTTTCCTGGTAGGTATCTGTTATAAATATCTGTCCGAACCGGTGATTCCCCACAAGCCTGATTATCTGGGCTACCCTCTCAGCATCAAATTTATCAAAAATATCATCAAGAAGCAGTATTGGAGGGAAGCCTGCTTTCTTCTTTATGTAATCAAATTTCGCAAGCTTCAACGCAACAAGATAGGACTTCTGCTGACCCTGCGATCCGAGCGATCTCACTGAATGTCCGTTCATTTCAAATATCAGGTCATCCTTATGAATCCCTGCAGTAGTGTATTCCAGCATCCTGTCCCTGACAAAGGCCTTATTAAGGGTCTCCATAAAATCTCCTTCGCTTAAATCGGAACGGTACTTCAGCCTCACCCTTTCCCTGCCGTTTGATACCAGCGAATAATATTCCTGGAAAACCGGGACAAGTTCTTCTATCAGAATTTCCCTCTCATTGTATGCAAAAGTTCCATACCTGTAAAGCTGGGCATCCCAGGCTGACAGTACTTCCATATCAAATTCGGGGGAACCGCTGAAATCGCGAAGCATTCTGTTCCGCTGCATGAGAGCTTTATTGTAGTTCAGCACTGATTCGAGATATTCAGCATTGTACTGGCTTATTATTTTGTTCATGAATTTCCTTCTCTCCTCACTTCCTTCGCTTATCAGTGCTATGTCAGCCGGTGAGATCATTACTACAGGATATCTTCCGACATGATCCGAAAGCCTTTGATATTCTTTCCCGTTCCTTTTGAGCACTTTCTGCTTCTGCTTCTGGAAAGAACACAAGATATTGTCCTCCTCCTGATCCCTTAGAAATAATCCCTGGATTGTAAAAAAATCTTCACCGTGACGGATACTCACGCTGTCGATATTGTTGAAGAAGCTCTTAGTAAGGGAAAGGTAATGGATAGCATCGAGAATATTGGTTTTTCCAACTCCATTATTGCCGACAAGACAATTGATGCGAGGCGAGAATTCAAGTTCAGCCTGGCTGTAGTTCTTAAAGTTGGTGAGAAGGAGTTTTTTGAGGTACATGGCAGGGATTAGGAGCTCTCAATGTTAATTCTTTTTGATAAGACCAGCAAAGTTAAAAAAGTATTTATCAATTTTGTATTTCACTATATAATTGTAAATCAATAATATATTGACCTAAATCAGAATTTCTGAATTTTTGAATAATTGTTTCAAAATTATCTTAAAAGAACTACTTTTGCGAAGTTACTTTTTTAAGTATTTTAAGCATAAACGGTTATGGCGAAAAGTAAGAAGACTGCTGATCAGCAGGGATTGAAAAATGTTGAGGAGACATTAACAAGAACTGAGCAATTTCTCGAAGAAAACTATAAACCATTGCTGATCGTCCTGGCAGTTATTGTTGTACTGGTTGGTTTGTTCTGGCTTGCGAGGCTATACCTGAACAAAAGGAACGACGAAGCCCAGTCGCAGATCTATCAGGCCCAGAAATATCTTGAAAATGATTCAATAAACCTTGCACTTAACGGCGATGGCAATTATCTGGGTTTTCTTGATATTGCGAAAGAATACAAATTCACCAGTACAGGCAACCTGGCCCTTTACAGCGCCGGTATTTGCTACCTTCATCTTGGCAACTATGAAGAAGCCATTGATTATCTGAAAAAGTACCACAAAAAGGACAAAGTCATCGGATCGATAGCTATTGGAGCCACAGGAGATGCATATGTGGAGCTTGGCCAGGTTGATAATGGAATTTCCAAATATCTCGAAGCAGCAGATTATGCGAATAATTCATTCAATACCCCGCTTTTCCTCATGAAGGCAGGTGAACTTTACGAATCGACTCAGAAATATTCGGATGCCTTAAAGGTCTATGAAAGGATCAAGGACCAATTTCCGGAAAGTACTGAAGGATCTACTATCGATAAGTATATTGCCAGGGTCAAGCTTCTTGCAAAATAAATGAGTACTGCTGACCTGTCCGAATATGATCACGCATCGGTTCCCGATGCCGGCAAAATGAGGTTCGGTATTGTTGTGGCCGACTGGAACCAGGAAGTAACTTCATCGTTGCTGAAGAGTGCAGTCACAACTCTTAAAAAGCATGGTGCGACAGACAACAATATCGTGATCCGCCATGTCCCCGGAAGCTTCGAACTTACATTAGGAGCACAATTCCTTGCCGAATATGATGATCTTGACGCGGTTATATGCCTGGGCTGCGTGATCCAGGGTGAAACACCGCACTTCACCTATATCTGCCAGAGTGTTACTCAGGGCATCACGCAGCTGAACCTGGAATACAATATCCCTTTCATATTTGGTGTACTCACTACACTTAATCTTGATCAGGCCCTTGCAAGAGCAGGAGGTGAACATGGCAACAAGGGCGATGAAGCTGCCGTAACTGCCATTAAAATGGCAGCACTTCAGCGTGAAATGGAATAGTCAATCGGAGTGCAATTACCTCTGGCACAGCTCCCTGTAAGGACAATAAAAACATTTTAAGGTTTTTTCAGTCATCCTGAAGGGTTCTTCAGGATCAAAGATTGTTATAATCAGTTCTTCCAGGCCTTTCAGAAATTCTGACCTGACCTCCCCATAATCCTCCACCGGAATTTCGGTTCCCCGGCCAGGAATCAGTAAAAGTGTATCAGTACTCTTCTCCTTTATCCGGTCCTTTATCCTGTATATTGATGGTTTAATATTTGAATTTTTATTTTCGGATCTGTAAGCTTCGCAGTACAGCAACGTTTGAAGCCACCCGTCAAGTTTTTTATCACGATCGTCCCCGAATAGATCATTGATCGAATTAATCTTCCGGGCTATCTCTCCGGTCTTGTAATCCACAATCCTTGTTTTCCCGGCTTTCTGATCCACACGGTCCATTTTACCTCCGGTCCTCAATTTTCTCTTTACTCCATTTAGTTCGAATTCAAGGTTAAATTCAAAAGAACTTTCAAGATCGAGTATCGTGAAAGGAGCGATATCCCTGTCAATATTAAAGATCCTCTGCAGGTAGAGGTAAAGGATATCCTTGATTATAAGATCATTGCCGCTTTCAGGTCTTTGTGTATTACTGTTGTAGCATTCGTTTACAGATTTGTCTATTAAATTACGCAACCCGTTCTCATCTTTCAGCAAGGAATCGATAATTCCCGGCCCGATCTCCGTCCCTTTATAGCTGACATACACGTTCCTCATCAGCCTGTGAAGTATCTGTCCGAAAATTGCATGATCGATCTCAGGGGTTATAACCTCTGGCTCTTTTAATCCGCTTACATAGCTGTAATAAAATTTCATCCGGCAATTAAGCCATGTGTTGATTGCTGTCGGCGACATGGTTACTTTGTTTCCACCATCCAGAAAGATTGAACAGAGCCTTTCCGAATGAAGATCAGTCCTGGTTAAAACCTGGCTTACAGAAGTAGGAGTCCTTATGTCAAAACGTGTTGTCTGCACCGGTCTGTCCAGTATGTGTTCATATTTCATCTGAAGCAGGAATCTGCTCATTTCGCCGGTGTTAAGGCCATCGGTTTGAGAATTGAAAATAAATGTCACATTTTCTGCACGGTGAAGAAGCCGGTAAAAATGGTAGGCATAGATCGATTCCTGGTGATTTATTGAAGGAAGACCAAATGCCTCCCTTATACTGTACGGAATAAATGAGGAGCCTGCACTTATCCTTGGCAGTGTACCTTCGTTTACCGACAGCATAATGATATTCCTGAAGTCAAGTGCCCTGGTTTCCAGAATGCCCATTATCTGTATGCCAGACAATGGTTCACCTGAAAACGGGACCGACTGGCTTCTCAGGATTTTGTCAAGAATCCTGATAAATGTGCCGGTCTTCAGGCTTATTTCCTGTGTTCGCGAGATCTTGTCGAGACGGTTAACTGACAGCATCACCCTGTAAATAAACTCATTCCTGAGATCAATTTCCCTGTCCTTCCCATTGGGAAGGTCATCTTTCTTAAGATGTGCCAGTGAGATAAGCAATAAAATATTCCTGAGATAATCTGATAATTGTCCCGGATCAGAAGCCGGACTAAAGATGGCTTTCATCCTTTCTGTCGTACAGAGAAAATCACAGGATACCCTGGAAAGATTATTCTTTATTATTTCGTCCTGTATCTTTCTATCAGCTTCATTAAGTAGTTCCTCTATTAGGTGGTGCTTCAGGATGGCGAGGACAGGACGATACCCGGAATATACGGCTCCGTTCTCAGTTATCAGATTCTGCTGATAATCAAGAATATGCCTGACTATTGTATATACGCCGCTCATTTTAAGCGGAAAACCCATTGTGATATTGATGTCGCCGTTATTTTCCGGAAGGCTTGTTATAAGAGGCACCAGCAGGTTCTCGTCGGCCGGGATTATTGCAGTGTGATGGGCATTTTCAGGTGTTATTCCTTCTGTCTCGCTGAGCAGGTAGGGAACAAGTTTGACCTGAGCAATATCCGAAGTTGTTTCGATTACCTTTCTTTCAGGAAGGCTTCCTTCACTAGACAACAATGTGTCATATTCCCAGTCTCCCGGCATATCATTTTTGAAATCCTTCAGGTTCCCGGTCATGAACAACCCGGCCGAGTTAAGCTTACCTTTCCGTATGTATGAATTGTCAAAATCCCAGTAAAAACGTGCCAGCCCTTCATTCTGAAGCCTTTTCATCAGGGTTTTTTCGCAGTTATTCAATGCATTGAATCCAATGAAATGAATCTGTCCCCATTTTATCGGTGGAGTGCCTGTGGCATGAAATTTAACAGCCGCGTCCCTTGCGATCATCCCTTCATAGGCAATCCCAGAGGCACGCAAGGAATTCCTGAAATCTGAATAAAGATCATAAAGGATTGACCAGATCTCCCTGAATTCTTTTTTCTGCGGGGTAGATTTCTCAGGCTCAAAATTCATCCAGAACTTTTTTATTGTCTGTGCCTGTTCAGGATCCAGATCACCAAACTGGGAATCAATATTCCTGTAATCCTTTATGTTACGGAAGATAATTGCAGGATCAGCAAGGTATTTGTCAATATCATTAAAGTCACTGATCAGCATGTCGCCCCAGAAATAAAAATCATCAAAGCTCTCAGCCTGACTGTTCAGCTTTCTGTAACTCTTGTACAATTCGAATAGAAGTATCTCGTTTTCAGCAACCTGCAACGAAGAGAACTCTGAAAAAAAATCGTTTATTGTCATGACAGCAGGAGACCAGACCGGTTTTTCGATCATCCCGGCAAGGTATTTCACGAAATAGAGGCCGGCTCTTCTGCCCGGAAATACAAGGCACTGGCTTTTCAGGTTCTGCCCATACTCTTCATAGAGATGTTTCGCAATCCGTTCAAGAAAATAAGTTCTCTTCTCCATCGCCTATCGCCTACAATAAATATTTGTCTCAACTCTCTGCGCCACGCGCACTGAGCTCTGTCCATTATACAGCCTTCCCTGCCATGTATCAACCTCCTCAAGCCGTTTCTCGATAATATTTACCAGCTGATCCGTTCGTTTCTTTCCCCATGGAGCCTTTGAAAGGAAACGAAGGGGCGCCTCACCCGTGAATCTTTCAACAATAATGGCAGGATTCAGCTTCTCCAGGAACTCTATGATAAATTCGAGATATTCATCCCAGCTAAAAGCCACGAAGTCGCCGGAACTTTTCCTGAATTCCTCTTCAATAGCTGTTCCTTTTATGATCTGAAGCTGGTGGAATTTCACAGTTTTGACCGGCAGCTCTGAAATTATTTCAGCTTCATTCAGCATGTCTTCCCTTGTCTCTCCGGGAAGCCCGAATATGAAATGAGCTCCTGAATTCAAGCCTCTCCTGGCAGTAGCCTCAAGTGCGTCAGCAGCTTCCCTGAAGGTATGTCCCCTGTTAATGCGCAGAAGTGTCCTGTCATAACAGGATTCAATACCGTACTCGACCGACAGGTAACGTTTTTTTGAAATACCCGTGAGGAGGTCCAGTATCTCATCGTTCACGCAATCCGGCCTTGTTCCGATAATAAGCCCTGTAATATTCCTGTGCTTAAGCGCTTCGTTGTAGAGTTCTGCAAGGATTTCAACCGGGGCATATGTATTCGAATAAGCCTGGAAGTATGCAAGATAGGATCCTGCTTCCCGATACCTTTTCCTGTGGAATTCTATTCCCTCGTCAATCTGCCTTGTAACGCTCTTCGTGGACATGCAGTAAGAGGGATTGAAAGCCTTATTGTTGCAGTAAGTACATCCGCCGGTTCCCCTGGATCCGTCACGATTTGGACAGGTGAAGCCTGCATCTATCGATACTTTCTGGACCCTTGCTCCCATTATTTTCCTGAAATAATTCGGAAACGCATTGAACCGCCGTTCATGACCCCAGGGATATGCGGCCTTTATATTTTCACTTGATTCCATTCAACCAGCAACGATTTTACCTGAATCTACATACCAGAGATATGCATCCACCTTCGGGTAACCCATTTCCAGAATTATTTTCCTGTAATGCCCGATCTGTGCAAGATGATGAGGATCTTCCTCACCAAACTTGAAATCCACAATGATTGCCCTGCCCTTACTGATGATAATCCTGTCAGGCCGTCTTGTGCCTGACTTCGGCATCACAATTGATGCTTCAGTCAGGACTTCACTGGCTTTTTCAAACCAGTTACTGACCTCCGGCCGGCTGATCAGGCTGTTGATCCTTTCAGTTATTCCGGCTTCTTCATCTTCCGGAAGTATTCCTTCAAGTACTTTTTTCCGCACTGCCGCCGGCACATCTTCAGGTGTAATGATCTCACTGAAGATATCATGCATCAGCTTGCCGTAGTTTATCCTTCTGCGTGCTTCTGAACCGGCTGCATCAAAATAGTTTTCCCAGTGCAACCTTAGCTTAAGCGATTCGGGATTTTCATTCACAATGTAGCCCGAAATTCTCCTTGAATCCGGTTCTTTTTTCTCTCTGACTCCGTGAGGGATTATACCATATTCGAATAAGGATTTTTCTTTGTCAAAGTACTTATCTGGTTTAATTTCCGGTCTGTCGGTATAAGTTACTTCTTCTGATAATGCCTCCTTCAGGACAACCGCTATCCTGTTATTCGCAGCCGGAGACAAAGGTGCGAAGCCAAATATTGCATATTTCGCCCTGGTAAGGGCAACATAGAGCAGATTTAAATTGTCGATGTACGCAGAGTATTTCTCCTGCTGATAATCACCGGCAAATATTGTGTTTTCCAGTTCACTTGAATAGCGTACCGGGACAATTCCAAGATTATTGAACGGTGGTGCTTCCGGCTTCGTCCAAAGGATGTTGTTATGGAATGGTTTGTGATCGAGATTCCATGACAGAAACGGGAGGATGACGACATCGAATTCAAGTCCTTTGGCTTTATGGATAGTAAGTACCTGGATCGAGTCCAGTTCACCGGGCAGCTGAATTGATTTCTTACGGCCCTCTGATTCCCACCATTCAAGGAATGCCGGAATTCCGGGGGTCCCCTTTACAGTAAACCCGAGAATGAGATCCTGAAAGCAGTTGAGATAGGCAACATTGAATGAACACTTGCCGAGGCCGAAAAACTGAATTATTTTTTCCGTAATATTCCATAGTGGAAGAGTCCTTATCCCGTTAAGGAATTCCGTGTAGCCTTCAGGAAAATAGCCTGAAGAGATTTCAGCAAGACTGTCATTAAAAAGCAGGATCTCTTCAGAATTCCTGTGCCCTGTTGCCATCAGAAAAAACCTGAGCATCAGAGCCCTGCTTATTATATCTTCAGGAGTGTCAAGTACTCTGAGGACAGCTATAATAAAAGTTATCACCGGAGAATTTTCAAGGAGAAGTGAATCATTTGAAACAACACTGAGATTGTAGCTGTTTCTTTTCTCTTCGGGGCATGAAATACTGTAGTCTATCAGCTCCTTGAGTACAGTTGCTCCTTCATGGTTATCCCTAACCAGGATGCCTATGTCAGATGCCAGGTAACCTTTATCCTCAACAGATTCAATAATCGCAGGAAGCTTTTTAAGTACCTGTTCGTCCCATCTTTCTCCATCGGCATTGCCGATAAATTCAATCCTGACATATCCCTTATCCCTCTTTCTCCCGTTTTCTGCCGACAGTTCCTGATGTGCTTCTGAGAAGAGCGACCGTATATTTGCAGATGGAACACAGCCGGACAGCTCCTTATCGAGGATCTGAGGCAAGATGGTAAATAAAGCGTTGTTAAACCTGATGATATTGTCGGCACTTCTCCAGTTTGTTTCCAGGTGCTTTTCTATATAGCGTTCATTATCAACTTTCTTCCTTAGTCCGTCAAGTGTCTGCCAGTCGCTGTTCCTCCACCTGTAGATCGATTGTTTGATGTCGCCGACAATAAGATTATCAAATCCTTCTGACATGCTGTTTTCAACAAGGTATTGGAAATTATTCCACTGGATCTTTGACGTATCCTGGAACTCATCGATCATATAGTTTTCAAAAATATTCCCGACCTTTTCATAAATAAATGGAGCCTGATCATTCCTGGTTATCTGGTAGATCAGCTCGCCAGCATCAAGAAGAAGTAAGATATTCTCATTTTTAAGGATAAGCCTTACCTGAGTAAGGATATCAGACAGGATACCTAAAGTATAAATATTTGACAGTATGGAGTTTGCACTTCTATAAGCTGTATAATTCCTTTCATGGTAAGCCAGAGCTTCTTTAACTGAATCCTCAAAACCCTCTTTAATTGCCTGAATAAGTGAAGGATGCATTGATCCCGAGCACCATTTCGGTGGATTATTCTGGATTGCCTTTACATAACTGTTTGGAATTATCATCCTGCCTTGAGTGATTGCCCTTATATACCCGGGCACACCATTTCCTTTATAATAAAACATATCATCTGACAGGCCGAACCTGTCAAAAAAGCTGAGGCATTTAATTCCTATCTCCCGCATTTTATCTGAAAATCCGGAGGAGATCTTTCTCATTTCACGGAGATAGGATGTAAGAAATTCCTTGTTCTCAAGCTTGTCTTTTTCATCCACTGACAGAAGCCTGAATTTCTCCCTGAAGAGTTCATTGGTAAGGCCCCGTATATTCTTCTTAAGGTCCCAGTTTTTACCTTCTTCTATTCTGGCCTCTGCAAAATCCAACAACCACCTTTTCAGTGTTTTGTCCGCGGCTGCCCCTGCGATCATTTTATCTATTGCGGCGTCAAGTATGAGGCCTGGATCTAATTCAATATCAAAACCAGCCTGAAGCCCTGTTTCCCTTGCAAAGGATCTTATTATCTTTTGAAAGAAGCTGTCGATTGTGCTTACCGAAAACCTTGAGTAGTCGTGAAGCACAGAATATAATATCTCTCTCGCTTCCCCGCGGATCACCTCTTCGGACTTCCCTGATGAACTCATAAGGCGAGGAAGGTACTTTGACTCCCTGCCTTCTGAAAGGCGGTCAAGCTCCTCAAGGATGCGGTCCTTCATCTCAGCAGTAGCTTTATTTGTAAAGGTAACTGCCAGTATCTTCCTGTAAGTGAACCTTGACCTGAAGAGTTTTTCAAGATATGCTTCAGCAAGTGCAAACGTCTTGCCTGATCCTGCAGATGCGCTGTATATGGTCAATGTACCTGCCCCCATAATCCGCTAAAGTTATCAAAATTGACAGGCAGAATCCCCTGCCATGCATCAAACTTTTCAACATCAGATATCAGGCCGGAACGTGTGATTATATCCTTAAGCTGCCATTTTTAGTTAACTTTGCGGCGTGAAAAAAAAGGTTGTAGTCGGATTATCGGGTGGTGTGGATTCAAGCGTCGCTGCCTGGGCTCTCAAAGAGGACGGGTATGAAGTAGCCGCCCTGTTCATGCGGAACTGGCACGAAACGACAGGCTTGCTTCAAAGTGACTGCCACTGGGAAGATGACCTGATGTTTGCAGAAATGGTCGCCAGGAAGCTAGAGATACCATTCCATTTTGTTGACCTTAGTGAGCCTTACAGCCGCAGGGTTGTCAACTACATGTTCTCGGAATACGAAAAGGGCCGGACACCCAATCCTGATATCCTTTGCAACAGGGAAATAAAATTTGATTCCTTTGCTGAGGAAGCCAGAAAACTGGGAGGTGACTTTGTGGCTACAGGGCACTATTGCAGAAAGGCTACCCTGTCTGTCAGAGGAAACACGATTTACAGACTTCTTGCAGGAAAGGACGGGAACAAGGATCAGAGCTATTTTCTTTGCCAGATAAGCCAGGAACAGCTTGCTTCTGCGCTGTTCCCGATTGGGGATCTCACAAAACCCGAAGTCAGGAAAATAGCAGACAGGATGGGGCTTGCCACCGCTCACAGAAAGGATTCACAGGGAATCTGCTTTGTCGGAAAAGTTCATCTTCCAACATTCCTCCAGCAGAAGCTCGCGGCCAGAGAAGGATCGATAATCGAGATATCCAGTGAATATGCAGGTAAATTCCGGAATAGGGCCTTAACAACTGACAGCCTCAATGATGCAGAGCTTGTTCTTCTCTCTGATCCTATTCATTATGAGCCTGATTCAGGAAGGGTTATCGGGACCCACAATGGAGCTCATTTTTTCACTGTCGGACAACGTAAGGGTATAAATGTCGGAGGCTACAGGGAACCATTGTTTGTACTGGCGACTGATACTTCGAAAAACCTGCTATATGTTGGAGAAGGGCAGTCACATCCGGGGCTTTACCGCAAAGGTCTTTTTATCCGGAGCGGCGAGATCCACTGGGTACGTAGGGATCTTGAAATGAATGAGGGTGAAGTAAGAGAGTATGACGTAAGGATCAGGTATAGGCAGCCATTGCAGAAAGCCCGGCTTTTCAGAAAGAATAATGGTATTTATATAATCTTCAATAAATTACAGCGAGGCATAACACCCGGTCAATTTGCTGCATGGTACAAGGGTGATGAAGTTATCGGATCGGGAGTAATAAATGCATGAAAAGTCGGAAGACGGAAGTCGGAAGATGGAAGGTGAGGGTGAAAACCGGGACTGAATGCAAAGGTGCGGGTAGCAAATCCTTGCCAGCGGCTACGATAGCCTGTTTTTATAATCCTCAAAGCCAAATTCCCTGATCAGTCTGAACCTGCCGTCAGAACCCCAGATGCCAATCGATGGATGTTTAACACCGTTGAATGTGGTAGTTTTAACGATAGTATAATGGATCATATCCCAGAAGATGATCCGGTCTCCAGGCTTAAGCTCAGTGTCAAATGACCAGTCACCTGAAAAGTCACCCGAAAGACAGGAATTACCTCCCATTCTGTAAACAGGTTTTCCTTCGACAGGATCTGTGGCACCCAGGATCCTTGGTTTATATGGCATTTCAAGGCAGTCGGGCATATGGGCAGTGAAGGAAACATCGAGTATGGCAGTCTTTATGCCCTGGTTTTCAACAACATCTTCAACTGTAGAAACCAGTTCCCCAGTCTCCCATGCAAAGGCGCTTCCGGGTTCAAGGATTACGTGAAGTCCTGTCCTTTGCCTGAAATCCTTCAGCAGGTTTATCAAATGCCTGGTGTCATAGCCTTCCCTGGTCATAAGGTGGCCTCCGCCCATGTTGATCCATTTTATCTTCGAAAAGTGATCTCCGAATTTTTTTTCAACTATTTTAAGAATCCTCTCCAAAGCGTATGAGTCTGACTCAAAAAGGACATGAAAATGGAGCCCTTCCATCCCGTCAGGCAATCCCTTCCTTAAAAGTTCTCCGGCCGTAACACCCAGCCTTGATCCCGGGGAACATGGATTATAAAGATCGTGACTAATCCCTGAGTATTCCGGATTAATACGCAATCCCGCCGAAACTTTTTTTGCATAAGATGAAAGGGGGCCACGAAATCTGTTATACTGGTAAAGTGAATTGAAGGTTATATGGGAGCTGTAATGAAGGATCTCATTGAATTCGGATTCATTAAATACCGGCGAATATGTATGTGCCTGTGCGCCCATTTCCTCAAAACACAGTCTTGCTTCATGAAGTGAACTGGCGGCTGCCCCGTTTACGTATTCCCTGATTATCGGAAAAATGCCCCACATCGCAAAGCCCTTGAAGGCAAGTATTATCTCCGCTCCCGATTCATCCGCAACATGTTTTATCAGAGATAGATTTTTCTTCAGTCTATCTTCATCGACTACGAAACATGGAGATGGTATTTGTGTATAATCAATAGCCATTAAGTTTCTGAACAAATAAAAAATCTCACCACAGAGGATCCTGAGGGCACGAAGATCGATGGAATTAAATGAGTTAATGCGATTTTACGCTGAGACCTCTGTGCTCTCTTTGTCAAAAAAATTTTAAAGTTCCAATTCTAAATCGTGTAGTTCATGCCATGGTAGTCCGAGCAGATTCAGTTGTTCCATGAACGGATCCGGATCGAATTCCTCTACATTGAAAACACCGGGTTTCTTCCAGATTCCTTTAAGGTACATCATTGCACCGATCGCAGCGGGGACGCCCGTCGTATAGCTAACACCCTGTGCACCTGTCTCCCTGAAGGCAGCCTCATGGCTGCAATTATTGTATATGTAATATGTGTGTTCCTTCCCAGCCTTAATACCCTTTATCCTGCAGCCTATGGAGGTCTGGCCCTTATAGTTTTCTCCGAGCTCACCCGGATCAGGGAGTACTGCCTTAAGGAACTGAATAGGTATGATCTCCCTTCCGTCGAACATTACCGGTTCGATTCCTGCCATTCCGATATTCTGGATCACACGGAGGTGAGTAAGGTACTCCTGGCTGAATGTCATCCAGAACCTCGCTCTCTTAATCGTCGGAAAATTCTTGACAAGAGATTCAAGCTCCTCATGATAAATAAGATATGATTCCTTTGGTCCGATATCCGGGTAGTTCAGGGGTTTATGGATTTCGTGAGGTTTGGTATAAATCCATTTCCCGTTTTCCCAGTATTTGCCTTTCTGGGTTACCTCCCTGATATTTATTTCAGGATTAAAATTGGTTGCAAAAGGCTTCCCATGATCACCTGCATTGCAGTCTACTATATCGAGATAATGGATCTCATCGAAATGATGTCTCGCTGCATAGGCCGTATAGACCGAAGTTACTCCGGGATCAAAACCACACCCAAGGATCGCTGTTATGCCAGCTTTATCGTATCTGTCCCGATAAGCCCACTGCCAGCTGTATTCGAATTTTGCTTCCTCAAGAGGTTCATAATTTGCGGTGTCTAAATATGAAACTCCCTCAGCAAGGCAAGCATCCATTATATGAAGGTCCTGATATGGGAGGGCCACGTTTACCACTATATCCGGCCTGCAGCTTTTTATAAGTTTTTTGAGATCCGGCACATTATCAGCATCTATCTGGGCTGTTTGGACCCGGTTTTTGCCAATCCTTGCTGCAATGGCGTCGCATTTTGATTTGGTGCGGCTTGCAAGAAGTATTTCAGTGAAGACCTCAGGCAATGAAGCCATTTTGTGAACTACTACCGATCCCACTCCACCTGCGCCTATAACCATAACTTTCCCCATATCCTTAAGAATTATTGTTCAACTCAAATATAAGATATTAAATAACCTGTGAGTGAAAATCTTTGATCCAAATACCGATAGTCAGTTTATGTTTTTTTAATCAGGTCCCACAATATTATTTCTGCTTATATTTGCCCAACAGGTTTTGCCGTCAGATCATGAAGTTGATCAATCCCTTAATTATCATCAGGATACTGTTTACAGTGTTAATCCTGGAATCAATTTCCTTCATAACATGTTTGCCGGTATCAATAATTTATAAAGAACCTTCCCTGCCATTCATCTGGTCCGCTCTTGTTACTTCAGTTGCCGCACTGATCCTTTACTTCGCTTCAAAAGATATCTCATTGAAAAAGGTATCCAGCAGGGAGGGATTTATATCGGTATCACTTTCATGGATCATTTTCACTGCATTCGGAACCCTTCCCTACCTTTTTAGCGGTACAATTCATTCATTTATTGATGCTTTTTTTGAATCATCATCAGGTTTTACAACCACGGGTTCAACAATAATACCTGATGTGGAATCACTTCAGTTTTCAATACTGTACTGGAGGAGCTTTACCCACTGGATCGGGGGATTAGGGATAATTGTTCTGGTAATCATCATCCTGCCTGTATTCGGGATCACTGCCAATCACCTTCTTCCACTTGAATCCTCGCTAAAGGAAAAAACGCACCCGAAAGTCAAGGCTATGGGACTCAGACTTTTATATGTTTATCTCCTTCTTACAGTAACGGAAATAATACTTCTGAACCTGGGTGATATGAATCTGTTCGACAGTATCTGTCACACATTCGGTACTGTCGCAACCGGCGGTTTCTCTACAAAAAACTCGAGCATTTGTGGCTATTCAGCATACAGTCAATATATTATTTCGTTATTCATGTTTCTTTCAGGAGTCAGCTTCATTGTTTATTATTACATGGTGAAGTTGAACTTCCGAAAAGTGAAGTATAATGAAGAGCTATGGTTTTATCTGGGCACTACAATAATTTCCGGGACAATAGCAACCTGCATTCTCCTGGCAAAAACAACCAAACCTCTTGAGCCTGCATTCCGCGAAGGATTTTTCCAGGTAATTTCAGTAATAACGACAACCGGATATGTAACGACAGATTACCTGAAGTGGCCGCAGGCAGGTATGGTACTCCTTTTCATACTTCTATTTGCCGGAGGATGTACAGGCTCTACTGCTGGAAGCATTAAAATGGTAAGGCATCTGATCGTCCTTAAGAATATCAGAAGCACTACACTAAAGCTCCTCCATCCTAATGTCATAACCCAGATAAAGCTGAACAACAAACAGATATCTGAACAGGTTAATATCTCCATCATTTCATTTGTGGTGGAATATATTTTTATTTTTCTTGTTGGGACCATCATTGTCGTGATAACAGGTCTTGATCCTGTAACAGCTGCAAGT
>JAUZNW010000006.1 GCA_030706785.1 Bacteroidota bacterium | reverse complement strand
TTGCCAACAGGGCCTGTATATGCGGTACCGAGCCGTACAAGATCGCCGGTAAACAGCCTGTTCCTGAACTCGGCCGCAAAAGTAATATTGTCATTCAGATAAGCTTTGAAATTTAACCGGTTGTGTATCAGGTTCTCGTTGAGGAACGGACCGGAAAGTGAATCAAATATCACGGTTTGCATCGTTGTTACATATCCGTTAAGGGAAAAGATCTTTTTCTTTTCCTGCGGAAGGCCGGTATAACAACAAACAGAAAGAAGGAGGATTAACCCTGGTCTTTTAATTAAAACACTACTCATTGCTTTGCTGCTTGTGATTCAGGAACATCTGAAATTACCCTTCCATCCTCAAGTGTTATCACTCTTCTGGCCCTTTTCATAACCCTGACATCATGCGTTGAAAAAATAAAAGTCATTTCTTCGTCCTGGTTCAGCTTCTCCATGATATCAAGTAGCGATTCTGCAGCTTTTGAATCGAGATTGGCAGTCGGTTCGTCGGCAAGAATGAATTCAGGACGGGTGGCCAGAGCCCTTGCCACGGCTATTCTCTGCTGCTGTCCTCCCGACAGCTGTGATGGCCTGCTGTTTCGTCTGTCGGATAGTTCAACTGAACCAAGGAGTTCATTTGTCCTGGCAATCCGTTTCTCCTTCGGCCATTTCTGAAGGTTCATTATGAATCCTACATTTTCTGCCGCGGTGAGCACAGGGATGAGGTTATAGGACTGGAAAACAAATCCGACATGCACCATACGAAAGTCTATCAGCTCCGAAGGGCGCAATTCCGAAAGCCTGTGTCCGGCGATCAGGATCTCGCCGCTGGTAGGCTGGTCAAGGCCGCCGATAAGGTTCAGAAGGGTAGTCTTGCCCGAACCCGAAGGTCCTACAATTGCTGTGAATTCTGCCTTCATAAAGTTAAGGGTCACATCATTCACCGCATGAACCTTTATCGCAGAGGAATTATAAATCTTGTTCACATTCTTCAATTCAAGTACCTTCATAATTCTGCATTTAATTTTGTTATTTCGGATTGCGGATTTGTGATTCCGGATTTAAAATCCGCAATCGAAAATCCGAAATCCGTAATTCCGTTACTCGCCCCTCAGCGCCTCCACTGGATTCAGTTTCAGAGCTTTACGTGCGGGGTAAACAGATGATAAAATACCCGTAAGAACTATCAGTACCGACGTTATGAAAAAGAACAGTGGATCGATGGCAGGGTAGAGGTGAGCGCTGTAGCCTATTGCTTCCATTCCTTCCGAGTATTTCACAAGGTTTATTCCGTTTTTAGCAGTAGCTGCAATAACAACTCCGCCTATTCCCATGCCGACAATTCCGCCAACGACAGACAGGAAGACAGATTCAAGCATTATCATCAGGAATGTTTTTCTGCGGTTCATACCTATTGCAGCCAGCATTCCGAACTCCTTAGTCCGTTCAAGGACCGACATGAGCATTGTATTAACGATGCCGAAAGCGAGTGCAGCAAGTATAATCAGCATAAACATACCATAGATCTGCTGCATGAAATCAGACATCATTGCAAGATCAGGTTGTATCTCCTTCCAGCTCATAACCTCATAATCACCCAGGGCATCCTTCAGAACAGGTGTAACTTTATCTGTCAGTTTGCTGTCAGTAAGCCTTACAATGATCCTGTGATAGATACCCTCCTGCAATCCAGTCAGCCTCCTCAATTCCTCAATTGGAACAAACACCGAAGAGACCTCAAACATATCGTTGTTGGTCCTGAATATCCCGCAGACACGGAATACAGCTTCAGTCTGCACGGTATTTATATCGAGGAAGGAAAGGACTATTCTTGAACCCTGGCGGTATGACCATGCTGCTTCCTTGATCCTGTTCCCGAATTTTCTCAGTTCAGATGAAGTTAGCAAAGGTTCGAAGGCTTTTGAGAACTGCTTCTCGGAAGTGAACCGGATATTCCTCAATGAATCAAGCTTTGAAATGACCTGTCCGGGCACTCCTTTATCCTTTAGTCCGGCAATTGCTTCATCTGAAAGAATATACCTGATAATGTTCAGTTCCTTTGCCAGTTTTTCACCTATAAAAGCTGAATTGAATTTTGTTTCGCTCCCGAAATAGGTTCCGGTTACAGGAATAAGTTTTTTTGAAAGCGTGAAGATGCTTCTTTCTTTCACCGTGTCGATTCCTGCGATCTCCACTCCCATACTTTTTACGGCAGTTGAAGCAATTCCCCTTAAAATTATCCTTCCTGTAAATGATCTGACACCCGGGGTTGAATCCAGCACCGACTTTATCAGGTTAAAACCGGAAATGTAATTTTGAATATCCCCGCTGCTCCTGAAATCCTTATTGTTTATCTGGATATGCGACAACTCCTCATTGACCGCAGCATCGATCCGCTGAACCACAGAACTGTTGATCGCTGCAATGGCAAATACACCTGCAAAAACACCTATTGCCACAGCAGCAATGACTATAAGGCTCCTTGTCTTGTTTCGCCATACATTCTTCCATGCCATTTCAGTAATCATTGTAATGCCGTATTAATTCCTCATCGAGGTTATCACATTTATCCTGAATATCTTACGTATACAGAAAGCAATCGCGATCAGCAGTATTATCAGCACTACAACCATCTGCCACAGGTAATATGTATCCGGCATCAACGTAGGCATGACAGGATCAAATCCATAATCTTCATACATTTTTGCCAGCTGCCCTCTGAACCGCAGGGGATGTACATTCCCGTAAACCACAATAGGCAGTGATGTTATGACGCCTGCCATCACACCAAGAAAACCGATGAATAGCATCTCGAGCGAAACTACTTTTGAAAGTTTCCCTTTCCGCATTCCGATCGACACAAGCATTCCGAATTCCTTCCTGCGTTCAGACATCATCATCAGTACGGTGCCAAATACTCCGAATGCAATCACCAGGTAGAGTATTCCGATCATTATGATCCCGCTTCTGTTATCTGCTTCCATCTGGTTAATCAGAAGTGCATTCAACTCCCTCCAGGTGCGAATCACCAGCGGATCAGATATAACCCTGTTCAGTCTTTGATCCGTGCGCGCTATCTCCTCGTCGCTATTGTTCCTGATACTGATAACGGCTGATGAGGCCATACCCGGAGTATCATACAGGCGCCGGGCAGATTCAATCGGTATATAGGTGATTATATTGTCAATATCCGGGGCGGGAAGCCTTACAATCCCCCTGATTACATACTTTCCTGCAGCCGAAGTACCGTGATAGCCCTCTCCAAGCAACACGACAGTATCCCCCACCTCAGCCCTGAGATATTTTGAAAGTCCGTTGCCTATTAGTATTCCCATGGAATCGGAATCTGTCAGATAGCCGTTCCTGAAGGCAGCATCCTTCCTGATTACCGGCAGCACTGCAGATGAATCACTATTTGATATGCCAAGATCGAGCATGAGCCGCCCGTCGCTCGAGTAAGATTCATTATTGAAAACATCGAGAAGCCTTCTGGCCCTGTCGGGGATGCTTTCACTTTTTATCTTCTCAATCGCCCCGGGTGTCAGCTTATACTTTACCATTCTGTTTCTTATTCCTGAAACCCTGTCCTCTCCTTCCGGATCGATTCCCATAACAATCACGCCCTGGGTGCGGCTTCCCGAAGCTGCAAGGGCAAATGACTCTATCCGTGGAACAATATCGAGTACGTTCCTATCCGTCTTTATACTATCCAGTTCTGATTTATTGACACTAAAGGCATTATCGAGCACAGGATCATCAAAATAATCCTTGTGCTGGAGCTGAATATATCCTGTATATGCCTCGATAATATTTTTAAACATCCTGTCATATGCTCCCAGCTGAAGAGCACGCATAAGCAGCGCGAAAAAAACGGCAAAGAAAACAGAAGCGGCCGTAATCAGGGTCCGCTTCCTGTTCCTCCAGAGATTCCGCCATGCAAGCTGTAAGATCATGAAATATGTTTTATAACATATATTTGCAGATGCTGATTTCTGGTTGCTGGTTAAAAAACTGCCTGGTAACAAGCAACCAGCAACAAGCAACGAGTATCACCTGATTATTCTCATATTTTGCTGTGAAAAGAAAATATCATCAAGTTTAATATTGAATTTCATATCGAGTATATTCAGAATTGTTTTATTCCCGGGCTTGTCTGCCGGATCAAGCTCAATATGGGTCGGCAAGAGCCTTCCTTCAAATATTTTAAGGTCTGAAGCTGTTTCAGTCCGGACCAGATAGCCGTCTTCGTCGTTCAGTTCGGCCTTAAGTAAAATGAATTCCTTCCTGTCTATCCACCAGGTCTGGCTTCCCCAGAGTACCTCCGCATCAGGTTTTGCAGTAAGCCTTATCCTGTAACAGAGTCTGCTGCCGATATCCTCTTCTCCTTCAATAGAATGAATATAATCGTTCACTACAGATGATTCCCGCAGTATATCGTCATTGGTGTAATCAGAACCCATCCATCCCTGTGACATCATTGAAGGAGGCAGCTTTATAAGCCTGTTAATTGACGGATTGAAGCTCCACATTTCCTGTTTACGTTTCAGGAATGTCTGTCCTTTTTCCCTTGCCGGACCTGTTATCAGAGTGAGAGAATAATCGTTTCCCATAGCCCAGGACCTGAATTCAATCGTCCTCGTCCAGGTTGGCCGCACTATGGTCATTGCCATTTCACTGTATCCTGATTGCTCACCGCGCCATTTTTCATCTGCTTTTCTGACAATCTCAGTTGGTGTGAGCTGCTGGGCAATAATCACTGATGAAATTGTCATTAAGAGTGAAATCTGTAATATGACCGGGCCAGATTCCGGCAATTTTTTCATTGATGTTTTCTGGCTACTAACAAGGTGCTTCCGGTATTGGTGCAGCATTGAAATAAAAGCAGTTATGGAATATGAAGGTGAAAGTTACGATAATAATATGAGAGCCTGAAACGTTTATAAGGGAAAGATTCCTAACTTTAACCAATTGCTAAAAACAATATTACGATGTCAAGTCTCCGGTTTCTCCTTGGAATGATTCCCTCTACATCTAAAATCGAACAGGCAGAGAAAGAACTTGTTGCCGAGTTTGACAAACTGAATGCCTTTATTAAATCTGACACACTGGCAAATTATAACAAGCTGCATGAACTTGTCAACTCTTCTGCCTTCATTCAGAAAAAAAAGGAGATCGAATCCCTGCGCTACAAGAATTCGGAAGAATACGCAAGAGAAAAAGAATTCAATTCCCTTCAGAAGGCAAAGGATATTGTAATATACTTTAAGACCTCATCAGGGGGCATGCTGAAACGATTCAGGGAAATGGATGGATCACAGAAGATCAGGGATTTTGAAGAACTAGAGAGTTTCATAAAATCAAATGCCTTCAGGCAAAGGCAGAAGATGAAACCAATCACATTCAAGGATTCAGACGAGTACAGGAAATTTGCAGAATACAAGTCACTTAAATCTGATCCTGAGATCAAAGGTTTCCTGAAGGCAGCTGCAAAGGGGAAAGCAGATAATAAATCAAAAGCCGTACTCAGGTTTGAGGAACTGGGAAAATATATAAAAACACCAGAATTCCTGGCCAAGAAAAACATGAAGCCCATAACTTTCAAGGATACTGAAGAATACAAGAAACTTCTTGAATATAACCGGCTGAAGAAAAGCGTTGAGATCAGCGAATATTACAAGTTCAGGGCATCAAAGGAATATGCAAACTTCCTGAATACCGACGGATCAGCCCGCCTTGGACGTTACAATGAATTAAGGGATTATGTGGCAACACCGAAATTCACCGAGAGAAAGAATTATTTGCTGGATAAAAAGAAATTCGAAAAAACTGAGGAATACAGGAACCTCAGGGAATATGAAAGACTTAAAAAGAATGAAGATATAATCTGGTATTTCAAAATAAAGGACAGCAGTAAGTTCGATGTCCTGAAGAACAAAGAGCTGACATTCACCGATGATTTTAACGGGGAATCGCTTGATACAAGGAAATGGCTTTCAAACTATTACTGGGGAGATAAACTGCTTAAAGACAGGTATTCGGTTGAATCGGATCTCCAGGCTTATACCGATAAGGAGAATTTTGAGGTCCGCAATAGCCTTTTAAAGATAATTACAAAGCCGCAGAAGTTTAACGGAAAGGTATGGTCGCCCGATTCGGGATTCAAGAACAGGGAATTCAGCTATACTTCAGGGCTTATAAATTCCGGAAAAAGCTTCAGGCAGAAATACGGGATCTTCTCTGCCAAGATAAGGCTGGGGAATGCCCAGGCAAGGAATAATTTCTGGATGCTGGCTGACAGGATAACACCTCATATCGATATTTGCCGCACATCATCAGGAAAGGTCTGGGCTGATCATTTCCCAACCCCTGAAAAAGGTTCTAAAAAGGCCTTTGGTTCAAA
Organism: Bacteroidota bacterium; assembly: GCA_030706785.1. Taxonomy (GTDB): domain Bacteria; phylum Bacteroidota; class Bacteroidia; order Bacteroidales; family VadinHA17; genus LD21. The sequence goes on along the minus strand of JAUZNW010000006.1, from coordinate 41,748 downwards.
ATTCGCTAATGATTTTTATATCTACACTCTCGAGTGGACACAGGACAGGCTTGTCTGGAAAATAAACGGGGAGGAGGCATTCCGTCAGACGTCGAATGTGCCCCAGGAGCCGATGTATGTGCTGCTTTCAGGCGGCCTTGAAAAACCGATCAACGGCATGACTACCATGGAGGTGGACTGGGTGAGGGTTTATCAGTTTAAATAATTATTTTGTTCATTACTTAATTGCGTAAATACGTAAGAAGATTTACGTAATGAACTACGTAAATCAAATGGTATGGACTCCAGAGCAAGCTCTGGACTCTAAGAACGGTGCAAGCACCGAGGAATTATACCTTACCTTCGCGTCCGCCATCCGCGTGTCGCCGAAGCTTCAGCGGAGGCACAAGCTTTACGCGAAGGCGGATTAAACGCAAATAAAAACAATACAGAAGCCGTCTTAAAAGTCATTGTTTACCCCCAACCCCCCAAGGGGGGCATCGCAGTTATCTGCTCATAATTAAGTCCCCCTTCGCCTTCGCGAAGCCGCTTCGTCGGAGCAAGGCCTGGGGGATTTAAGGGTTGTTGATCAGAAAAGACTCTTGAGGCAGCTTCTGCTTGTTTATTTACCGGATAATTTCATAACCGCCATAATTCTCCCCATCCCGCAAGGGCGGGGCATCACCGAGAAAGGGGACCTTCTGGATATTTCCTAAATGTTCTCCCCCTGTAAGGGGGAGTCCTGTTAAGCCCCTGGCGAACAGGAAGGGGGTACTTTTGGTTATTTTCTTATAATCAATGTAACTATTCCTATCTTCATGCCGTCTTTATTCTGTAATTCAACAAATGACCATAACGGAATATAACAGATCTGTAGAAGAATATTCCGATTCGGTTTATCGCTTCATCCGGGCAAACCTGAAGGATGAGGACCGGTCAAACGACATCGTCCAGGACAGTTATGAAAAATTGTGGAGGAATGTGACTGATATTGATTATCAGGTTGTAAAATCATGGTTGTTCACAACGGCATACAGGACCATGATAGATATCATCAGGAAAGAATCAAGGATCATTTCGCTGGAAGATTCTTCTCAGAATGACTTTCTTTCGGAATCGCAGTACAGCGATCTCAATGAGGTTCTCCATATGGCCCTGGGCCGCCTCTCAGAAACTCAGAGATCGCTCATCCTTCTTCGCGACTATGAAGGATACAGCTACAGGGAAATAGGAGAAATAACGGGATTGAGTGAGGCCCAGGTAAAGATCAATATTTACAGAGGGAGGGTTGCGCTTAAATGCTTTATCGGAAAGATCGAAACAGTTATTTAGCCATGAAGCCGGACAGATCAAATTATGAAATATGGTCACTTGACTGGCTCGGGGGAAGGCTCAGTGAAAAGCAGTCTGAAGAGTTTATGGAATTCCTCAAGGAAAATCCTGACATACGGGATGAAATAGACGGTCTCAAGCAGATCAGCCTTAAGCCTGGCATAAATGCATTCCCGGGAAAGGAGAGCCTGCGTAAAACAGCCGAAAGCCTGACTCATGAACAATTTGAGAATCTATGCATTGCTTATCTGGAGGATGATCTGAGCCCTGATCAAAAATCAGAGCTCCTTGAGATGACAGCCAGTGATGGGTCTAAGAAGAGGGAACTAGAGCTTACGATGAAGCTCAGGCTTAAATCAATACCATATATTTATGCCGGGAAAAAAGCTCTCAAAAAGCTTACCTCAGGACAGAAAGTGATCAGGATCTCCATTACAGGCTTAAGCATTGCTGCGACTGTTGCAGCGATCATTGGCATTTATCTTCTGTTCCCTTCCGGCCTTTCAAGGAAAAACAATCAGGCAATTGTTGCAAAGCCAGACACTCTGACTATACTTTATCCTTCAAAGATCACAACGGACAAGGCCCAGCGGGCTGCTATAAGTATTCATAATACAAAAAATGCACGGGAAGCAGCCGTATCTCCCGAGATAAACAATGTACAATCTCAATCGGCTCCTGACAATCAAAGTAAGGCTGATTCAGTTATTTACATACCAGAGATCCAGAGGGCAGCTGCAATAAGCGTGGTTAATGTGCGGTTGCCTGAAAATATATTAATATCAAATAATTCCATTCCTGAATCGATCCTGGCCTTTAGTCGCGAAGCCACTCTGCCATCCCCATTTGAGGAAGACAGGAGCAATGTGGAACGGTTTTTCGCAAGGATCTTCCATGAGAAGATTATGAATGATAAGGCTCACGCAACTGCCCCGGTCACAACATTTGACATTGCAGTCGCCGGGCTGACAGGCCTGAACAAGCTTTTCGGATGGGAACTTGCTCTCCATAAAAACATTGATGAAAGAGGAGAGGTAAGATCCTACCGTTTCAGCTCAAGACTGGTTAATTTCAACACTCCGTCAAGAAAGGATTCCGGTTCACTGTAACTTTTCAGATTATATCTCCGTCACTGCAATAGAAAATATTCAAAGCCATGATACGGAATGTATTTTTAATGTTAGCAGCAGCAGTTATCTGCCAGGGATTCGCTTTTCAGGCAAGCGAAGGACAGGAGACCAAGAATACGACTACAACCGGCAGCCAGGTTAACAAAAGGCTGGAAACGCTGGAGTCGCTGGAAGGAGCAACAGTCACAAATGAGAAAAATGAGGCTGTCAGAGTTTACGAGAACGATCATAACCGTAACCGATACCAGGAGTGGGAGGATGAACATCCTGACAGGGGTGCAAGGCATTTCAGGGGACACTGGTCAGGATTCGAGATTGGATTTAACAACTATGCCTATAACCGATCAATGACTCTTCCCGAGGATGTGTCCTACATGAAGGTGGATGCCAACAGCTCACTCAATCTGAATCTTAATTTTTCCCAGCTGAGCATTGGCTTCAGCCGCCATATGGGAATAGTTACGGGCATAGGACTTAACTGGAACAACTACAGGTTTGAACATGGTAACAGTATTGATATAGGATCCGATGAGGTGATCGAACCTGTCTATTATAACGGTGTTACACCTCCGGTAAAGAGATCGAAGTTTGGAGCGATCTATCTGAATGTTCCGGCCTTGCTGGAAGTGCAGATCCCGGCCGGGTTTGACAATCATCTTAATATCTCAGCAGGTGTTGTAGGCGGATTAAGGTTAAACGCATGGACGAAGATTGTTTATGAGGACAAGGAAAAATCGAAGGTCAACGGGGATTATAACCTGAATCTGCTGAGAGGCGGTGTTACCGCCAGAGTCGGATACCAGAACTTCATGATCTACGGAACTTACTATCTCACTCCATGGTTCCAGGATAACAAGGGCCCGAACGGACTTAACCTTGAGCCGTTTGAAATCGGACTGGCATTTACATTCAATGATTAAAGGCGAAGGGCGAAGGGCGAAAGGCGACAGGAGGCTGTCGCCTTTTTTGCATTTTACCATTTTCAATCTTATTTTTGACTTATTCAAAATTACTTGTAATGTCGGATAAGATTTTATCCCTCCATGAGATCAAGAGATACAGCCGGCAGATCCTGCTTCCGGAAATTGGAGTCAGTGGCCAGGAGCTGCTTAAACAGGCGAAAGTCATCATTGTAGGCGCCGGTGGCCTCGGATGTCCTGTACTCCAATACCTGGCAGCTGCAGGGATAGGCAGGCTGGCAGTTGCAGAATCCGGCATGGTGGATGAGTCTGATCTTCAGCGTCAGATCCTGTATGGTTCCAATGACGTAGGAAAGCTCAAATCGATAATTGCTGCAGTCAGGATTGAGAGTCTAAACGATCTGGTCAAAATTGACAGGATTAACTTAAGGATCGAAGCTGCCAATGCCCTCAGGGTACTGGCAGACTACGATATTATTGTCGATGCCACCGACAATTATCCAACGAGATTCCTGCTAAGCGATGCCAGCGTAATCCTGAACAAGCCTATGGTGCATGGAGCGATCTATAAATACGAAGGGCAGGTCTCAGTATTCAATTACAGGGGAGGGCCGACATACAGGTGTTTCAATCCAAATCCCCTCCAGGCTGATTTCAGGAATCCTGCGTCGGATGAAACAGGCCTGCTTGGAGTCGTTCCTGGTATAACAGGGACAATCATGGCAAACGAAGTAATAAAGATCATTACCGGGTACGGAGATATTCTTTCAGGCAAGCTGCTGATTTTAAATATATATGATTATGTATTCCGCATACTGAAACTGGAATGCGTGCCGGAGAACCATAATATAAATAGGCTAAATGAAACGTATTGATAAATCTGGGGTGTAGATCAATCCTATTTTTACTCCCTATCCCCCCAAAGGGGGGGTTGTCAAATATAAAAGTCCCCCCTGGGGGATTTAGGGGTAAAAGAAAAAGAGACTTATTCTATATCTCCAAATCTGCATAAAATGAGACTTTTACTTATAAGCAATTCAACAAATGCAGGAGAAGGATACCTTGGACATCCGTTGGCAAGAATAAAGGAATTCCTTGGCGACGGGCATGTAAAAGCATTGTTCATACCTTATGCTGCAGTGACCTTCTCCTACAATGACTACGAGCTTAGGGTAAGAGATAAGTTCAGGGAGATCGGACATGATATTATTTCAATCCATCACTATACAAATCCCCTGAACGCTGTCAGGAGTGCTCCTGTGATTGTCGTTGGCGGTGGGAATACATGGAAGCTTTTAAAGATGCTTCAGGATTTCAGGCTCATCGATCCCATCAGGCAGAAGGTACTGGCCAGGACTCCGTATATCGGCTGGAGTGCCGGTGCAAATGTCGCCTGTCCGACGATCCGCACAACCAACGACATGCCTGTTGTGGAACCAGCTTCATTCAAGGCATTCAACCTTGTGTCCTTCCAGATAAATCCACACTATCTTGACGGGAATCCCGACGGCCATGCCGGTGAAACCAGGGAACAGCGGATAGAGGAGTTCATTGATATTAACCGAAATGTCTGGGTTGTGGGTCTCAGGGAAGGTACAATGCTTGCGGTTGAGGAAGACAGGATAGTTTTTACCGGTCATAAGAAGGCAAGAATATTCAGAAAAAATGAAGAGCCTCTTGAACTGGGTGAAAACGATGATTTTTCATTTCTGTTCAAATAAAAATAAACCTGATCCAAATAATTTATCTTTGACTGCCGTTTATAGACCGTTCCTTTTGATTTTTGCAGCACATAGATGAAAGTCCTGCCGAAAATTCTGAAAATAGCAGTTATAATTTTTGTAGCCGTCCTGGTACTGTTATTTTCAGCATCCCTGATTATGCAGAACAGGGTGGGCGACATCATAATCAAAACTCTGAACAGGAATTTCACAACTAAAATAGAAACCGGATCATACCGGCTGTCGCTTATCAGAAAATTCCCGAATGCAACCGTTGAACTTAAAAATGTTCTTGTTCACTCATCACCGACATTTGATGTTTCTGCATTTAAGGATATCAATACAGATACCCTTCTGGCAGCAAAATCAGCCTCCATTATTTGCAGGATGACCGACCTCCTGAGGGGAGCCTATACCTTTACCAGGATAGATGTTAAATCAGGTAACCTGAATATATTCACCGATTCTGCCGGAGGCTATAACTATGAATTTTCAGGGAATGAGACCAGCTCTACAAGTAATAAAGTCAGGCTCAACCTCAACAGGATCAACCTTTCAGATGTAAACTTTGTATATAATGACCTCCGAGTAAATCTGATTATTAAAGGGGTATTCAAGGATGGCCGATGCAGAAGCAAAATCAAAGGAAATAATATTGATTTCGAAGGTAATTCAGGGACACTTTTTACACTATTCAGCATTGACAGCACTGCAATCAGGCAGAGCATCCCCGCTAAGCTTGATGTGAGCCTGAACAAGAACCAAAAGGGTATCTTTTTCAGGAAAAGCACAATGACAGTGGAAAACTGGGATTTTGTCCTGACCGGCTTTGTTGCATCAGATAATTATCTTGACCTGAATGTTACAGGCAACAATATCGATATTTCCAGGATAGTGAATCTGTTCCCCGAGAAATACCGCAACAAGGTATCTGACTTTCATCCTTCAGGAATCCTGAAACTTGACAGCAAAATAAAAGGTTATGCCTCGAAAAAGGAAAATCCGCACTGTGATGTAAGCTTTTCGCTTAAGAATGCACGAATAAATAACCGCAGGTCGGATATTAAGATTGACCGGTTCTCCTTTGACGGATCGCTGACCAACGGCCCCAGGAACAATACTGAAACAAGCCTGTTCAGCTTAAGCAATTTCACGGCACGTCTCGGATCATCGGAATTCAGAGGTTCGTTTTCGATGACCAACTTCTCAAGGCCAAAGGCAGAATTAGCATTAAAAGGAGCCCTGCTGCCAGCAGAGATCACTGAATTCTTCAACCTGAAGAATGTGGCAAAAGCAACTGGTTCCATTGACCTTGATCTAAATTTTTCAGGCTATCCCGATACAAGGAACGGCTTCAGGCTTGCTGAACTCCTGGATATGAACTCACACTCCACACTGGGCTTCAAGTCATTCGGCATAAAGCTGAATAATAAGAATATAGATTTCAGGGATGTAAATGGCGATGTCTTTATTAAGGAAACCACAGTCACCGATAATTTCAGATTTAACTTCAACGGCCAGAAAATAAGGCTTAACGGGAAGTTTGCAAACTTCCCGGGCTGGCTTGCGGGTAATCCGGTCACCTTGTCCGGATCAGGATTACTTTATGCTTCACTTATCAAGCCTGAACTTTTCATGGACAACCCCACGGAAAAGAATAAAATGGATAAGACCCAGCCGCCTAAGGCTGCGCTTACCCTTCCTTCCGATATTAATATCGATCTTGACTTCAGTCTTGACACACTGATCTATAAAACCTTTGATGCGCGAAAGATTTCAGGCAGTCTTGGTGTAAGGCCCAAAATGCTGAACTTCAGGACAATAAACCTGAATTCGCAGAAAGGGAAGGTCTCGGGGAACATTCTTGTGGCACAGCATCCTGACAAATCATTCACCGGGAGAGGGACATTTGACATTACCGGTGTGGATGTCAACGAGGCGTTCAACACATTTCACAATTTCGGTCAGGGATTTCTGAAAGCTGAGAATATTGCAGGTTCTCTCTCCGGAACAATCTCACTGGTTCTCCCTGTCGATTCACTTCTTAAACCTCTGATGAGCAAACTGACAGCTGAGGGGAAATATTTACTTACAAACGGAGCCTTGATCGATTTTGATCCTGTCAAGGCTTTGTCATCATTCATAGCTCTTTCGGAACTCGAGAATATTAAATTCAGTCAGCTGGAAAATACATTCTTTATAAAGGACAATGTTTTCTATGTGCCGCAGATTGACATCAATTCATCGGCAGTTGATCTATCAGTAAACGGTAAGCACAGCTTCGAAAATGAGTACGAGTATCATGTGAAGATGAGGCTTTCTGAGATCCTCAGCAACAAGGCAAGAAAAAACAAAACATTGTCCGATGAGTTCGGCGAGATTGAAGACGACGGCCTTGGAAGGACGTCAATTCTCCTCAGGATTAATGGCAAGGGAGAGGATGTAAAGGTAAGCTATGATATGAAAGCTGCCGGGAACCAGATAAAAAGCGAATTTCAGAAGGAAAAGCAGAACCTTAGAACCATCCTGAATGAGGAATACGGCGGGTACAGTAAAAGTTCCGGGACGGAAAAGAAGCAGGCCTCTAAACCCAGGTTCAGGGTTTCCTGGGAAGGATCCGATACAATAAATCCTGCCCAGGAAGAAGCTCCGGCCGTAAAAAAAGAAAGTGTTTTTAAAAGAATTTTTAGAAAGAAATAGTATTTTTCAACCTAATCAGAAATTGACATTGAACCTCTATCGCAACAGAAGCAAATGGAAGATATTCTTTTTTCTCTTTGCCATATTGATGGGCATCGGATCCCTGATCTATACACAGTTCCTCGTCAGGAGCCTTAAGGCTGAAGAGAGGAAGAAAGTTCAGATGTGGGCCGAAGCTACCAGACTAATAAATTCCGCCGATTCAACCCAGAACCTTGAGTTCCTATATTCGATCATTGAGAATAACAGCACTGTTCCGGTTATACTGACGGACGGTTCTGATATTATCATTTCGGCCAGGAACATTGACCAGGGTAAAGCAGCGCCGGGGATGAAACTTGATAATATGAAAGGTTATAATGAGCCTATAATTATCGATCTTGGCAACGGATTTTCAAACCGCATTTACTATAAAGACAGCATCATCCTGAGCCAGCTGATGTATTATCCGTTCATTCAGCTGGGTTTTATCCTCCTTTTCATTCTTGTTTCCTTTATTGCTTTAAGTTCATCACGCAGGGCAGAGCAGAACCGGGTATGGGTCGGGATGTCAAAGGAGACAGCCCATCAGCTTGGAACCCCAACAACCTCCCTCTCGGGATGGATTGAGATACTTCAGAATAATTACCCCGATATCCCAGTAACCAGGGAGCTTGCCCTTGATGTGAAACGTCTTGAAAAAGTTACTGAAAGATTTTCAAGGATAGGATCAAAACCTTCACTGACTGAAGAAAATATCCTGAGCCTTATCCAGAATTCTGTCGATTACCTCAAGACCAGATCTTCCTCAAAGGTACTTTTTGTATTACCCTTCTCCCCGGATGATGAAATAAATATTCCTGTCAATCCTGCCCTTTTTGAATGGGTGATTGAGAATGTGTGCAAGAATGCCATTGATGCAATGGAAGGGGACGGGGCAATAACAATCAGGGTTGAGGAATCGGAAAAGCACGCGATCATTGATATAACCGATACCGGTAAAGGGATTCCAAAATCGGCCTATAAAAAGATATTCAATCCGGGGTTTACCACTAAGAAAAGAGGCTGGGGCCTAGGCCTTTCACTTGCTAAAAGGATCATTGAAGAGTACCACAACGGCAAGATCTACGTGAAATCATCAGAAATCGGAAAAGGTACCTGTATCAGAATCATGTTAAGGAATGGCAACGGCTGATTCAAGGCAAATTTGATTAATTTTGCGCCCGGATGAACCGGACGGATATTGAGATAATGTCTCCTGTGGGATCCCATGAATCCCTTATTGCTGCTATTCAGGGAGGCGCCGATTCAGTCTATTTTGGCGCAGAGGAGATGAACATGAGGGCCGCATCCTCAGTCAATTTCACAATTGACGACCTTAAAAATATTACCAGGATCTGCAGCGATAATAATGTCAAAAGCTATCTTACAGTCAATGTAGTTGTTTATGACAATGAAATTGAGCAGATGCACCGGATAATTGACGCTGCAGCCGGGAGCGGTGTATCTGCAATAATTGCTTCGGACCTTTCAGCGATCAATTATGCTTTCCGTTCGGGAATTGAGGTCCATCTTTCCACACAGCTGAACGTAGCCAATTCCGAAGCCCTCAGATTTTATTCACAATGGGCTGACGTGGTTGTCCTCGCAAGGGAACTTGACCTTGACCAGGTAAAAAATATTCACAGGAATATCATCGAACAGAATATTCGCGGCCCGCGCGGAGAGCTGGTCAGGATCGAAATGTTTGTTCATGGTGCCCTGTGCATGGCCATATCCGGTAAATGCTACCTGAGCCTTCACGAAAACAATACATCAGCCAACCGCGGCAAATGCTTCCAGACATGCCGAAGGGGTTACATTGTTACTGACAGGGAGACCGGCTACCAGCTTGAAATTGATAACCAGTATATAATGTCGCCGAAGGATCTCTGCACGATTGGATTTATCGACAGAATGATTGATTCAGGAGTCAGGATCTTCAAGATTGAGGGACGGGCACGATCGCCTGAATATGTTAAAACTGTCACATCATGCTACGATGAAGCAGTAAAAGCTGTTTCTGCCGGTTCCTACGATGATGAACAAATAGAGAAATGGAAAGACAGGCTGGCTAAAGTATTCAACCGGGGCTTCTGGGATGGCTATTATCTGGGCCGGAGGCCTGGTGAATGGAATAACCGCTATGGCTCGCGGGCAACTAAAAGGAAAGTCTATCTTGGGAAAGTCACCAATTATTTCAGCAAGCCGGGTGTTGCCGAAGTAAAGCTCGAAAACGGAGACCTGAGCAAAGGGGAAACTTTGCTTATAACAGGCCCGACCACGGGAGTCATGGAGTTCCAGGTCGGCGAGATCCGGGGAACTGATCTGAAGGAGACGGAAAAAGCGTTTAAAGGCGAGCTTTGCTCGATAAAGGTAAGCGATATAGTGAGGCGTTCCGATAAGCTGTTCAAGTGGATCGATTCTCCCGGTCAGGATAAATGATGCTAAGCCTGGTTCTTAATAAAATATTTTGCGAACAGTTTTTTCAGGTCTTCGATCCTTACGGGTTTGGAAATAAATTCCCTGATACCTGAAAGCTCGGCTTTTCTCTTTGATTCGGGCATGTTGTCGGCAGTGAAAGCCACTATTATTGATGTCTTATCATATTCAAGTATTTTCCGGGCCGATTCAAAGCCATCCATTTCAGGCATTATAAGGTCCATGAAAATCACATCATACCTGCGTGTTTTGGCCTGGATATACCCGGCAAATCCGTCGTCGGCAAAATCAAATGAATATCCAAGACTTTTAAGCATTGTCCCAAGAACTTTCTGATTCATCTTGTTGTCCTCGATGATCAGTATCCTGATATTGCCTGCGCTGTATTCCGGTGATTCAGCATTTGCAATATTAGCAGGCAGAGGGAAGCTTTCATCAAGGATGTTATAAAGATCTTTTATGTCATAGGGTCGGGCAACATAGTGATCGATTCCCAGATTGTTGCATTTCAGAAGGTTCCCTTTTCTATCATTGGAGCTGATCATTGCAATCCTGAACTCGCCCGAAAGATTGCCTTCCCATATTTCCCTGGCGGGATCTAATCCATTGAATCTCTCATCATCAAGAATTATTATCAGCTGATACCTGTTTTCAGGATAATTCAGGCTTGTCCTTATATGGCTGACCGTTGATTTCTGGAAGGTTGTAACTGTTATAGCCAGTCCGAGTTTATGCAGCATACCGAGGATCTCTTCATCATGTGCCTGGCTTCCTGTGATGACAAGGACCCTGATCTGGTCGAAATTACTTTTCCTGGTAAAATGAATATCCTTTTTCGGCTTTTCATCAGGATAAACAGAAATGGTAAATACTAATTTCTTGCCTTTCACACCGTCAAGACCTGACGGGCTTTCTGCCGAGAATTCCCCTCCCATAAGCTCTACAAGCTGACGCGCAAGGATCGGCCCGAAACCAGATTCATCATCTTCCTGGTGCACTTTCGATTCGACATTCACATAATCCCCGAAAATATTGCCCAGGGTTTCCCTGTCAAAGCTTTTTCCGGTATCCATTATTTCGAACTTCAGCCTTACAAGATCCTTTGTTGCTTCCTTCAGGTTGCAGTTCAGCTTTATCTGTCCTTCAGCTGTGTTTCTCGCAGAATGGTTAAGGAAATTTGTAAGCATCTGCCTGAATTTCAACTGATCTCCAATTATCCTGTCAGGTACATTTTCATCTATGATGAGGTTAAGGTTAACCTTTTTCCCATTGATTTTAGTGCGGGCGAGATCACGGCAGTAATCTAACTCCTCCCTCAGTCCGAACGGAATTTCGTCGAGGATCATTTTTCCCGATTCAATCCTTGAGAATTCCAGAATATCATTTACAATGCTCATAAGGGCTTCGGCGGAACCTCTCAGTAGTCCTACAATTTCCTTTGCCTCTCCATGGAGGCTCTTTTTGTCAAGAAGATCCGTCATCCCTATAATTCCGTTAAGTGGAGTTCTTATCTCATAGCTCACCCTTGTGAGGTACTCCGATTTTGCTGTGCTTGCCCTGGCTTCCTGCTTCCTGGCCGATTCAAGCGAGGTAACATCGATGAGCATTTCCATAGTTGATTCCTCGCTATTAAATCTTACCGGAGTGCTGGTCCTGAGAAGGATCAGTTCCCCGATCTCCTTCCTGATTATCACAAACTGATCGGGGCTGAATATACCCCCGAGATTCCGTGAAAAATAGCTGTTTTCGTCAGTAACAGAAAACTCAGGGAATATTATACCGGTCATCTCTTTTTCGCCGGAATAACCGTATTGTTCTGCGGCTTTCCTGTTAGCTTTTAAAATCTTACGGTCTTTGTTGTGAATGATTACACCGACAGGCATCTCTTCTATCATTTTGAAGAGTATTTCCTCAGATTCACCAAGCCTGCCTATCTCTTTCTCCTGCAACCGGATGAATCTGATGAAAAATGCGGCCAGGGCCATTATCAGAATAAAAGTGACGATCCCGACTATGAGGGATTTTCTGAATATAAAACCCTGTATTTTGTCGGTTGGAGAGGAAAAAACAATACCAATATTCTGAAGTAGAAGCTGCGTGGAATAGTAGGATGAGATCAGCTCCATCGGATCCCTGTTTCCTTTAGCTCTGTGAACTATACTTCCTGAATATCCCCGCCCGACTCCCGAGGTGATCTTCTGCATCTGTGAATATTCGATCCTTTCTTCACTATTGCTGTAGATGATCCTGCCCGAATCACTTACCACCCATTCCCATTGGGAATCAGGGAACCTGAATGCTGTAAAAATGTTATCGAAGTATTTCTGAAAATCCAGTGATACTACTATATTACCCACCGGAACATCGCTTTTGATCACAGGCAGGTAATACTGGATATTCTTTTTTTCGGTTACCAGTCTTTCCGGTGTAACGATCTCTCCCTGTACATGAAGGATAAAGGTTTGCTCGAGCCAGTTGTTACCGGTCTCGTCCCTTTTAAGGGTGAATTCATTCCGGTTGTTGTCATAGAGTTTGATGCCTGTTACCAGATCCTCATACTTCTGGAAGAACAGCTTCATCTTTTCAACAGCACTGGTCCTGTGCTGCTGATCTGAAAAGAAAAGTGAAATATCTTCAGTGAAGATGATCTGGTTCAGATCGCTTGCAAATCCGTTATTGGTGTTGTCGACCGAAAGGCCTGCAATCTGCACCTGTCTGTCAAGCAGCTTGACAATATAGTCTAACTGTTTATTATACAGGCTTCTGTAATAGAAAAAGTTGGCTAAAAAAATTAAAAGAATTGTCGCGGCGACAATAACCGAAATGTTCCTTTTATTGTAAAGATTGGCAGACAAAATAAACACTGAATATGCTAATTAACTCAACTTCACCTGTATTTAGTATTTTCATCATTTAAAATACTAAGATAGCTCCTATACCTCGAGCTATTTATCTCACCGAGTTCGACGGCTTTCCTTACCGCGCATCCCGGTTCATCAAGGTGAAGGCAGTTATGATATTTGCAGTGTTTGGAAGTTTTGAATATCTCAGGGAAAAAATGGTATATCTCATTCCTCTCCAGATCAACTACACCAAATCCCCTTATACCCGGCGTGTCAATCGCAAATCCTCCGAACGGGAGTTTATGCATTTCAGGAAAGGTTGTGATATGTTTTCCCTGCTTATGATAATCTGAGATTTCAGCGGTTTTAAGTTTAAGGGAAGGATCCAGGATGTTGAGTAAAGTTGTCTTGCCAACTCCGGAATTGCCGGATATTAGGCTTATTTTCCCCTTCATGATCTCTTTCATTTCTTCAAGTCCGGTCCCTTTGGTCAATGATAAGCTAAGACAATAATAACCAATTGCAGAATATACAGAAATAAGGTTTTCCATCTCCATGGTTTCATCATGCCCGTAAAGATCAGTCTTGTTGAAAATCAGGCTTGCCGGAATCCGGTAAGCCTCTGCTGTAGCCAGGATCCGGTCAATGAATTCAATCCTGGTTTCAGGAAGGATTATTGTAAGCATCAGAAGGAGCTGGTCAAGATTTGCAGCTATTATCTGTGATTGCTTCGAAAGGTTGGATGCTTTCCGCAGGAGATAGTTCTTCCGGTCGAGTATATCGGTTATCAGGCCGGTTTTTTCATCCCTGTCAGGATCCACAATTACATTATCCCCCACGGCGACAGGGTTTGTTGTCTGAACATCACGTACTCTCATCTTCCCCCTGAGGAGGCAGTCGGCTGTGCTGCCATCACTGAACAATACCCTGTACCTGCTTCCGACTGATTTTATGACAATACCGGTTTTCAAGATCAGGTATCCGAAGCCATCAGCAGGAATGGCTTCATCTCGAAGCTGTGATAATGAGGCCTCAGCCTTTCCGTATTGTAATGCTCAGACACTTTAACGATCTTCTTTGATGATGTCACCACATCAAGCGGAACATTGTCATACCTTCCGTTCTTCAGGACAACAATCCTTCCATGGAGCCCCTTCAGGATAAGGTCTAGAGCAAGGTTCCCGTATGCCATGGGCACAATTGAGTCGAGGGCATCAGGGTCGCCGCCACGGACCATGTATCCGAGCTTCTGATTTATGATATTGATTGTTTTGCCATTATTGTACTTGGCAGAGAGATCTTTTATCTGGTCCGAAACGAGATCACCTATGCCTCCCAGCTTTGCGTGTCCGTAAGCATCCCGCTCGCTGCCCGCGAATATCATTTCACCTCCCTTGAACATGGCTCCTTCCGATACAAGGACGATCGAATATTTGCTTGGATTATGGTTCCGGTCTTCAACAAGAAGCCTTGTAAGCAGGTCGATGTCAAATTCGTATTCAGGTATAACGCACCTGTGAGCTGCACCTGCCATTGTAGGCAGCATTGCGGTGAATCCGGCGTAGCGCCCGAAAACCTCAATAACCATTATCCTTTCATGTGATCCTGCCGATGTCCTGAGGGTATTTGTCATCTGGATGGTTCTTGAAACGCAAGTGCTGAAACCAATGCAATAATCGGTTCCGGGAACATCATTATCCATTGTCTTGGGGATTGCGATCACTTTAATGCCTTTCCTGTAAAGATGAACTCCATAGCTCAGTGTATCGTCCCCTCCAATCGGAATAAGATAATCTATTCCCAGCCATTCCAGGTTCTTTATCACTTCAGGAGTAAGATCATTCATGTCTGCATTGTAAGTATCCTGAAGGTGTTCAGGTACGTTTGCCTTTGAAACATGACTGGGCCTGGTGCGCGAAGTATGGAGGAAAGTACCGCCAGTCCGGCCTGCCTTGTTGACGATATCGTCAGTGAGCTCCTGGTAGCAATTGCTATTATTGGCTTTACTATCCCTGATGATTTCGATCAGTCCAGCCCATCCCCTGCGCAGACCGATAACCCTATAACCTTCCCTGTTGGCACGGATCGTGACCGCCCTGATAGCCGGATTGAGTCCTGGAACATCCCCGCCCCCTGTAAGGATGCCAATCACTCCCTTAGTTTTTTTCTGATTTACCATGATCTTCTGCTTTTTATTTGACACCATTTCTTGAAAATTTAGAAGCACTAAAAGTATATTTTTTTAGTGAAATCCAAAATAAGCTGCTCATTTACCGCCTATCTGGATATCTGCAACCCTGAATGTCGGAGATGAGTTTGTCCGGTTCATGTCCAGGTCATTGCCCATCATATCGATAGCATTAAGAATATCGAATGCCTTCCCTGCGATGGTAACTCCTTTTACCGGATGTGCAATTTCGCCATTTTCTATCCATAACCCGCTGGCTCCTCCACTGAAGTTTCCTGTCACAGGGTCTATACCGTATCCTGTCACTTCTTTAAGGAGCAGTCCCTTCTTTGTTGCTGCAATTATATCTGCAGGAGCACTTTTACCCGCCAGCACGAAAGCATTGTTTGTACCTATTCCGGGCAGGGAGCTGAACCCTCCGCGCGACGCATTGCCGGTACTTCTGACGCCTGCCCGTTTGGCAGCCTTTACATTATAAATAAAGCTTTTAAGGACCCCATTCTCAACAAGCACATTCCTGGTGACAGGTACTCCTTCGCCATCAAACGGGGAGCTGCCTGTTTTCCCTGGCAATGTACCGTCATCAACTATGGTCAGCAATGAGGACGCGAATTGCTTATTCAGATGATTTTTAAGGAAGCTTGCACCCTGCAGCACACGCTCACCATTGATGGCAGAAATAATCCCTCCAAGCAGAGCCCTCGAAACATCAGGATCAAAAATTACAGAGGCTCTCTGGGTTTTTATCATTACCGGATCAAGGAGTTCAAGGGCTTTCCCGGATGCCACTTTAGCAATTTCCTCCAACGGAAGAAGATCTGAAAAGAATACCCTTGAGCAATATTCACCGCCAGTGTTTTTCTGTTCACCTTTTTCAGCCACAACAGAAACACCCACCGAACAGCCCGACGCCTTATAATTTTTCAGGATGCCGTTTGAATTTGCAATAAAGATCTCAGCTTCACCTTCCCCATAACCCGACCCGGCGCTTTTGGTAATTCCTTTGACACCCATTGCCAGCTTTTCAAGGTCCATAGCCATCTTTATCTTCTTATCCATCGGCTGGGCGGAAATTCCCTGGTCAAAGAGATTGCTGACCCGGGTGATGGATTTATCGTCAGTAAGAACATTGTTTTCATCGGGTGTTGAAAGTCTGGCAAACGCTACAGCCCTTGATATTGTGTTTTCCAGTGATTTGTCGCTGAATTCATTGCAGTGGCTGAATCCCATTTTTCCCCCTGCAAATACCCTGAAGCCAATTCCCTGTGTGGAAGCTTGCTCTATCGTTTCAATTTCCGAGTTTAGTATGTTTATTGACAGGTCTCTTCTGGTTTCGAGGTAAACCTCAGCTGCGTCAGCCCCGAGAGCGAGGCATCTCTTAACCAGTTTTTCAGTCAGTTCTGTATAGTTCATTTTCTTTCCTTATTAAAGTTCGACTAAGCTTTGCTTCCCCCGACATTAATCCCGCGTAACCTTACCGTTGGCATACCTGCTGTGACCTCAGCTGCCTGACCTTTCCCGCATATACCCGGACCAAAATCAAGATCGTTCCCGACTGCATCAATATTCGAGATCACATCCCTGCATGATCCGATTAGCGTTGCACCTCTGACCGGCGTTGTCTTCTTTCCGTTTTCGATCAGGTAAGCCTCCCTGCAGGTAAAATTAAATACACCTGTTATCGGATTAACACTTCCGCCGCTCAGGCTCTGCACATATATCCCTTTTTTGGTTGACGATAGTATATCCTCAGGTTTATCCTTTCCTGTGTCAATAAAAGTATTTGTCATTCTCGGGATCGGGATATACCTGAAAGATTCCCGCCTGCCGTTGCCGGTCCTGCCCATCGAAAGCTGCCTTGCGCTAAGAACATCAGTCATGAATCCAGTGAGCACTCCCTTCTCAATAAGAACATTGCGCCTGGCTTCCGTACCCTCATCGTCGAAATTGATTGTTCCCCTGAAATTTGGCAGTGTCCCGTCATCAACCATTGTAAAGCATTCAGCTGCGACCTTCTGACCCATTTTGCCGGTAAAGATTCCAATTCCCTTGGCAATATTGTCGGCTTCAAGCGGATGTCCCACTGCCTCATGCACAAGAACACCACCCCATCCGTTCTGCATTACAACATCCATTATACCGGCAGGAGCATCTTCTGCTGCCAGCATTGCGATTGCTTCCCGTGCAGCATTCCTGGCTACGGTCTCAGGTGTTACTTTTTCGAACATTTCAAAACCCGCATGCTGGCTTAGCCTTTCTCGTGCCATATGTCTGGCATTCCCGTCATCACTCATAGCCTGGACGATAAAAAACATCAGGGGCAGTTCACTCTTCAGATAGAGTCCCTCGCTGTTTGCGATAACCCTGCCCCTAATCTCATCGCTATAATCGATCATTGTCATTTTGATCCTCTGATCATAATCCCTCTCAGACTGATCGGCCCGTTTCATTATCTCTATCCTCCTCTCGTCGGCAATCTGATCAAGAGGTTGCATCACTGTAATGAATGATGGACTGCTGGCTACGGCAATTGCAGCAGGTATTACCGGATTGCTGCCGGCGGCCACATATGAAGCAATCACAGCTGCCTGCATCAGCTTTTCTTCAGTTATTTCATCAGTATAGGCATAGCCGGTCTTATTTCCGGATATTACGCGTACGCCAGCACCCTGACTTATGCCGTAAAGACCGCTTTTGAATTTTGATTCTTCCATTACGATCTGACGGGAGATACGGTTTTCAAGATAGACGTCTGCAAAATTGCCGCCCTTTTCGAGGGCTTTTGCGATTACCCTGGCGAGAGTCTCCTTGTCCATATCCATCTCTGGAGCAGTTTTAGCCCCGCTTTTGCATGAAACCAGCTGCGACAGAAGCGTTGGGGTTGCAGCTATCAGCAGGCCGCCTTTCATGCTCAGTTCAAGAAACCGCCTTCGTGGTATATCCCTGACATTATACTTTTCCATCCTTAATTAGTTTATTGCATTTATTTGATTACAAATTCTTTGTCTTTCAGAATCCCTCCCCTTGTGGAGTACATGCCTGCTTTACCCCTCAGCTCCTGCCTGTTGTAGAGCCTTATAGTGAATATTGCATCAGTTGATGAGCCTCCCTGGGTGTAAGGAATATTTTTAGAAGCCACAGCTGCCCTGACCGGTCTTTCTGTTTCATCGGACATTCCCATTCCTCTGCCTGATCTCGAAGGAGCTCTTTTATTTTCCTCGATTACTTTCCAGGAGGGTTTCCCTTTTGCCAAACCTGTTGTGTCAAACTGCAGCTCGATCCTGTCTTCCCTTACAATCTTTACAAGGTCAGCCTGTTTAAGCGCCGTCGGTAGCCTGCCAGTATTCAAAACAGTAATTTTAAGCTGATAATCAACTGAATCCGTCTTCCAAACTTTAAGCCGTTTGACCTCGGTATTGCCCCACTCGAGCTGCGGAAGATACTTTGCCATTTCCAGGTTAAACATTGCTTCATTCCTGATCCATGTCTCCAGCTGTGGTGCCGGGGGATTCTGAAGGAAGAATTTCGGATCAAATCCCCCTATTTCGATATCCCCGTAAACAGGGTGCCTGAAAGGTTTCCATTCGTGGAATCCTTCCCCTTTGTTTACCTCATCATCCCACCTGAGCATATCGATCTGATTTGTATCCCCGTCGTTATTGTAATCCCTGAACCTGGCCCCGTTCCATATTTCATCGCCATACCAGATTGCACCGAAATACCAGTACCCGAAATCGGGACCATGGCCGAAAAGTGGATTCCCGTTTCCGTAGTCATTATATACATCCCCTGCTTTTTTGTAGCCGGTTATTTTTCTGCCTATATTGTCAAATGTCCTGTACCATGCCAGGTCTTCCGGATACATCCTTGCGTCAGATGGTGATGTTGAAGGCGGCCTCAGGTGCATGGGGACGCTTGTGTCCATTGAATTAACCACATATACGTTCGGGTGCGCAAGGAGGAAATCGACCACGGCCCGGGTTTCACTTTCGCTCAATGGGAACTCCCCTGATCCGCCCTGGGTGTAACCACGGCCTGTCTTTTCAGTCATGGGCCTCCAGTTCTCAGGATAATTCCTGTGAAGGTCGAGGCCTCCGATGCCATCCTCGTTGATTTCGCCGTCACCGTCATTATCTATACCCTCGGAGGATGACCGATAAATGCCCTTCCCCACCGGAACTCTCTTCATGATTCTCCCCGTTGAATCTTCCGGATCTTGAATAAGATTCCCCTTCTTTTCATCCTTCCATCTCATCGTAAGGATCATACCGTCATTGTCAAGGTCTTCAGGCGGATCCTCATCCAGAAGCCCGTCCCTGTCGCTGTCATATGGCCTCACTGTGCTCCTGTTGCTCTGGGCAGTGTTCATGTACAGGTTATGTCCGTCAGGATTATTGACAGGTTTAAGATAGATTGCCTTTGTATCAATTAGGTGTGTCACATCCGGATCCTTACCGTAATTTGCAAGGAGGTAATTAGCCAGCCACATTACGCATTCCGATCCTGTTACTTCGCCACTGTGCCTCCCGCCTTCAAAAAATGCAGCCGGTTTATCGGTATCATTTCCCGTTTTCCTGTTCGTTATTGTCATTTGAAGGATCGGCCGCCCTTCAAAGCTTTTACCAACCTCGTAAAGCTCGACGATATCAGAATATTTCTTTTCCCATTTCTTAAGCCATGCATAGATCACATCGAGTGAATGGTACCTGTCAAAGGTAAGGGTATCTCCGGCTTTATACTCAACATGTGGCAGCTGAATGAGTGGGAAATAGCTTATACCGTGTCTGAAGCCCGACACTGTATACTGCTTTTTTCCAGGTTCTTTGTCTGACCGATCTGGTCTGACTGGTTGTCCGGAAAGAACTGCGGAAATCAACAGCAACCCCGGCAGAATAATCAGGTTTTTCATAGGTTTTTGCCCCTTTGGCCCTGCATGGGGATTTATTTCCATATCATATTAGCCACCTGCAGGGGGAGGGGGTTATCCTCTTTTTGAAATGATCTCAAGCTTTTCAATATCAGCGACTTCGATTGTCTTACCAAATACTTTTATTATCCCTTCTTTCTTAAAATCCGACATTGTCCTTATGACATTGGCGGTGCTCATCCCGATGTAATCTGCTATCTCTTTTCTCGAAACGGGAAGATCAAAGACCCTTGAATTGAAGATCTCCTTTGTGAAGTACAGCAGGACAAAAGCCACACGACCGATTAGGTTTTTCTGGCGTATATCAAGCGTCTGGTTAATTATCTTGTCGTTGATCTTTGAAATCTTTGTAAGCAGCCCGATCGCAAATCCTCCATTCTTCAGGAACAGGTTCTTGATGAATTCAAGCTTTACAGAGCAGACGGTCGAATCTTCAAGTGCAGCAACCGAATACTGGTATCTATCCCCGGAAAAAATGCTCATGTTACTGACAAATTCAAACGGCCGTGTGATAGTAATTATTTGTTCGTCGCCGTTCGGTGAGCGTCTGAAAAGTTTTACAAGTCCGTGTTTAAGATATTTGAAGTCAGTGATTTTCTCCCCCTCATGATTTATTATTTCCCCTTTACGGAAGGAATGTTCCTCTTTAAACTGACAAAGCTCCCTTATACTTTCATCATCCAGCGTTGAGAATACAACATCCCTGAAATCACAGTGTTCGCAATCGCATGGCTTGAACATTTTCTCCACAAATGCGCGTTTTCCGCAAAGTTATTATTTTCCCGATTACTTTATAAACCATCAATTTGTTTTATAGGGAAATTTGAGCCTACTTTGAATAACCATAATCAATGTCGCATAACCAGTTAATATGAAATGATTTATAAGACCGATTATCATATCCATTCCACATTCAGTGACGGCAAATCCCTGCCGGAAGATTATATTGCTCCCGCCGTAAAAGCGGGATTCCGGGAGATAGGTTTTTCAGAGCACCTGACGCTCTTCAGGGGACCGCTCGACTGGAGCATGGATGGCAATGAAGTTGGCAGTTACCTTGCCCATGTCAGGCATCTCCGGGAAAATACCGATGGCATTACAATCAGGATTGGCCTCGAGGTGGATTTCTTTCCGGGGAAGGAGGCAGAGATCAGGCAATTCCTGGACACGCTTGAACTTGATTATGTCATAGGATCTGTTCATTATCTTGGTGAATCACCGGTTGACATGGGGGCCGAGTTCTACGAGGGAAAGAACATAAACAGGATCTTCGGGCAATATTTTGAGCAGGTAATTTCAGCCGCTGCTTCGGGCATTTTCGACATTATAGCACATTGTGATCTGGTAAGGATATATGGCTATGCACCCTCCTCGAATCCTGAACCTCTTTACAGGGAAATGGCAAAAAGCCTGAGGAAGCATGATGTTGCATTTGAACTCAACACCAACGGCAGGAACAGGCCGATAGGAGATTTTTATCCGGACAGGAGATTCCTTAAGATATTCCGGAAGGAGAATGTGCCGGTTTGCGTTAATTCAGATGCTCACGCACCTTTGAATTTAGGCCAGTATTTTGATGAGGCTTACGATCTTCTAAGGGATGCAGGATATACTGAAATGGCAGTTTTTGACCGTCGTGAAAGGTATATGATACCATTTTGATACCGCCTTCCCCCTTAAGGGGATTTAGGGGTGAAATATCAGGAAGGATTTTTTATATTATAAATGCAGTAAGTCTAAATCCCTAGAGTATGTTCAAGGAAGATTTTTATTCCGATTGCTATAAGGATCAGGCCACCGATTATTTCGACTTTATTCCCGAGCCTTGTACCAGCTGATTTGCCGATCCTGATTGCCGCCATGGAGGCAAAGAAGGTCACAGCTCCGATTATTAACGCTGAGTACCAGATACGGATGCTCAGAAGGGCAAAGCTGATACCTACGGCAAAGGCATCGATGCTGGTCCCGACAGCCACTGAAAGCAGGGTAAATATATCGCTGTAATCCTTTATTTTGCCTTCCTCCTTCCTCTTCATCCCTTCAACTATCATCCTGATCCCCAGGAAAGCGAGAAGAAACAAAGCCACCCAGTGGTCGGCAGCCTTCATTATTTCGCTGATAAAGGATCCCAGGAAATAGGCTATTACCAGCAGCCCGGCCTGGAACACGGCCAGCACAATGGCGATCCTTGATGCCTGCCAGAACAATATCTTGTTTCTTATAACACCATATGAAATGGAGACCGCAAATGTGTCGAAGGACAATCCGAGGGCTACTGCGACTATAGTTATGAAATCCATCCGGGTCTCTTAAATTGCGCAAAGATAATATAAAACGACTTCACTGAATTTCTTGTTCAGTTTACATATATTTGGACTTTTCTGAAATATTGATATGAGAGCAGTCATACAGAGGGTTACAGGGGCTTCTGTTTCGATAGAAGGAAAACTGAAAGCCGAGATTGGTCATGGATTGTTAGTACTGCTGGGTATAGAAGAGTCGGATGATGAAAACGATGCTTCCTGGCTCGCCAGTAAAATAGTTCAGTTAAGGATCTTTAACGACCACAACGGGGTAATGAACCTCCCGGTAATGGAAACAGGCGGAAGTATGATGGTCATTAGCCAGTTCACGCTTCATGCCAAAACAAAGAAAGGGAACAGGCCGTCATATATTCGCGCTGCCCGGCCGGAAAAAGCCATACCTCTGTATAACCATTTTGTCGGGAAACTGACAGAATTACTGGGCAGGGAAGTGAAGACAGGTGAGTTCGGGGCCATGATGCAGGTTGAACTTGTAAACGACGGACCCGTAACTATTATAATTGATACAAAGGAAAAGGAATAGTACTGCTGTTTCCTTTTGTACAACAACTGATATGAGTGATAAACCGGATATTGTTTCTGAAAGATCCCTGAAAAGATCCGTCCTGCTTGTGGCTACCTTTGCTGCTTTCCTGACGCCCTTCCTGGGTTCTGCAGTAAACCTTGCCCTGCCCTCCATTGGCAGGGATTTTAATGCAAATGCAATCGGACTGGGATGGGTGATCAGCAGCTTTATACTTTCAGCAGCCATGTTCCTTGTTCCTTTCGGACGGCTCGCTGATATAGCCGGGAGAAAGAAAGTGTTTACCTACGGGATATTCCTGTACACGCTTTCCACTCTTCTGATGGTTTTCAGCAACACTATAACCATACTCATAATTCTGAGGATAATCCAGGGGATCTCCAGTTCAATGATATTTGGAACAAGCCTAGCAATAATTACCTCAGTTTTTCCAGTCGGGGAACGGGGCAGGGCGATGGGGATCAATATAACCGCCACTTATCTCGGACTTTCCAGCGGTCCGATTATCGGCGGTCTGCTCACCCAGCATTTCGGTTGGAGAAGCATTTTTGCATTCCTGGTGCCGTTTGGTATTGCATCACTTATCCTTATAGAGACAAGAATTAAAAAAGTGGAATGGGCAGAATCAAAGGGTGAGAAATTTGACTGGAAGGGTTCGCTTGTTTATGGAATTGCACTGTTCGGATTGATGTACGGCTTCTCTAGGCTGCCTTCTGCTACGGGATGGATCTGCCTGATCTCAGGAATATTGCTCACAGGTGTGTTCGTTTTGTTCGAGAAGGGAATGAAGAACCCGGTTTTTAAAATAAGCCTTTTACTCCGGAACAGAGTGTTTGCGTTCTCAGGTCTTGCAGCTCTGATTAACTATTCTGCGACAAGCGCAATTTCATTTTTTATAAGCCTTTACCTTCAGTACCTCAAGGGATTTGATGCCCGGACTGCCGGGCTCATTATGATATCGCAGCCGATAGCGATGACAATTTTATCACCTCTTGCAGGAAGATTGTCTGACAGGTTCAATCCCGGGATCATTGCTTCGATCGGGATGGGACTGACAGCAATCGGGCTTTTTCTGCTTTGCTTCGTTACACAGGCAAGCCCTGTTTACATTATCGTGGCACTGCTGACTTTGATGGGCATCGGCTTCGGTCTTTTCTCCTCCCCAAACTCAAATGCCATAATGAGCTCTGTTGAGAAACGGGATCTCGGCGTAGCCTCGGCAGTTGTTGGTACCATGAGAATGGTGGGGCAGATGCTGAGCATGGGCATCGCCATGATGTTGATTTCTCTCTTCATAGGAAAGCAGATGATTACTCCCTCAACTTACCCGGGATTGTTGTCAGGAATGAAGACAGGGTTTGTCATCTTTTCGGTCCTTTCTGTCCTGGGGATTTTTGCCTCACTTGCCAGAAACAATAATCTTTCAAAAGGAAATTCAAACGGGAGTTAACTTGTTTTTTGACAAAAAGCATTATATTGAACCCGTTCTTTTACCTTATTAACTTCTAAAGAATCGAGGAAAGCTGTATGACAAAGCTGTATCAAAAACTTATAAAATCGTGCCCGTCGGAGGCAGAAATAAAAAAAGGTCTCAAAAAGGTTGAGGTCGTCGCATCTGCAGCCCCCGATAAGCATCTTCTCATGAATATACTGAATGTTATAGACCTGACCAGCCTGAACACCACTGATAATAAAAGTCAGATACTTCACCTTACAGGTAAGGTCAACAGCTTTTCCGGGAGATTTTCAAATATCCCCAATGTTGCCGCTATATGCGTTTATCCCAATTTCGTGCCGGTTGTCAAGGAGAAACTGACTGTCAAATCTGTCAGGATAGCAGCTGTGGCAGGAGCATTCCCTTCTTCACAGACCTTCAGAAGTATCAAGGTTGCAGAATGCAAGATGGCTGTTGAGGCCGGTGCGGATGAAATTGATATTGTTATGCCTGTGGGCGCATTCATGGTAAATGATTTTGCAATGGTTGCCGATGAGATCCGTGAAGTAAAGGAAGCACTGGGAGAAAAACATCTGAAAGTTATTGTCGAATCCGGCTTGCTTGGTGATTACGAGCAGATATTTAAGGCATCGATGATAGCAATGGATGCAGGCGCCGATTTCATAAAGACATCCACCGGGAAGACTCCTGTTTCAGCGACTCCCGAAGCAGCTTTTATAATGTGTCAGGCCATCAGCAATTTCTACTCGGAAACAGGTATCAGGGTAGGCTTCAAGGCAGCGGGAGGGATTGTTAAAACCCATGATGCCCTGACCTATTACCATATAGTTAAAAGCTGCCTTGGCGATGAATGGCTCCCAAATACTCTCTTCAGGATCGGGGCAAGCAGGCTGGCAAACAATATTCTTGCTGATATCTCCGGAACCTGCAACGAATATTTCTGATCCTTTCCGTTCAGCATTGATTTCCTTGTTTCTCTTTTTTTATCACTATTTTTGTTGACTGATCTGCAGAAAAGTTTATGGTAACAGGCTACATTCTACAGGACACCATTAAGCCAAAGCTTGTTATCCGTATCAACACTGACAAGCTCATTTCCGACTCAGTGTTCCGGAAACTAGATGAGACTCCGGCATATCTTAAAGCCGAAGCATTAAGAAAGAAGAAGATCCAGATCCCTGAAGTAGTTATTACAGATACAACTTCAGTCTGCCAGCGGAACAGCATTGCCGATGTCTCATTTTACAGTAATTCAGAGTTTCTGAGGAATCTGATAAAATATCCTGCAGGTCAGTTTCCCAGCCAGCTTGCGGGTAAGACAGCACAGGTCAGCCAGGGCCCGAGGCTTGCCATCATCAGGGATCTCAGGGATGGAAGGATGCTCTCTGAAAGGCCGCTGCACTTTGACTGGATACTTGGGATAGTGTTCCTGGCGGCATATCTTTTTATGATTGTGCGGTCAAAAACGAGAACTATGCTTCCCGAGATGGCAAGATTCCTGATGTTCCGGGGTATTAACGAAACTGTGGCACGTGATATGAGCTCGGTGTTCACATGGCAGTCAACCGTCCTTAACTTCATATCATTTATGGTGCTGGGACTTTTCGGGTATTGTGCAGCTGCATTTTACGATTTCATCCCTTCAGGCATACCGCATTTTGTCTTTATGCTTCTTGCTCTCGGATTGGTTATTTTCGGAATCACTTCCAGACATTTTATATGCGTGGCCGCAGGTAATCTCAGCGGAAAGCAGGAAGCTTTCAATGAATATCTGTTCAATGTCTACCAGTCATACAGGTTCAGTTCCTATGTTATTTTCGTTCTGGTTGTTCTGCTGCTTTATACTGTATTCCTACCTCCGCAGGTCTATTTTATTGCCGGGCTCGCAGTATTAGGAATCTTTTATGCATATCGTGTTGCAAGGCTCTTTTTAATTTTTCTAAAGTTGAATATTTCAATTTTATATTTGATTTTGTACCTTTGTGCGCTGGAAATTTTGCCTGTTTTAATTTTGCTGAAATACTTCACAGGCATTTCCTGAGATGGGAAGTGTTACTTTATAGAGTAAAACTTAATCAGTAAAGAATTGAAAATAAGGAAAATTCTTGTTTCGCAACCAGAGCCGAACAATCCGAAATCTCCATATTATGATCTGGCTAAAAAATACAACCTGAAGATTGATTTCAAACCGTTTGTACAGGTTGAGGGCATCAACGCTAAGGATTTCCGTCAGCAGAAGATCAATATCCTTGATTTCACTGCCGTAATATTTACCAGCAAGACAGCGATCGATCATTTTTTCAGGATCTGCAATGAGCTGAGGATTATGGTTCCCGATACAATGAAGTATTTCTGTATTACTGAGAATGTAGCTTTCTACCTGCAGAAATACATTGTTTACAGGAAGCGCAAGATCTTCCACGGAAAAGCCAGGTTCCAGGATCTGATCGACCTTATTATCAAGCATAAGGATGATAACTTTTTTGTTCCGCTCTCCGAGCCTCACAACACAGAAATACCTGAAATGCTCGACAAGCATGACATAAAATATTCGATCGGAACCCTCTATAAGACAATCAGCAGTCATTTCACCAATCTGAATGACTTTAATTACGATATCCTGGTTTTCTACAGCCCTTCAGGTATTAAATCGCTGAAGGAGAATTTTCCTGATTTCATCCAGGGGGATATCAAGATAGCTGCATTCGGGCCAACCACCGCCACAGCGGTCGAGAATGAAGGATTGAGACTTGATATCAATGCACCCAATCCGAAAGCACCATCGATGACAATGGCCCTCGATGATTTCCTGAAAGAGCACAACAGGAATAACAAGTAAAATATTTATTGGAAATTCCGATATATCCCTGATGTAACGGGATCGCCCTTATATTTTTGCCTACGCATTCACAATATGAATAACGGCGAAAGGGAAACTTTCACCAAGCGTGAAAGGCTCTGCAGTGCCAGACTGATTGAAGACATATTCGAGAACGGAAGCGTTTTCTACACTTCACTGTTCCGGACATCGTGGATCATTTGCAGTTCTGATATACCCTCGCCGGTCCAGGTCGCAATAAGTGTCCCGAAAAAAACATTCAAACATGCGGTTACCAGGAACCTGATCAAAAGGCGCATACGGGAAGCTTACAGGAAGAACAAAAAAATGCTTTATGATTGCCTTGTAACCGGAAATACCAAAATAGCTTTCGTTTTATTTTTCAGACAAAGCGTGGTTCCGGAATACTATGAGGTTGAAAAATCCGTAATAGAGGTAATCGGGATACTTTGTTATGCTATCACGAAGGTCCGCGAAAAAAGTTAAAGTTGGTCTAAATTTCAGTTGTTTGAATTAGCAGGCTATTTTCTTTCTAATTTTGCAATTCCAATTATCAATTATATAGTTCTTATGAAGAAAAAGAGTTCGGTAAAATATGTAGTAGTCGGAGTTATCCTTTTAACTGCAGTAATAAGTGTTTCATTTCTATCAACACAGGAGACGAGGGATTTCAGGATAGCCAAGAACCTTGACATCTTTTTCTCCCTGTTCAGGGAACTCAATACTTTCTATGTAGATGAAATTAATCCCGACAAAATGGTAAAAACGGGCATAGACGATATGCTCAAGACACTTGATCCATACACGGTATTCTACCCTGAATCGGAAGGTGATGAAGTTACTTTCATGACGACCGGTAAGTACGGCGGTATCGGCTCATTGATAAGAGATGCCGGCGATTATGTTGTCATTTCACTTGTGTATAAAGGATTTCCGGCCGATCTGGCAGGGATCAGACCCGGAGATCTCCTTAAAAAGGTCGACGGTGTTTCCCTGAAAGGCCTGGCTACCGATCAGGTTAGCGAAAAGCTGAAGGGAAATCCAGGAACACCGATAAGCCTTACAATTGAGAGAAACGGCGTTGAACAGGAATTTGACCTGAAACGTGAAAGGATTGCTGTACCTCCGGTTCCGTACTACGGCATGCTCGATTCCAAAACAGGATATATCAGATTCACCACTTTTACCCAGGATTGTTCAGACGATGTCAGGAATGCCCTGGTTGCTCTTAAAACTCATAATCCTCAGCAGATAGTGCTTGATCTGCGTGGCAATCCCGGCGGGCTTCTGACTGAAGCTGTGAATATAGTCAACCTGTTTGTGGATCCCGGAAATGAGATCGTATCGACAAAAGGGAAGGTGAAGAATTTTGATGAGGAATTCAAAACCGAGAGGCAGCCGGTTGACGATAAGATACCGCTTGCAGTCATTATAAACAGAAGCAGTGCTTCGGCGTCGGAAATCGTTGCCGGAGCGATTCAGGATCTCGACAGGGGTATTATTGTTGGTCAGAGATCGTACGGGAAAGGCCTGGTCCAGATCACACGTCCGCTGAGCTATAATACACAACTGAAAGTTACCACTGCGAAATACTACATCCCCAGCGGAAGGTGTATCCAGGCGCGCGATTTTACTCATCCGAATGAAGACGGAAGCGTGGGCATCATTCCCGACTCACTTATATCTGAATTCCATACCAGGAACGGGAGGATCGTAAAGGATGGCGGCGGGATCACGCCCGATGTCGAAGTTACACCTGAATCTCTGAGCCAGATTACAACTGAGCTTTTCCTCCGCAATTATATATTTGACTATGCAACCAAGTATTACTGGTCGCATCCGGAAATCAAATCAGCAGATCAGTTCAAATTCACCGATCAGGATTTTTCAGACTTCAGGGATTTCCTCTTAAAGCGGAAATTCAGCTACCAGACTGTCACTGAGGCATCTCTCGAGGAACTGATTTCCAACGCAAAGAAGGAAAAGTACTATGATGTCCATAAGGACCTCTTCCAGCAGCTTGAGAAAGACCTGAACCACACGCTCGAACAGGATCTCACGGCATTCAAGAGTGAAATTACAAGCCTTCTTGAAGATGAGATCGTTGGCCGGTTCTTCTATGAAGATGGATATATTGCACATACCATCAAAACCGATGACCAGGTGCTTAAAGCGGTTCAGATCCTGAACAGCAAGGAAAAATATAATTCAATACTTCAGGGAAAATCGGGATCCGTGCTTATTACACATGAATTGAGTATGCCCGGGCAAGCAGGCGATAAGGAAGACCTTATGAGTGACCAGGAATCTGTCTGATCACAAAGTCACTTCAGTCTCCCCTGCACCTATTTCCGGTATTTCTTTCCGCAGAACCGGTAATTTCTGACCGATCAGTTCAATTGCCCTGGTGCATGCTTTTATCGCATGCTGACTGTCAGGAGCGGACACGATTATACACAGATAGGTTTCACCTGCCGGCACTGTGCCTCTTGAATGTACTATCTCTATTGATGCAACGTCAGGGAATTCCGAAAGGATGGTCTTATGTATTTTATCCGCTTCATAAATTACCATCTCTTCAACAGCAGCATATTCGACAGCTTTATTTGGTTTTCCGTCCTCCATGTCTTTCGCGACCCGGCCTATAAAGAGCGAATGGGCTGCAGATCCAGGCTTTTTTCCGCTTTTTGCAATCAGTTCTGAGATTGTGCCATCAGGCACAGGACCGTTGACTAGTTGCATTCTGAAATGGTTTTAGGTCAGTAAAAAGGATTATGATTAACCTCCTGCGAAGGGAGGGAGATATGCAATTTCGTCGCCATCCCTTAGCACCGGATCTTCATTTATGATTTCATTGTTGACCGATATCCTGAAATTGTAATGCATAATTTCCGGGAAATCATCCATTATCCTGTGCCTCAAGTCATCGAATGATGATACGCCCTGATAATGCTTTTGACAGGTACCTGCTATATCGCCCAGGACGCCAAAGAAAATCACGTTAATATCCATAATAATGAAAGACTAACAATATTTCTACCCACCTTCATTTGTTTTGCTCCCCTGGGCTCTATTCCCAATCCACCTGCTTTAAGGGGCAGGGGTAAACCTGATCAATGTGCCTCCAGCCAGTTCTTTCCGGTACCATAGTCAACCTTCAGCGGAACCTCCAGTTCCGCAGCATGTGTCATTTCATGGATGACCATCTCCCTGAGCTTGTCAAGCTCGGAAGGGACCACTTCAAAGATCAGTTCGTCATGTACCTGGAGGATCATTTTTGAAGCATATTTCCCGTTTTTCATGTTCTCATGGATCCTCACCATGGCGATCTTTATTATATCTGCCGCCGTTCCCTGCAGAGGGGCATTTATTGCGTTGCGTTCGGCATTTCCTCTCACTACCTGGTTCCGTGAATGGATATCCCTCAAATACCTCCTGCGGCCGAACAATGTAGTCACATAACCCTGTTCACGCCCCTTCCTGATGCTTTCCTCCATATACTTTTTAACACCCGGATAGGAATTGAAATATCCGTCAATAAGGTCCTTTGCCTCCTTCCTGCCGATTCCCAGCCGCTCTGAAAGACCAAAGGATGAGATCCCGTAGATTATTCCAAAGTTGGCTGTCTTTGCCCTGCCCCGCATTTCCCTGGTAACATCCTTTATATCCACTCCGAAGATCTTGGCAGCAGTGGCAGCATGAATGTCATTGCCCGAAAGGAAATCATCAATCATGTTCCTGTCTTTGCTCAGGGAGGCTATAAGACGAAGCTCAATCTGTGAATAATCACATGACAGAAATATATTCCCTTCTTCCGGAACAAATGCTTTCCTGATCTCCCTTCCCTTTTCATCCCTTACGGGTATATTCTGAAGGTTGGGGTTATCGGAGCTTAACCTACCGGTTGCAGCTACCGCCTGTCGGAATGAGGTATGGATTCTTCCTGTCCTTTTATCAATCATAGTGGGCAGGGGCTCAAGGTATGTGGATAACAACTTTTTCAGGCCCCTGTATTCAAGGACCTTGCCTACAATTGGATGCCTCGAGGTAAGCCGCTGGAGAATCTCCTCATTGGTCACGAACTGGTTTGTTTTGGTCACCCTCGCCTTGTCATCAAGCTTCAGCTTCAGAAAAAGGATATCACCTAGCTGTTTTGGAGAAGAGATATTGAATTCCTCTCCTGCAAGATCATAGATCTCTTTCTCAAGACCGGTGACCTCCCTGCGGAGGTCAGCTGAGATTACTCTCAGGTCATCGGTATTAAGCTTTATACCGGTCCTCTCCATATCGGCCAGGACCCTGATAAGGGGCATTTCGATCTTCTCTGAAAGCTCTGACAGATTCTCTGCTTTCAGCCTTGGTTCAAATACTTTTTTAAGCTGATAGGTTACATCGGCATCCTCAACCGCATACTCCCTGATCTTTTCAACAGGCACCAGCCGCATGTTCTTCTGATCCGCTCCCTTCTCACCGATAAGCGTTTCAATATGAACCGGGCTGTATGACAGATATGACTCTGACAAAAGATTCATATTATGCCTCATATCGGGCTCCAGCAGGTAATGGGCTATCATAGTGTCAAAAAGAGGGCCCTTTACCTCCATGCCGTAATTTCCGAGGACCTGTATATCGAATTTCATGTTCTGTCCGATTTTCAGGATAGACGGATTCTCAAAGAGAGGCCTCAGTATTTCAAGCTTTTTCCTGGCTTCATTCTGAGATTCGGTGAAATGGACCAGATACCCGGTTCCCTTCTCCCAGGAAAATGAAAGAGCCACAAGCTCCGATCCGAGGGGATTTATGCTTGTGGTTTCAGAGTCGAAACAGATCTCAGTCAGTTTCAATGCCCTGGCAATGAATTCCTTCAGTTCCTTTTCTGTTTCAAGTATCACATATTTATGGGGGACATTGTCGATGGTTCTCATCTCACCTGTTGCGGAACCTGTACCTTCACCGTCTCCTGAGAAGAGTGTCCCCTGAACTGATTCAACTGAAGCTTTCACACTTCCCTCAGCCTCCTGAGGTTTTGCCGACTTGTCAATCTCCTGGAGGATATCAGTTGCAATGGTCCTGAATTCAAGCTCTTCGAACAGTTTTTTTAGCTTTTCCCTGTCGGGAACTTCTGTAACCAGTTCCTCCTCCTTAAGCTCGATTGGCACATTGATTTCAATGGTTGCCAGTCTCTTCGAAAGTTCGATGAGTTGTTTATTGTTTTCTATTGTCTCCCTGAGTTTTCCCTTGAGACTCTCTGTATTCTTAAACAATTCCTCAACGGACCCGTATTCCGAGATCAGCTTCATGGCAGTCTTAGGTCCTACTCCGGGTGCTCCGGGAATATTATCGGCAGTGTCACCCATCAGGGCAAGTATGTCAATAACCTGTACCGGATCTTTGACTGCGAATTCACGTTTAATATCCTCAATACCCCACCGGACAGATTCATTCCCTGCCCTTGATGGCTTGAACATGAAAATATTATCAGATACCAGCTGGGCATAATCCTTATCCGGGGTCATCATGTAGGTTACAAAGCCCTTTTTCGCGGCTTTCCTCGAGAGAGTCCCGATTATATCATCAGCCTCATATCCCGGGTAATCTATGACCGGAATTTTATATGCATCCAGAAGCCTTTTGATATATGGAACAGCAACCTTGATATCCTCCGGAGTTTCATCCCGTGTGCCTTTATATTCCTTGTACATTTTGTGCCTGAAGGTTGGCTCAGGAGTGTCAAAGACCACCGCAATGTGTGTCGGATTTTGTTTCTGCAGGACTTCCCTCAGGGTCAGAAGGAATCCGAAAACCGCAGAGGTGTTCATCCCTTTTGATGTAACCCTGGGATTTTTAATGAATGCGTAATACGAGCGGAAGATAAGCGCGTAGGCATCCAGTAAAAACAATTTTTTGTGCTGATTTTCTGACATATTGATTTTCATTCATTATCCGAAGCGTACCATTCGGCAAAGGAGGTGGCAGTCTCATACAGTTTCAGGCTGTGCAGCTTCACGTTTTCAGGGAGATGCTTTCTGATCCTTGATGCAAAATCGGCTGCCAGGTTTTCGCATGTCGGCTGATAACCGACAACTATTGTATTGCCAAACATTTTTTTGAACATACCTGCTTTTTCCGGGTCATATATGCCGGATATTGTTACGGCATGGTCAAATACATTGATAATCTCTTTTTTCACTATCCCTTTCAGATCAGTAAAATCGATCACCATTCCATCCCTGGGATTTCCTGGATCATTTACAGGAATGCCCGAGAGGGTTACGAAAAGCTTGTAGGAATGACCGTGGACATCCTTGCACAGGCCATCATAATTCCAGAGTGCATGAGCCATCTCAAATGAAAATTCCTTTGTAACTCTGATCATATTTGCCATCGGCTTTATCAATTAACATACACAAATTTAACCAACTTCCCCGGAAAAAGTTCCAGTGTTTATCATGCATCTTCGCGCAATAATCGAATATTTATTCATGTTATTAACCTGAAGACAATAAAAATTTGCAACTTTGTAGTCTTCGAATAATGTATTCTTTGGCAGCAGCAGAAAATAACGGAAAACTCACTCTTCCTGCTTTATTCGGGGAAACAGTATGCAGGTTTGGTAACCGGAATGCATATGCCTTTGCAGGTGAAAAACCCAGGACCTTTAATGAAACAGCGGATGAAATCAGGGCCCTGATGGCATTTCTTGAAAAGCTGTATGTTAAACCGGGCGACAGGATAGCCATTCTTTCGGCAAATATGCCAAACTGGAGCTCAGTGTATTATGCCGTTACTTTCATGGGTGCGGTTGCTGTTCCTGTCCTGCCTGATTTTTCCCCTTCAGAAATATCAAATATCCTGTCCCATTCGGAGTCCAAAGTGATCTTTGTTTCATCATCCCTGCTTGCAAAGCTTGATACCGGCAAACCCGACTCCCAGAAAACGGTTATCCTCATCGATGACTATTCCCTGAACCTTCAGAAACCAGCATATCCCCGGTATGATCCTCAAGCTGTTCCGGAAAGGAATTACAAAGTAAACGAAGATGATCTTGCTTCCATCATCTATACTTCAGGAACGACCGGCCGTTCAAAGGGAGTGATGCTGACCCACCGGAATATTTCATTCAATGCACTGAAAGGAGGTAAAATTCAGACAATAACTGAATACGACAGGTTCCTTTCAGTCCTTCCACTATCCCACGCATATGAAAACACACTCGGATTGATACTTCCGATGATTTTTGGGGCATGTGTTTACTATCTCCGCAAGCCACCCTCTCCGGCTATTTTACTTCCAGCCCTTGAAGAGGTCAGACCTACAATGATGCTGACTGTTCCGCTGATAATGGAAAAGATCTACTTCAACAAAATCCTGCCCGCATTCCAGAAAAATTTCCTGCTGGGAAATATTTACCGGATCCCCAGGATAAGAAAGGTGCTGAATGCCGCTGCCGGAAAGAAGCTGATGAAAACCTTCGGCGGAAGCCTGAAGTTTTATGGCATCGGCGGTGCAAAGCTTAACAGGAGTGTGGAAAGATTTCTCCACGAAGCGCGGTTCCCGTATGCTGTCGGGTACGGGCTTACTGAAACCGCACCCCTGCTGGCCGGTACAAATGCCGGAAATCAGTGCTTGGGATCTACAGGCCCCGCAATTGAAGGTGTTGAGCTTAAGATAAACAATCCTGACAGGAATACCGGTGAGGGGGAGATCTGGGCACGCGGACCGAATGTCATGAAAGGGTATTATAAAGACCCGGAAATGACCAGGGAGGTGCTGACTACTGATGGCTGGTTCAAGACAGGGGATCTGGGTTTAATGGATAAGGACAACAACCTGTACATAAAGGGAAGGCTTAAAAATATGATTCTTGGAGCAAGCGGGGAAAACATTTACCCCGAGGAGATCGAATCGGTCATCAATGACTTCGGGTATGTCGTTGAATCGCTGGTGATCCAGCAGAAAGGCAGGCTTGTTGCCTATGTACACCTGAACATGGAAGAACTGGAAAAGAAATACCATAATCTGAAACAGGACATGACCAGGCAGTTTGAAGAGAAAAAGAAGGAGATCCTTGCAGAAATTCAGGACTACGTAAACTCGAAGGTCAGCAAATTCAGCCAGATCAATAAGGTTTTTTTGCAGCCTGTCCCTTTCCAGAAGACTGCAACGATGAAAATTAAGAGGTTCCTGTACACATAAAGAAGGGGCATTTGTCTATCAAATGCCCCCCGCCATCCGGCTTGTGTAATGTTTACTACTTCAATGCCTGCTGATACCTCTTTCCCACTTCTTCCCAGCTCACGATATTCCAGAAAGCATCGATATATTCTGGACGCCTATTCTGATATTTCAGATAATATGCATGTTCCCACACATCAAGACAGAGTAACGGCGTTCCTTTGATCGGGGAGACATCCATCAGGGTGTTGTCCTGATTTGGAGTGCTTCCGATTGCCAGCTTTTTATCAGGAGTTAAATAAAGCCATGCCCACCCGCTTCCAAATCGTGTTTTTGCAGCATTACTGAATGTTTCCTTGAACTTATCTAGGGAACCGAATGCTTTGGCAAGCGCTGCATTCAGTTCTGATGATGGTCCGGCAGATTTCGGAGCCATGTTGTTCCAGAACAGAAAATGGTTGTAAAAACCTCCTCCGTTGTTTCTTACAGCATCCCCAACTCCCGATGCCTTGGCGAATATCTTGTCAATAGCTTCATTGTCGAGGGGTGTGCCCTTTATGGCATTGATAAAATTATTGAAATAAGCGCGATAATGCTTGTCGTAATGCAATTCCATGGTCCGTGCATCAATATAGGGTTCCAGGGCATCATATGCATATGGCAATGGCTGAAATTCATGAGTGTTAAAGTTTTCCATAGTATAATCTAATGATTTATTTATTTCGTTTGCAACAGATTTTCCTGCAATCAAAGTTGCAGCAGCTCCAATTCCGAGATTTTTAAGGAAATGTCGACGTTCCATCTTACTTAATTTAGTTTAACATTAAACAAACAAAAGTTCAAATTGTTGAAAAGAATATTGAGAAGAAACAGGTTATCGCATGACTGGCTGCCTGATCATTCAGCTTTACAAACGATTAAGGCTTCAGCATAAAGCTTAAAATATACTTTTACATTAATTTTGACGTTGTATATAGACTAACCGGTAATCAAAATCTTGACATATGAAAAAGTATTTTTCTTTTATGTTTCTTGCACTCCTCAGTTTAACGCTTGTTACAGGGTGCAAGAAGGATAAGGGGGAACCTCCCGTTTTGCCTCCGGCAAAATCAATGACTATAGATTTCAGTAATTTTGAATCCACAAAAAAGGGTGATGCCTCCATTTCAGTGCCAAAAGGTACCCAGACCAGTAACTGGGAATTTGCAGCAGGTGTGGCAATCATATGGAAAACAATAATATACACAACGCTTGCAGTTCCGGTAACATCTTTTGAAATGGTGGTAAGCCAGACTCCCGTTTATGTTGAGAACAAGACCTGGCAGTGGTCAGCAACTGCTACAGTCCTCAATGTAACCTACAAAGCCAGGCTTACCGGCCAGATCGGCGAAACAAACGTCATTTGGAAGATGTACATTACAAAAGAAGGTACAGGCGGATTCAGTGATTTTCTCTGGTTTGAAGGCACGTCGGATTTTGATGGAAACGGAGGACAGTGGATACTTTACCTTAGTCCTGTAAGTCCTGTCAAGGTACTTCAGATCGACTGGGAAAAGTCACAAGAGAATATAGGCATGATCAAATACACCTATATCAAGGAGGGCGATGCATTTAAAGACAGCTTTATCGAATACGGCCTGACCACCAATGCATTAAATGCCTATTATACAATTCATTATTATGACAATACTTACCAGCAGTTCCTGGATCTGAATGTTGAGTGGAGCACAACTCTTCACAACGGCCGGGTTAAAAGTGAAGGTCATTTCGGAACTACCAGCTGGTACTGCTGGGACGGAAATTTCCTGAACATTACATGCCCCTGAAGAAACAGAGTCTGCAATACATGGGAATTCAGTTCCGGATGTAGTAGTAAAAGACCCCCCCAGAAATTCTGGGGGGTTTTTTTATTGCACCGGGGAAAGCTTCTTTTATCACCATTTTTTACTATTTTGCGCCCCTTAATCAGAAAGCTGGAAAATGTCATCCGGGAAAAAATCACTGTTGCTGATAATTATGATCCTGATTGCTGACCAGGCATTAAAGATCTGGGTTAAAACCCATATGGTCGTCGGGCAGGAGATCCACCTTTTCGGTAACTGGGGATTACTGCATTTTATCGAAAATAACGGAATGGCCTTCGGAATGGAGATGGGTGGTATAAATGGCAAGATCATTCTCAGCATCTTCAGGGTGTGTGCAATTGCAGGAATAACATGGTTTCTCCTTTCTCTCATCAGGAAGAAATCAAATACCGGACTAATTCTGTCGGTCAGCGCGATTCTTGCAGGTGCAGTTGGAAATCTTATCGACAGCGCTTTTTACGGGATGATCTTCAGCGAAAGCTATAACCATATTGCAGTGATGTTCCCGCCTGGAGGCGGGTATTCCTCTTTACTTCTCGGAAGGGTTGTCGACATGCTGTACTTCCCGGTAATCAACACTACCTGGCCTGACTGGTCACCTTTCCGTCCCGGGGAGTCACTCATCTTTTTCCGGCCTGTTTTCAATATAGCGGATTCAGCCATAACCTGTGGTGTATTTGCAATTATCCTCTTCCAGAGGAAAATGTTCAGGGAGATCAAATAGGTCAGCCACTGCCTGAATAATTGCAGTACTGAAAGTTCGTGATTTAGCTTTTACTATATTTGTCGAAATATCCCTTGATGCCGGATCTCGGAAATATCAGAAAGCCTGTAAAAGATGAAATGTCCCGGTTTGAAGCTTATTTCGGCAACTGCATGCAAAGCCGGATCCCGCTTCTGAAAATAATACTGAATTATATCCTCCGCCGTAAGGGGAAGCAGATGCGTCCACTCCTTGTCTTCCTTACCGCAAAGCTGAATGGAGAAATCTCCGAGCCTACATATGTTGCCGCGACTCTGATAGAGCTTCTTCATACTGCCTCGCTGGTACACGACGATGTTGTCGATGATGCAAATGAACGGCGCGGCGCCCTTTCAATAAATGCCCTCTGGAATTCAAAAATTGCTGTCCTGGTAGGTGATTTTATGCTTTCCAAAGGTCTGCTGATAAGCATCGAAAAGAATTCAACCGACATGCTTGAGATTGTTTCGGAAGCTGTTAAAGCCATGAGCGAAGGGGAGCTCCTCCAGCTTCAGAAAGCCAGGAAACTTAATATCAGGGAAGATGACTATATCAGGATAATCACATGTAAGACTGCAGCCCTGATCTCAGCCTGCACTGCATGCGGAGCAAGGTCGGTAACGGCCAATCCGGATACCATACAGGTGATGAAGGATTTCGGAGAGGCAATCGGAATTGCGTTCCAGATACGCGATGACATCCTTGACTATAATGGCAATGGTCTGACCGGGAAGATCTCAGGCAATGATATCAAGGAAAAGAAGATTACACTTCCACTTATCCACTCCCTGGAAAAAGTCTCACTTACCCGTAAAAGGCATATACTTGGGATCGTTGGCAGCAGGAAGAAATCCAAATCCGATATAGCTGAGGTTATAAGGTTTGTGACCGAGAACGGCGGACTGGAATATGCTTCAATGAGAATGAACCAGTATCTTGACAAGGCCCTGGCAATACTTGACACCTACGCCGATTCGGATGTGAAGAATTCACTGAAGGAATTTGCCTATTATACCGTTTCAAGGGATAAATAAACAACCCCTCTCCCCTGAAAGGATTCGCAGGAAATCCAGACAACCCCTCGCCCGCAAAAGCGGGATCTCCCCTGAAAGGGGAGAATAATCCGAATTTGCACTAAACTTAGTACAAGCTCCGGGTTTCATTTCCCCCCTCCGGAGGGAATTAAAAGGGGGTTCTTGTAATGGGGTACTACGCCACTTCCAGGTTAACTTTTGTCACCCTTTCCATGTCCCTTTTGTAATATCTCGAGCCCATATAGAAAAGAAATGCACCGACCAGGAGCACGAAAGGCAGAATAGACAAGGCTCTCTGAATATTTGAATTATCGTACATCCTTCCCACCACAAGGGGAGCAGCTGATGCTCCCAACAGGTTCTGGACCACAACAGCTATTGCGTATGAGGTAGCCCTGAGCCCCGGATGGATGACATCCTGAGTAACTGCCGAAGCACCTGCTATGAACATCATTATCGTAACTCCCATGACCAGCAATGTTGCGAATTGAAGGGTTCCACCGAAGAACGTCAGTGCAAGGAAAAGCAATACCGCTGAAACAACCGATGAAATCATCGGCAATAGTAATCTTGCATTTATCTGCGTCCGGCGCCATCTGTCAGTCAGTATGCCGCCAAGCGGAGCCCCCACTAGTGCCAGGACCATGACTGCGCTTGCCATTGTGCCGGCCTTATCCTGGGTTATCATGCGTACTTTCTGGAAATATGTTGAAAGCCAGGTTATCAGGGAGGTGGTTACAAAAACGACAGCTGCAATCCCAAAATAGGTGAAAATGATCGATGGTTTTGTCAGGAACTCCCTTATTATGTCCTTCCTTTCCATTTTGATCCTGTTGTTTGCCTTGTCGATGAAGGAAAGGTCAACCGTCTTGTAATCCTTCACGAACAGGAATAAGATGGCAACGAGGAATCCCGGGATTGCGACCAGTCCGAATGCATGCTTCCAGCCCAGCCTGGTTGCTATGATCCCTCCCAGAAGCACTCCTATTGCTGTTCCGAAAGGTATTGAAGCATTCCATAAACCCATCATCTTCGATCGTTTTTCAACGGGGTAAAGTCCTGATATCATTGCACTGCCTCCTGGGGCATAACCAGCCTCACCAACACCGATCAGAAGCCTGGTCATAAAAAGCTGTATAAAATTCCCTGTAATTGCACATAAGGCAGTAGCCATGCTCCAGATTATTGCC
This sequence comes from Bacteroidota bacterium, assembly GCA_030706785.1. Classification (GTDB taxonomy): domain Bacteria; phylum Bacteroidota; class Bacteroidia; order Bacteroidales; family VadinHA17; genus LD21. Next base: position 1,400 of record JAUZNW010000006.1, on the reverse strand, counting down.
ATCAGACCTATGGTTTTTGTACGGCTCCAGCGGTCGACAAGAAGTGAAACTGGAAAAGTCAGGATCACAATTGCCCAGTAAACCGCTGACATAAGCATCCCGCTTTGGGTATGAGAGATTCCCCAGTCCCGTTCGATGGAGGTGAACATCGATGTCACGACTGACCTGTCAATATAATCGAACATATATAACAGGAAAAGAAGCACAAAAACGTAATTGGAGTATCCTTTGGAGAAAAGATATCCCTGCGGAGCAACGGGACTTTTCATAGAAAATACGATAGGTTAAGGTGTTACCAATTAAATAAAAATAAGCCTTTGTTGTATTTTTTGTTGTAATTTTAAGTCTTTATACCCATTGAAAGTAAAAAGTCCTGAATATAAATTAGCTCACCTAAAATATTAAAATTCAAAGAGATGGTCACCTTAAAACAAATAGAGGAGTTCCTCGGATCGGAACCTGTTGCAATGGCAGGGGTATCACGTAATCCCAAGAAATTCGGATATGCAGCTTTCAAGGAATTGAAAGAGAAAGGAATGAAAGTCATCCCTGTGAATCCGTATGCGGACGAAATTCACGGATCTAAAGTTTATCATGACATTAAAAGTCTGCCTGACGATGTCAGGGGGCTCATTGTGATGACAAAAAAGGACCAGACGGCCGGTGTGATCCGTGAGGCCAAGGAAAAAGGTATAAGGCAGATCTGGATACAGCAGATGGCAGAATCGAAGGATGCACTGAAAGAGCTGGAAGGCACAGGAATAAATTACATAACAAAAGAATGCATACTGATGCACTATAAGCCGCACAGCATCCATAAATTCCACAAGGCGATCAGGAAGTTTTTCAGGACCTTCCCGAAGTAACAATCACAATATTGCCGACAATTAAACCCTAACTGCAGCAAACTAACAGTTTTTGTTCACTTCCTCTGAAAATAAAATACTTAGAAGGACAGGGCAGTTTTTGATCCCCGCTGTCAAAGAGAATCCGCCAGAGGGAAAATATGACATCTATCCCTCTTTCAGAATCGCTGATAATCTTATTTATCCGGGATTTGAATCACTCGCTGAAAAGATCTCAGGACATAAACTTATTATTATTGATGGTTACATCGGTATTTTCTTCGATATATTCCAGGAAAGAATCGATTCAATTCTCAGGAAAAAAAGCTTTACGACAAACTGGATAATAACTACGGAGTATCTCAGGCCCGAGGCTGAGATACTTAAGATGACAGCTCCATATACGGGCGGTGATGATCCTCTTTTCGGGACAAAGACTACACTGGAACTCGAAGATTTTTTCATTCCGGGTACTATCGGATCGTTGCAGCCGGATAACCTGAAAGATATAAACATTCTGATTGGTCCGGGGGCATCGCTTGCTTCATGGAATGG
>JAUZNW010000059.1 GCA_030706785.1 Bacteroidota bacterium | reverse complement strand
CCTTCATTTCAATCCTGATGATCCTGGTGTCTTTATTCGAGGTTAGTCCGGTAACTGCAAGATCAGGTACTCCCTTTTCTAAGTACCATTTCTTCCAGTACCAGTTGAGGTTCATGCCTGTACCCTGGTTCATGCTGTAAAAGAAATCAAACGGCGTCGGATGCTTCCCATGCCAGTTTCTTATAAATTGATGAATGCCTTTCAGGAATAGCTCATTTCCAAGCATATCTCTGAGGTAGATCAATGCAATGGCAGGTTTAGTGTACGAATTGAACTGGTATGCTGCATCATCAAGCTGCCCGCTCAGTGTAATGATCGGCATATCTGATTCACTCCCGGCAAAACGCGAATAATCTTTAATGTCCCCGGGAACCAGTACACTCTGCAGGGATGAGTCAATCTGCGGCATTAAGATCCAGTTGCTCATCTCAGCCAGACCTTCATCCATCCAGCCGTATTTCGTCTCGTTCAATCCCGTATAGAATGGGAACATTGTATGAAAAACTTCGTGAAGGGTCACATCTATGGTAAATGTTCTGTCAGGAAAATTACCATCACTGACCATCATGGGGTACTCCATCCCTCCCCGGGTTTTTCTGGAATTGAAGACGGTTTCGTGCTGATAGGGGTAAGGCCATTTTGGAAAGTAATAGCTCATTGATTTCACAGTTTTTCGGGCAAATTCAGCTACTTCAAAGAAATCCTTCTTTTTCTGGCTGAAAACTGCATCGACCCTGGTCCTCCTTCCCGAAGAGCTGTCCACAAGAACACTGGAAGATCTCCACATATAATGATTGCTGATCGCAGCTGCAACATCTGTAACATTCTCTGCTTCAAATCTGAATGTGTTGTATGGCTTATCAACCGTAATACCTCCTGCAGCTATATCTGTACTGTCTATTATGGTACTCACATGATCAGACTTTTCAGCTGCTGAAAGCCTGGTCAGATAGACCGGTGTCAGGACCTCGGCAGGATTGATAAGTGTTCCTGTTGCCCATACCACATAATCCTTCGGGACTGTGACTGCGAGCTTAAAATCCGGGAAATCATTGTAAAATTCCACCAGGCCAAGATACTGGGACACATCCCATCCATCGATATCATCATATACTGCTATTCTTGGGAAGAAATAAGCCAGGAACCAGGAGCCTTCATCCGATTCACCGGTGCGGAGGTATGATCCTTTATTAAGCCTGAAATAAAAATCAAGGGAGATATTCACTGAACTTTTCGGCAGGATACCTTTCAGACGGAGAAACATGGTGGTGCCCCGTGCTGAAGGTTTATAATCCTCCCCCTCAATTTTCAGGTTTGTGATCTTTACTGCAGGTGAGATATCTGAAGAATCGATCACATTAAGCCTGGGTGCTCCTTTTGAATAAATGTTCGGAAACAGTTTGAAAACGATCCATTTCAACGTATCAGGACTGTTATTTGTATATACAATATTTTCCGAACCTGTAACTGCCCGGTTCAGGGGGTTAAAGGAAATCCGGATATCATATTTGCCGGAATTCTGCCAGTAGTTTTTGCCCGGGGCACCGGAGAGATCCCGGGTACCTTTATCATAGGCTGCCTGAATGTTCCTGGGGACAGGCAGGGATGTCTGACCGCAGAGATTAAAGATTGTATATGACGACAATATTAATAATACGAGTTTTTTCATAAAGGGATATATTTGGGATTATGTTATTTTATCAATACCTAAGATAAAGAAAAATAAGTTCAGTACAAGGATAGTTTCCTGTTCTTATCACGACTTAAAAACAGGGGGGCTGAATGTTATGTGAAGGATTAAGGATAGAAGCAATTACTAATGACTAAAATATACCTCCACCAGCAGGAGCATTATCAGTTTTTCAATGTTTGGGGAATATGCTGAGACATTCAAAGAGGCACAACCGGCTTCACGAAAGGCGATCAGATTCAGCCATCCTTATCATTTCGGTCGGTACATCACGGTTTAAAACCATTATATGTTGTTTGGCGTTAAGGACTATACCCCTGGCCGAAAAAGCCTTATTTAGTGTTATAAGCGCCTTTTCGGGGGTGTTATTGTTTCTGCTCAGATGGGCGAGACAGATATTACGGAGATCATCATTTATGATTTCTGCCAGGAACGAGGAAGCCTGATGATTCCCCAGATGGCCATGGTCCGATTTTATCCTTGCTTTCAGGAACTGCGGGTACCTCCCGTTTGTCAGCATCTCCTCATCATAATTTGACTCGATGACCAGCATGTTCGCTGCTTTAATATATGGGGCAGCAGTATCACAGATATGTCCGAGGTCGGTGACTATTGTAAATTTTTTATCTCCGGCACAAATATGGTAACCCACGGTTTCGGGAGCATCATGGCAAACCGGGAAGGCTTCGATTTCGTATCCCGCCAGCCGGAATTTCTGCTTAAGATGAATTTCCCTGATACAGTCCTTTGTTATGCTGATGTGAGGGGTCAGAATACTTTTCCAGATTTTGCGTGTGGTGAATGCGGGAAGGCTGTTTTTCCTGGTAAGGACCTCCAGTCCTTTGATATGGTCGATGTGATTATGTGTTACCAGGACACCCGTAATTGTATGCATGGGAATATCCATTTTCCCCAGGAACTTCCGGACGGAGGTTGCCGAGATTCCGGCATCAATTAGTAATCCGTGTGATCCGTTGCCCAGGTAATAACAATTTCCGCTGCTTCCGCTGCTGAGGCTGTAAAAAGTCAGTTCCATGAGTAAAGTTTTCTCCGCGGGTAAAGGTATATAATAAGCATGAGAGACTATTTCTCTTATAAATTATCTGAATGTCAGAATTCATTTTCCATAACGGGAATACAGGTGTGTAAAGTTCGGGAAGCTTTTCCCCAGCATCATTGCCGGTGCAGTCCAGGCGGAGCAAATATCCTCCATGAACTATCACGGATCCGGCCCATAGTTGTGATTCAAACAACTGAAATACAGAAACATGTATAAAATCCTTCAATCCTCCGTAAACAGGTTCGGCAAAGTTTGGCTGTTTTTCAGGAGCAGAGTTTATCACAACATGTATTTTGATACGGTGCCGGCGGAAAATCCCATAATACCTGCCTTATTCGGATCAATCCCGAATTCGCATGGATGTTCCCTGACAGACTCCATTGCCCTTCTCCCTTCAAGTGCTCCAGGTACTTTTCAGAAGACAGCCGCAGAGAGCGTAAAGTCGCGATACCTCCCGATTAACGGTAATAGAAGTTGCTTCCAGGGGGAATTTTTATCAGCCCCTTTTCAGCCAGGATATTCGTTGCGCTTGTATATATGAAGTGATACCACCAGATAAAGAATTCCTCAAACTTTATCTGATCTGCATAACCTGTCTTTCTGAAAACACTCATGGAGTATTCCCTGTTATCTTCAAGGATCTTCATAAGCTTAGGATGGTAATCATCCGAGATCTCTTCAAAGAAGTTATAAATTTCGGTTGTCAGTATGAGTGAATGGGCCATTACAGAGTCACAGAACTGTTTGTTCGCGAGATCCCTGTTTGCGGTTATCCTGTTGTTCCCGTAAATATTAAGCCAGGTGCTGTCATTTATCCTGCCGCTCTGGTTTCCGTATATTCCGAACGGTTCATATCCCGTTTCAGAGCTTTCCTCGATGGAGGCATAATAGAATTTGCCATGACGTTCCGGTCTGTTCTCCTGCTTGAGAAATGCTGATTCCATCTTCATCAGCTGCCAGTTATCTAGGAGGACGTCACTAAGTATCAGGAATGACAGATCTTCAAAGCTACAGGGTGGATCAAGCTTTAATTCTTTGAATTTCTCTTTGATTGAGGGTACAGATCCCGCGATTGACTCTGCAATAGCCACAGCCAGCGGCCCGGCATATTTATAAAGCTCTTTGCCTTCTTCCTCAGACGCGATAAATACTGTCGGACAGAGCTTATCGCCATCTCTTTTAAGCCAGCCTTTTTCGGTAAGAAGCCTGACCTTTTCATCAAGCATATCGCGGGTCCACCCGGCTTTTTTCATAAAATCCCCAACTGGCACACCTTTAAAAAGGGCAACCAGAAAACGGTCAATATTATCTTTTTTCCTGTCAAAATCAGGCCTGTTGTCCCCCTTTGAGATGATATAGCTCAGATATGTGCGACGGAATATATTCTCCAGTTTCTGGTCGCTGGTCTGGGGAGAACAGATTTCCGGGAAAAAGCTTAACAGGAATACAGGAATCAGGATTTTCATAGGATTTATATTAAAGATTACTAAACAATGCACTTTACTCCTTCAGCAGCAGGTTCCCGTTCCTGCTGTCAGGACTTGTTTAATTAAAGACGGGAAGGGAATAAATGTGTTGCAGTGGGGTTTCAGTCGGGAGAATATCCCTGAATAAATTAAATTAAGGGGCAATTCAACAGGCCGTTGTCATTAAAATTTTAAGTGAACTTCACATCAAAAAGAAATCAAATGAATCCGAAACAGAATTTTTAATCCGCCTTCGCGTAAAGCTTGTGCCTCCGCTGAAGCTTCGGCGACACGCGGACTGCGGACGAGAAGGTAAGGTATAATTCCTCTGTGCTTGCACCGTTCTTAGAGTCCAGAGCTTGCTCTGAGGTCCATACCATTTGATTCGGCTTCGACATTAAAAAACAGAAAGCCCCCGGATTTTGCTCCAGGGGCTTCCCGTGACTTCTGCCAGTTTAAACTGGAAAGCTAAAGTTCCTCTCTCTTGATCTTTTCTGATTCTTATTAAATACCAGAGATTTATTCTTGCCGGTAAGTATTACAGGATAAGTGTGAGTGACCTTTTTAAGCCTGCATCCTGAATGTTTATTATTTGATGAGCGAGTTGATGCATCTGCCGGTGCGACTATCGTAAGCAGAAAAATTGTCAGAAAAAAAGCCAGAAAATATTTGGACAGGCCGCAGGTTAGACCTTTTAAAGATCTTATGTTTTTCAGGGGTGCCGTTCCTGTCATTCCCGGGGTAATTAAATTAGTCGCTTTCATGACTTTCACTGTTTTGATTATACTTGATTAATGCTTGAAATCTGTCAGGTCTTTGTCTGCTTTAACGGGCAACTGCGCATAATTCCTCGGTCCGATTGACGGGGGTCATAAAAGTAGAAATTACATATAACGTTGAATATCTGAATGATATATTGGATCGGTATAGCTGAAATCTGGATTGCCCGGATTTGACGAACAGCATGAAACTTTACACTAAAATTAAGTCCCGGGCTTTCCACTTCCCGGGAAGCAGGATTGCAGGTATTAAGTTGTTTTTGCAGTTCAACGCACCCTCAGGTTGGCCTGTTCTTCGAACCACCTGCAGTCGTTCTGCAATTTGTATACTATCGAATTTCTCTTATCGAAATCCCTGAAAAATCCCCCCAGGAAGTTTATCATATCCTTTTTGGATCTGGCGCTCAGGTACGGGAAATCGTTGATCACTTTATAAAACTGGTCTTTTTTATCTGCGAATTCCTTAAGGGCATTTGTGAATACATCATCGCTCCTGCACAGTGATAAATAGAGACGATCGCGGACAGTTTTGATCGGCAGGGTTTCAAAGGGGGTCGCATATACGGTATTGACAAGTCCGGCATAATCAAAATCAAAAGGGATGATTATTCCAAGCTCAGTATTGTCGGAACCACCCTGTGATAATACCAGTGCATTGTGACGGATCGGAACTGACCAGTCTGTATTCCCGATCATATAATTAAAGATTGCAAACCTGTCCATCATATCAGGTTTGATATTTCTCTGGGACAGGTTTTGAGATTTTACCTCGCCAGAATGTATCCTCTTTTCAAGCAGGCTGATTGGTTCAAGGGCAAATCCGTACTGACTGATAGTTTTACCCGGCTTTGCCGTATTGATGTAATTAATTTTAAAAAGTCTTACTTTGAAGCTTTTATCCGTCAGCAAATTATACAGTTTATATATAAGATATTCCCTTAATACATAATCTTCATAGCCTACTTTGCAATATGGTACTATTTTCAATTTATTGATTCCCGAAAACTCTCCTCCAACTGAGTCTTTCATTTTGAAATTCAATAATAAAGGCGGGAAATCACAGACACCAGTACGGCGAATCTCCCCTCTTGCCCTCACTTTTATGTTCTTGTTTATGGAATCTGTCTCACTGGTATGATAAGTCAGGATAGCATTAAGATACTCCACGTCAGATTTATTCTTTTTGTATGCTGAAATGTCAAACCTGAGAGTTATCTGTAAAGGGTCATCACTGTCGAATAGTGTCACCTTCAGATTTTGAGTATCCCTGATGGCGTATTTGTTAACTAAAGAATCGACCTGGCTTAATGCAGGATGGATCAGGAAACCTGACAGGAGGATAAGAAGAGGGATAGTCTTTTTCATTTCAAGAGTTTTTTATTATAGAACGGGCTAAAATACTAATGTAATTTACTAAAATTTTTCATATTGATAAGAATCTGCAGGATAAGAAATTAGCCTGCACTGCTGTTTTAAATTTTTACAAGGCGGCTCCGATAGGTTAACAGTACCAATTTTCGTAACTTTATAAATAAATTTTACAATAAGAATTAAAACCTTAACAGGAAATGAATGATTTTTTATGTCCCAAATGCAAAGGGCATCTGAGGGTCGGAAGTCACATAACCTTCAAGGTGAAAAACAGCCAAAGTCAAAGTGCTCTTCTGCTCCTCAGCCCGCAGATCGGTAATTATTCAAGCGTAAAGCATCCTTCATTTGAATTTAAGAAGGGTGAAATCCTGGATTTCTTTTGCCCGTTATGCAACGGATCACTAAAGTCAGACATCCATCAGAACCTTGCTCTTGTCCTTATGAAAGATGAGGAAGGGAAAAGTTTTGTTGTTTATTTTTCGCAGGTGGCCGGCGAACACAGCACTTATGAGGTTGATGGCGAAGCTATACATGTTACCGGTGAAGATGCGGGAGTCTACACCTATTTTAAGGTCGGCGATAAATTCAAGAAATACTTTTAGTACAACCGGTTTTTGTTTAATTACGCAATTAATTACGTAATTAGTTACGTAATTAAATATGTTGATCCCCTTTCTGACATCCTGCCGGACAGGGATCATAATAGATATAAATTATAACCTAATAAAAAAGATTATGGCATTCATAGGTACCCGCAACAGGTTTAATGAATTCAGGGAAGATTTCATGAAAGACACCGGAATAAAGAATGTTGATGAGAATATCGGACTATACACCCAGTACGTGGTTGCACGTTTTACCGATCAGAATCATCGCCTGCTGAATGACCTGGTGAACCAGCTACAGGACCTCTACAAGGTGCTTAAAAAGGTCTGAAGTTTGCCGGGTTATATTACCGAAAGGTTCAGGTTCCTTTAGCTTTTGAACAGGTTTTACCCTTTCGATGCTTCTGCAATAAGTCCCTTCATGAACTCAGCAGCTTCCTCTGCTTTTTTCCCGGCATATTCAATACCGACCGTTTGTCCGTTGACTACCGGCAGCGGGTGACATAACTCGTAACCGAGATATCCCGAAAATCCGATGTCATGCATTGCCTTTATAAAATGCGGGTAGTAATCTGCCCCCGTTACCTTGCCGCTTGCATCCCTGTCATTAATATCATCGCCAAAATGGGACAGCACCTGCAGATTGCCTACAGCCCTGGCAGCCTTTTGAATCCCTTCGGGACTTTTATCCAGCAAAGCCCATACATCCAATGATATTTTCAGATTAGGGGAATTAATATCTCTAACCATCTTTATAACATCCGGATAGTCCTCAATAACCGGGGCATGGTTCTGCAATGCAAGGGTAATGCCGGCATTTTCCGCATATTTTGTGCACTCAGCCAGCCCTTCACGACACCAGCCCCAGATCTCCTCCTTTGAGAACTTCTCATGCGTATACTTCCATATGTCCCTGGCAATCTCGTACTTCGCGAGTTGCGGATGTTTTGTGACCCCCGGCCATCCCAGAAACATCCTCAGCGTTTTTCCGCCCAGATCTGCTGTCATCCTGATCAGATCCCTGACATAGGCAATCTGTGCCTCCCTGAATTCAGGCATTGGGCTGCTAAGGTCGTTATTTGCGGCTACCCCGTAAATATCAATCCCGGTATTGTCTGCAATCGACCGGAGTTCCTTACAGCGTTTTGTAGGCCAGTCAACAGGATTGCCATGAGGACGTTTGCCGTCAATCTCTACACCTTCAAAACCATGTCCTTTCGCCCATTTGATCATTTCATCAAGCGGCATGGCCTTTCCACGAAACCATATTCCAAGAAAAGTAATGCTGTACAATCCGACTTTCATACCGGCTGGTTTAGGCTGAGATCCCTGTGCGAAACTTACCCTGGTTGCCAGTGCTGCTGTGGCAGCCAATGACGTAAACATGAACTTTCTGCGGCTCATCCCTGATTTTTCTGTCATAATTCTGTCCTCCTTTGTTGAAATTAGTGTTCCTGAAAATAATCATTTATTGTCAATCTATATCTCATTCCTGTCAACTGTAATTCAATTTATAAATTCTGGATCTTGTACTGATTTTTCCAATGCTACTTCAATTATAGAGCCTTGTAAAGTCTGAAAATTTTTTACCTTGCGTTTGTAACCAAGTATTTAATCTGGTATGGAATATAATGACCTGATCCGTTCACGTGTAAGCGTCCGCAGCTATGATCCGGAGCGGCCTGTACCGAAAGAGGTTCTTGAGAAAATACTGGATGCAGGAAGGATGGCTCCTTCGGCATGCAACTACCAGCCCTGGAAGTTCCTTCTGATATCATCCACCGGAATGCTTCTGAAAGTAAAGGAATGCTACCAGCGTGACTGGTTCAGGGATGCCCCGCATGTACTGGTATCAGTAGGATTGAGGAACATAGCCTGGAACCGCAGTTATGACGGATACAACTCGATCGAGACAGATGTGGCAATAGCTATGACTCACATCATCCTTGCTGCTGAAAATGAAGGTGTCGGAGCGTGCTGGATCGCAGCCTACAACCCGATAATGCTGAGGGAGGCTCTTAACCTGGACGGAAACCAGATTATTTATGGTATAACACCACTTGGTTACCCGAGACAGGGTTACAGGAAATCACTGTCAAAAAAGAGAAAGCCTCTCGATGAAATTGTGGAATATTTGTAGAGGCTGCATTAAAAGTCCAACACCTCCTCCTGATCCGCCAGCTGGCGGATGGGATACTCCTTTTAATGGAGGAGGAGAAAGGTAATTTATTGAATTTCATAAATTTCCCCTCCTTTTTTAAGGAGGGGTGTCACGCTGTAAGCGTGACGGGGTGGTTTTGGGCTTGATCTGCGAAAATCAGCGGTCCCGATTAATATCGGGACTGCGGGAAACAAAAAATGAGTGTTACCCCGTTACTTGGTGAAATTCAGATCCACGCTCACAATTATTGTTTCAGGGATCTGATCATTATTGAGATCCTGACTGATCGTAGCAGTCCCCTTGAGTTCCATCATCGATGATGTCAATTTAGCCACATCCAGTACGAAGGGATTCTCAGTATTCGAATCAATTATCAGCTGCTTGTTGTCTGAGCTCAGGTTCCAGGTTCCGGCATCAGACTGTCCGCCAAGCGTTGAGGTATAAGTATGGTCGGACTTTATCTGGATGGTTCCGGCAAAATCCTGTTGAATGCTGAAGTTAAAAAGGGCCTGTGCCTGCTGGGCTTCAGTGGCTGTCAATCCCAGATCTTCGGTAAAGTACTGTAAAAGCGGCTTTGTTCCGACCTTTGCATCAGCAGTGCTGCTTTGTTCGGTCCATGTGCCGACAAGATCATCAGCAGGAGTCGATTTCTTGCTGCATGATGATAAAATTAAACCTGTAATGACGACAAAGACTAATCCTCTGAAATCTAAAGCATTTCTTTTCAAGGCAATTTTTTTTGTTTAAAGCTTTAACGATTCCGGTGGCACCTTTGTTCAACAGAATGATGATTAAATTTCAACCTTTTCGCCGATCGAATGCCTCAACGCCGCCCGTGCCAGGATCCTTGTCGAATCGAGGACCGGGAGTGGCGATTCTGCAGGAAGGACTATAAGCGGTATTTCAGTGCAGCCAAGGATAACGGAATCACAACCGTCTGATTTGAATTTATTTATTACATCGTGAAAATACCTTTTTGATGCACCGTTTATAACTCCATAAACAAGCTCTTTGAAAATGATCATGTTTATTTTTTGTCTTTCCTTTTCAGGAGGAATATGGAAACGGATATGATGTTTTGCCAGTGCATCATGATAGACCGGCCCCTCCATTAAAAATTTTGTGCCTAGGATCCCGATATTTATATATTTCATTGATTTTGCCTCTTTTGCCACTTCATCTGCAATATGAAGCCATGGAAGAGGTGACTTCCTGGAGACCTGCGGAAACGCCTGGTGGATTGTATTATCCGGACTTATCAGAAAATCGGCACCTGCCCTGAATAGTTTTTCTGACGATGAAAGCATTAATCCGGCCACACCTTCCCAGTCTCCATTATTTATGAATTTCATATAGTCGCTCAGGGGATGATTATGAAGGCTTACCTCCGGATGCGAATGCTCTCCAAGATATTGTGATCCTTCCTTGCAGATTGTCTGGTAACAGAGTGCTGCACCTTCATAACTGCATGCGACTATTCCAATGTGTTTCGGCATAATTTTATATTTAAAAAGTCATCTGACCTGATTAATTTGACATATATGCTAATAAAGTTAAAAATAAATGATCGATGAGGCAGTCATGACATCAGAGGCGATTAAATGAACTTTTATTTTCAACGAGGAGAAAGCTACACAGAGCAAAGACAAGGTCCATAAAGTTAAGGAATCATAACGGGGCTGTAGAAAAAGTAATTTTTAACCCTCTCTGCCGGCAGGGAGGCGCAAAGAACGCTAAGGAACCGCAAAGGTAAATTCCTGAAATCCATTCCTTTGCGAACTTTGCGCAATTCCGATAGCTTTTGAAATGAAATCCTGATCCTTCCGTATGATCCTACATTCTGGTGAATTTGTGAAGCTCTTTGGAATTGTAAACAGCCTGACCTGTATAGGCTGGACAAAGAGCATCCATGCACGAATACATGAATATCATGAAAAGGAGCATGATCAACAATAGCCTGTATCTTCTTAAGATTTGTAAGACTGACATTTTTGTACCCTTTTATCGTTATAAAAACATTAAGGGTACCGAATTGTTCAGGACAGGGATCAGTAATTATTTGTTACAGATTCAACTTTTTCAGATGATCCTTTCCGGTATGAAGAAATCTTTCCTGGTAAGCTTACATTTCTCAGCTATTGACTTGCAATAAACGAGCTGTCCTGCGATCTGGTTTCGTGAATCTGAGCCGAAGGTAAACCTGAGACCCTGCTCTTTTGCCACCAGGATGAATTTTTCATGAGGTGTGTGAGCCATGTCGTTTATCTCTATAGCAATATTCCTGTTTTTTGCAGCCGAGATTAACTGCTGCATGCGATCCTGGGTCCATAAAGTATAGTAATCACGGGCTATGCATACAGGGAGAAAGAGAGGCCATCCGAAAATCTTAACAGGTTCATTGTTAAGGATCTGCAGGGCATAATCCATATACCTCTTCATGAACTCTTCAGTGTCATCGATATAGGTATCGAACTGCCAGATGGACAGGACTTCACCGTTTGCCATCGGGACTCTCTGCGGATCCATAAGTATATAGTCGAGCTGTGCCAGCAGATCGGGCGAAAAATCTTTCGACCATCCAGGGAAGGTAGGCTGCAGGCCGATATAGACAGGGTAAGGACGCAGCCTGTCGATATAGTTCTTCAGGTCATCATTATTCCTTATTGCTGCAAAAGGTCCGGGATGCTCAACAATTCCGAAGGTTACTCCCGTTCTTTTGGAAATATCAAGGATGTTTGCTATTGTAAAGTTGCTTGTTGTGTGAACATGCATGTCAATCAGCGGAAAGCTGTCTGCAGGCACTTCATCTGCATGATCCAGCAATGGAGAGATCATCATCATCCCGCCTGCAATGCCGGTGTTCCTTATAAAATGTCGTCTGTTCATGGTAGCTGGTTTTGAACCGTAAGTTAGTGATTTTCCTATATCAACCTGCAACCCGCGACCTGTACCTGTTTAAAAAATCACATGAATAATTTTCGGCAGAAAAATAATTAAACCGACAACCAATGCTGTAATAGCACCCGTCAGCACTGCGCCGGCAGAGATGTCTTTAACTGTTTTGATAAGATCCTGCCTTTCAGGAGAGACGAAATCAGCAAGCCTTTCTATTGCGGTGTTGGCCATTTCAAGGGCAAGGACAAATCCGGCAGAAATAACTACCGCAGTCCATTCACCTGGTGTTATTTTAAGAAGGATACCGGCAACAACAGCACAAATCGCGGCTGCGATCTGGATCCACGCATTATGCTCATCACAGACCACCAGGTATATGCCCCTGAATGCATTGCTGAAGCTGTGGATCCTGTGTTGTATCGAGAATTTCCCCTTCTTCATCGGGATTTGATCAGAATTTGTAATTATCGAGGTTTGTAAGATCGATATCGTCAGGAAGTACACCGACTGTAATGATAAAGAACGTAAGAGCCTTTGTCCCGGGTTCCAGGTGACCTCCGGCCATGCTGTTTTCATCGGACAGAGCGATATGAGCATGCACCCTTCCGTTCATGATATATCCCTGAACGGAGACCAGATCCATTGCAACAGAAGCTTTCGGATACTCCTGGGCAGGAGGGAGGTTCTTGTCACTGACAACATGATAATGGTAGTCGGTCACGGAACCTATTCCGGCAATGATAACTGCATTTTTGATATTCTTCTCCTTCGCAGCCCTGTTGATCCCCTCAAGCATGTCTGCTCCCGGACCCATGCGGATTATCTCAATCCGTTCAAAATGGGTTGAAAAAGTTTGTATTTTGAACTCCTTCTCCTGTGACCGGATCACCGGACATGTAAGGATCAAAGCCACAAGCATAGCTGTTTTTTTCATTATTTTATGAAATTTTATGAAGGTGCTGGCCCTAGTTTTCAGGTACGAATGAGTTGGTCGATGTTTTTGCCATTCCTGAATATTTTTGCGATTCTTCCTTCAATCCCATTCTGAAAAGATATTTGCTTAACATCGCATAATCCTCGCTGAAAAAGAAAGGGTTCTGCTCAATGAGTCTGGCGAAAAGCAGTTTTGCCTTCTCCCTGTCACCATCACGCAGGGCAGCTCTTATATGCGCGAGTTCAACATAATCATACTTCATTACGAATTTGTCATCGGGTCTGCGGTTGATGAACTCTGGGTAATTTGCTACCCTGTGGTAAGCTCTTGCCCTGTCAAGCACGACAGGTATGGAAGCATGTCCCTTTTCATCGATGTGCGTCAGGAACATGTCTGTAAAGACGCTTAACCCTTTTGAAGCAAAGACCAGCCATTTGCTGTTTGGTGACCATGCATGCCATGAGTTGAGGGAGTACAGGTTGCATTCAAGCATCCTGGGCTTTCCGCCTTTTGCGGGAATAATGTACAGCCGGCTGTCGGGCATAAGAAGCATATAATTATCAGCCTGGCAGTATACGAGCCATTTCCCATCAGGAGAGACAGCGGAGAAATAATTGCTTCTTCCGTTTCCGGATGCCCCTGCTACAGGCTCTGCCTTTCCTCCGTTCCCGTTATTGAAAGGGATCCTGTACAGGTCAAACTTGAAAGGTACCTTTTTTTGCTCGAACTGATCGAGAATATTGGCATCTTCCACAGTTAATTTGTAGATATCATTTTCTCTCGGCAATGCTTTTGCTCTTGAAAAAATTATCTCTTTCCCGTCGGGTGTCCAGAATGCATTGCTTTGGACATATTCATCGAGATTTGCCCCGGGAAGCTCCTTCAGAATATGGGTTTGCCGGTCGTATACCGCAAGATGCCCGTTAACAGGAAAGAAAAGAAGGGAATAGGCAAAGCTCTCGTACCTATTGAGCGGCGGAGTCTTCGATACAACGCGGTCCTTCACAGTTGTAACAATGTAACGGCCGTCAGGAGAGACCCTTGAGAAAAGGCCGAAGGTGCTTCTTTTCTCTATCCTTGACCACGACATGTACGTGCCGATATCGAAGATTATGGTATCATTGATCATGGAAGTGAAATAGCCGCCCTTATCCCTTCGTCCTGCATCCAGATCGAGGCCGATCAGATTCCCGTCAGCACTGAAGGAATGACAATTGCCGCAAACCGGAAATGACTTCATCGCTGTATGGGGTGGTTCGTTGCTGCCGATATTTATGAGCATAAAGTTCATAGAATCGAGCTGCTTCTCGGCAAGGTAGAAAGGAATAGGCATCTGCCTGTACAGGATCGGAGCCCCGACTGAGTCCCTGCTCAAACTGAAAGTGACCTTATCATATATTTTTATATCCCCTGAACGTGCCACACTGAAATCAATCTTCCCAAAAGCTGAAAGTAGTTTTATACTGTCCCACTGTGCCTTATCGGGTGTCCAACCCAATTGACGAACTTTATCATCTATTCTGAATTTCCGGTTGCGTGTCTCCAAAGACACCTTCCAGATTGAAGTATCTTTTCTGTCAGTGTTCCATTCAAAAGTCGGGGCAGGAAACTCCGGAGGAAAAAGTGCTCCGTTGAAAGGGTAGATTATTAAATTCTCTGCAGCAGTCTTTTTTTCCCTGTTCATGATCATGATCACGGCAACAAGGATAATGGCTAGCAGGAGGACCGTCAGTATTATTTTATTTTTTTTCATAAAAGCAATTTTGAGAGTGCCCAGGTGACCAGTAAAAGAAAATGGAGAAATCAGGTAATATAGCAGGATATTCTGTTCACCATCACCAAATTTAGCAAATTGCGTTTAAAATAGCCTGATCATTTTGTTCTTCATATTACTTTTTTAAGAATTCTGTGACTACCCTGTTTGCCGGCAGGCAGGTCAGGGTACTTCTGTGCAAGTTTTTGAAGAAGTTAAATAGTAGCCTCTAAAATGCTAAATTTGTCTCTGTTCACAGATGACCAACCAAAACCTGTAACCTATGAAAAAAATCGACAGGTATGCAAAACCTTGCATTACAATAGCCCTTTTCGTCCTTTCAGGATCCCTGGCTTTCAGTCAGAAAAAAGCCGGAGACGATAAGGCATTGAAAGCAGACCTGTATAAAGCGAAGAAGGATGCGATTGAGTTCCTGTCAGACAGCACAACCGTCAGGAAGTTTGGTAAGATGGCAGATTCAATCTGGCATTTTGCAGAGACAGGGCTACAGGAATTCAGGTCATCGGCCATACTGATCAGGGCCCTGCAGCAGGAAGGCTTTACTATTGAGAAGAATGTTGCAGGGATGCCGACCTGCTTTGTAGCCTCATGGGGCAGTGGCAAGCCTGTGATCGGAATCCTTGGTGAATTTGATGCGCTTCCCAAGCTCTCACAAAAAGCGCTTACGCCATACCAGGATCCTTTAATCACCGGCGCGTCTGGCCACGGATGCGGTCACAATATGATGGGTACAGCAGGGACTGCAGCAGCCATTGCAGTTAAAAGGAGCATGGTGGCAAACAATCTTTCCGGAACGATAAAATTCTTCGGATCACCTGCAGAAGAGATCCTGATAGGCAAAGCCTATATGGTCAGAGAAGGTATATTCAGGGATGTTGATGCAATAATCGATAATCATTCCTCTTCAGAAATGCAAACCGGGTATGGTGTAAGCGGTAACGCTGTAATATCAGTTCTGTTCTCATTTAAAGGTAAAACAGCGCATGCCGCAGCAGCGCCCTGGAGTGGCAGGAGTGCACTCGACGCTGTGGAACTTATGGATGTCGCCACGAATTTCCTAAGGGAACATCTTTACAATACCCACAGGATGCACTATGTTATAACCGATGGAGGCGCAGCGCCCAACATAGTCCCCGAAAGAGCCACAGTCTGGTATTACCTGAGAGAAACAGACGAAAGGCTTGAGGAAATGTATAAACGGGTAATCGATTGTGCAAAAGGAGCCGCTCTTGCTACCGGAACAACCCTTGATACCATAAAAGTTATTTCTGGAATTCACCAGAAACATTCAAACAGGGGAATGGCAGAAGCTATTCAAAGGAACATAGAGCTCATTGGAATGCCTGAATGGAGTGAATCTGAGAATGCATTTGCAAAGGCCCTTCAGAAGACTATTGGAGCCGAAGAGAAGGGATATAATGTCAAGGTTAGTCCCTTGAAGGAGCCCTCAGCTGTTCAAACGGGTGGTGCTTCCACGGATGTGGGAGACGTATCTCTCATTGCTCCCACAGCCACCCTGAATTTCCCCGGAGCGCCAACTGGTGTTATAGGCCATCACTGGTCCACTGTCACATCAGGTTACGGAAGTGCAGCATGGAAAGGACTTAATGCAGGGGCTAAGGTTATTGCCTGCACAGCTCTAGATCTACTTACAAAATCAAAGGTGCTTGAAGCAATCAAAGCTGAATTTGCCGAGTATTCAAAGGACCATCCCTTCAGGTCATTCCTGCCCGGGGGGACAAAACCACCACTTGACCTGAACAGGTACCTGATCGAAAATTAACTTGCCAGGAACCGGTTATCAATGACAGGCATTCCCTGCTGTCTTTCAATCCCTGTTTGCAGGGGCAGAACATGCCCAGAGGGAGTCTTGTCGAACAAAACAAATAAAGGTTTGTTTGTTTTGATTAGTCTGATTTAAAATTGCAGGATGGCTGCAAAATTAATCAGCGGTGAGATTAAAGAACGAATTGTTAAGTCGAAATTTAAATTTTAAGCTATGAAAAGAGTTATCATTCTTCCGATAGTATTTCTTCTTGCTTTGTCGGCAGCAATGGGGCAAAGAGACAAGACAGAAATGGCACGTGCAACCATGCCAAAGAAACCAAATGAGTTAAGAGCGGAAAGCGCACCGGTGATCGTAACCAATGTGGTTACCATACCTGAAATCGTCAGGACAAATTTTTATTCGGATTTCGGAGATGTCAGTAATCTGAAATGGTACAGGGAATCGAATTTTGATGTGGTTGACTTTACAAAGACCGGTCATAAGATGTCCGCTTATTATGATCCGGACGGAATACTTGTAGGAACAACTGAGGTAAAGACCTTTGCAGATCTCCCCGTAAAAGTTCAGGAGAGGATAAAAGATAAGTATAAGGGCTATTCGATAGGGCCCGTAATATTCTTTGATGACAACGAAATGAATGAAACCGATATGTCTCTCTGGGAAACTCAGTTTGCCGATGAAGACAATTATTTTGTCGAGTTGTCAAAAGGGAATGAAAAAATTATACTGAGAGTGGATACACAAAACGAAATATTCTATTTCAAAAAACTCAGGTAACAAAAAGTCATTTAAAATTTAGAGAGGATGCTTCAAATGAGGAATCATGCATCCTTTTCTTTTTCTGCTAATTCGAAAACATTGGTATAAAGTTAGTTGCCGGCAATACGGATCAGGCAACAGTTTCCTTTGCAAATCGGTGTACAAAGTATTTAGGTGAATTGCCATAGAATTCCTTGAACCGCTTTGAGAAATATGAAGGATTCAGGAGACCTATACTGAGAGAAATTACAGCAAGATTACCGGCCCCGTCATCAATCAGTTTTGCGGCGCGCTGCATGCGTAGTCTGCGTATCAATAATACCGGCGATTTGCCTGTCAGTCCCTTTACCTTACGATAGAGATGAACGCGGCTTATACCCAGTTCTTCCCCGAGGGCATCAACATTAAAATCAAAATTTCCTATATTCTTATCTATGATACAGTTGATCCTCTCCATAAATACATCATTATCAGCAGCTGTATATCTGCCTGAAATGACATGGACCGATCCATAATCCTGTTTCAGGAAGCAATAATCTCCCGAAAGATTCTTTTCATACTGATTTCGCATATCCCTGATATCCCCTTGCGTTCTGAGAATTCCCTTTCTGGCGTATTAAACACCTGAGTATAAATTTCAAAAAACCGGTGGCAGACAGATTACATTTTTTAAGCAAATTCTTTCAACTTTTTTTAGAATTATTTCATTTTTCTGAAGCGGCTTGGATTTATCTAGAACATTACACACAGAGGAGAGTCTGAGGTGAGATTTGGAACAACTTATAATCTTGCCTGTCTCTTTGATCAGAATAATGCAATAATAAATTAGGACTTTACTAATAATAGGTAGAGGCAAACCAGAAATGATGAGGTAGAAAGAATACTGGAAATGGAAATAAAAAACCACCTCACCAGAGGTTGTGCCTGGTGAAGTGGTTCATGTCCTTTCAGTTTTATCGGAAACTGAATCTAGTTCTTTTTTGTGCTTAAACCTAACGGATGGTAAAGAGGACAAATTCCAACCAGGCTCGTGAGAACCAATATACCGGCCAGAACCAGAAGTACTACAGCAAACGTGCCTGAAATTATGTTAGTTAATTTAAGGATCAGGATTGCGGCTGCGATCAGTATCCTGATCACTCTGTCGACGGTTCCCATGTTCTTCTTCATCTTTCTGATGTATTAATTTCTAAGGAGAATATCTTTTATCACTTTCTCAAAAGTCTGTTTTGGCAGCGCTCCCATTGCTGCCTGGGGTTGTCCTTCCTTCGGAATAAAAAGAAGTGTAGGTATGCTCTGGATTCCAAACACCGAGGCAAGTTCCTGTTCATCTTCCGTATTTACCTTGTAAACCATTATCTTCCCGGCATATTCCTGAGCCAGCTCCTCAAGTACCGGCGCTACCATTTTACATGGCATGCACCAGTCGGCATAAAAGTCGACGATTGCAGGCAGGTTCCCTTCATACCTCCACTCCTTCGACTTATCGTAATTAAAGATCTTGTCCTTAAAATCCTGGGTAGTGAGATGTACTATCTGTTTCAATGTTCCTTCCATATTATCCTTAT
>JAUZNW010000058.1 GCA_030706785.1 Bacteroidota bacterium | reverse complement strand
TGATTCGGAGGGAACTCCCGTGTCACTATAGCCAGACCTAATGGTTGGATCATTCCCGCACCCAGTCCCTGAATGACCCTTGATGAAATGAGCATATTCTCATTTACTGACAGCCCGCACAGAAGAGATCCTGTTGTAAACAACAAAAGGCCGGTAAAATACATCTTTTTAAACCCGAATCTGTCTCCAAGCCAGCCGGAGGTTGGAAGCATTACAGCCATTGCGAGCATATAGGCAGTAATGATCCATTGGGCTGTATTCAGGTCTACCCCCAGCGAGGCCATGATTTTTGGAAGCCCTGTATTTACGACAGTTGCATCCAGGACTGCCATGAAGGTCCCAATCATGACATTGACAAGAAGAAACCATTTATAGGACTTATGCCTGGGATGAAAGACTGAGTCAGGTCTTCTTACATAATTCCTTATTCTGTGTGATGCAGTTCTGCGCCGGTCCATTTTTACTTCCTTCTTATTTTGACGACAGCCGACATCCCGCTGAGAATATTATAGGTTGAAATTTTATGTCCGGTGTCTGCACTGTCAATAGATATTCTCAATGGTATTCTCTGTGTCACTTTTGTAAAATTGCCTGAAGCATTGTTAGGCGGGATAAGGGAAAAAACTGAGGCTGTGCTCGAACCGAGAAGGTATACCTTTCCATAGAACCTCACATGCGGGAAAGCATCTATTGTGAAGCTGGCCTGCTGACCTTCATGTACATCAGAGATCTTTGTTTCCTCAAGATACACCAATACCCATTCATCCCTGTCATTTATCAGAGTGAAGACAGATTGTCCGGCCTGGATAACATCACCCGGGAGTAACCATCTTCGGGCAACAATTCCATCATCGGGTGAATAAAGCCTGGTATTCCGCAGCTGAGTTTCAAGAACTTTTATCTGGGCATTAGCTGATTCTGCTGCTGCTTCAGCTGATGCAACCTGTGCTCTGGAAACGGAAAGCATGGCCTTTGAAGCATCAACCTGCGCTGATGCAGCTTCGTAAGTTTTCCTTATATGGTCAAATTGTTCCTGCGTGATAACTCCGCCCTGAGATTGTTTTTGGGCCCTGTCAAGGTCATCCTTTGCTTTTTCAAGATTGATCTCTACGACCTTAAGTCCCTGCTGATCAGAAACATACTTTGTTTCCGCCTGCCTGATATTGGAGAGGGCCTGATTCCTTAATGCTATGGCCTGGTTTTTCTGAGCAATGAGGTCTGAACTGTCAAGCTCAACCAGTAACTGTCCTTTCCTTACCGTATCACCTTCATCAGCATAGATGGTAACTATACGGCCAAGCATCTTTGAGCTCACGGTAACATTGTTTGCATCAAGGTGGGCATCATCGGTTGTGATATAAAGGGAATAGTCCCTGTACCAGAGAAAGGCTCCGGTAAGTATTCCAAGAACGACAATCCCGAGGGGAATAAAAACTCTTATTTTCTTTCTGGCTGGTTTCTTTTCCATCTATTTTAAATTAAGATATAACGACTTTAATCATTTGTACATCAATCCTTTAATAAATATTTCAGTGATCCCGATCACCTTTTCAGAAAGGATTTTGTATTCACTGTTGTCAATCACAAGAAGTTCCTTGTCAGTTATAAAAGCGCTCCGAAGTCCTCTTAACAGATCAAGGAATAATGCCGACGTCTTCTCCGTATCAGCTATGTTGAATCGTCCGGTCTCCTTTCCTTGTTCCAGAATTTTTATAATGAGCTTTTTCTCTTCTTCACGGAAATCTACCATCGATCCGGCAAGCTTTGGCCTGAGAACTGAATACGATTCCAGTCTGATCCTGCTCAGATTCATCAGTTTCCTGAAATATGTAAGCCTGGCCAGAGTATACTTTCTGAGGCAGTCAGCAGGATCTTTAATAAATTTTAAGTCGTTCTCCAGGATTTTCAGAAACTCCATCTGCTCTTTCCTTATTACAGCTGTGTAGAGGCTCTCCTTATCAGGAAAGTAATAATAGAGGGAAGCTTTTGAAATCTGAAGATCATCTGCGATTTCCTGCATGGTCGTCTTTTCAACTCCATAGAGTCCAAATAGTTGTTGTGCTGTTCCGATAATCTTTTCCGACTTATCTTCCATTACGTTGTCATCTGTTCCAGACCGGAAAAATTAAGCTGCGAAGATAACAATCAATCTGACTATTTTGTTTAAAAAGTCAGGTTTATTATTCTTTAACGTATCAACACAATAAGTCCCGGGACCTGTGGAAGCACAAAAACCATGATTTATGTCCAGTTAATAATTTATAATAAAATAGCCTTAATAATACATAATATTAAGTTTATTTGTTATTACACTAATATATTTTAGCATTTTATGTATTATTTATTTCAATATTGTTTTTAAAGATAAATAAATTGTTATTTTTGCTGATCCGGAGAAAGGGACTAAAAAGAGAAAGAGTTATCAATGTGCGGAATAATAGGAGTATTTGATCTGAAGGTAAATCACACAGAACTTAAGGCAACAGTTCTCAGGATGTCAAAAAAGCTTAGGCATCGGGGTCCAGACTGGTCCGGGATTTTTTCATGCGAAAAAGCAATTCTTGCCCATGAACGTTTATCGATAGTGGATCCCCAGTCAGGCAGGCAGCCTCTTTACAGTAAGGATAAAAACCTCATTCTGTCAGTAAACGGTGAAATCTATAACCATCAGGAGATCAGGAAAAGATATGAGAACTCATACGAATTCCTCACGCATTCCGACTGTGAGGTAATTCTGCCTCTTTATCGCGACAAGGGGCCGGCATTCCTTGAGGAAATGAACGGGATTTTTGCTTTTGCGCTCTTTGACAGGGAGAATGATTGCTATTTTATTGCACGCGACCATATTGGTATTATCCCGCTTTACATGGGCTGGGATAAGTTCGGCAATTTCTACGTCGCTTCCGAGCTAAAAGCCCTGGAAGGAGTTTGCAACAAAATCCAGGAGTTCCTGCCAGGCCACTACCTTTACAGCAGGGACGGGGTTATGAAAAAATGGTATAACCGCGACTGGATGACATATGAAGCAGTTGAAAACAACACTACTTCAATAAGTGATCTCAGAGCCGCAATGGAAGCCTCTGTCCACCGCCAGCTGATGTCTGACGTTCCCTACGGTGTCCTTCTTTCTGGCGGACTGGATTCATCGGTCGTGTCAGCGGTGGCAAAAAAATTCGCTCCGAAAAGGATTGAGTCGGGCGACACTACAGAAGCCTGGTGGCCACAGCTGCATTCTTTCGCTGTCGGACTGCAGGATTCCCCCGATCTGGCAGCCTCAAAAAAAGTGGCTGAGCATATCGGGACTGTCCATCATGAGATAAATTTTACTGTCGAAGAAGGCCTCGATGCAATAAGGGATGTTATTTATCATATTGAAACCTACGACGTTACTACCGTGAGGGCTTCTACTCCGATGTACCTTCTTGCGCGCGTAATCAAATCGATGGGAGTGAAGATGGTCCTTTCAGGTGAAGGAGCTGATGAGATCTTTGGAGGCTATCTCTATTTCCACAAGGCTCCTGATGCCCGGTCATTTCATGAAGAAACTGTAAGAAAGCTCAGCAAACTGCACCTTTACGACTGCCTGAGGGCAAATAAGTCTCTTGCAGCCTGGGGCGTTGAAGGGCGGGTTCCTTTCCTTGACAAGGAATTTATGGATGTAGCCATGAGGCTTAATCCGAAGGACAAAATGATATCGAAAGACCGGATTGAAAAATGGGTGCTCAGAAAAGCCTTTGAGGATTATCTCCCGGCAAGCATTGCATGGAGACAGAAGGAACAGTTCTCCGATGGGGTAGGATACAACTGGATAGATACTTTAAGGGCACTCACTGCAAAGGAGGTTTCTGATGAGCAGCTAGCCAACGCCAGGTACAGGTTCCCGATCAATCCGCCAATGTCGAAGGAGGAATATTTCTACAGGTCGATCTTCACCGAGCATTTCCCGTCTGATTCCGCTGCAGCATGCGTTCCCTCAGTGCCGTCTGTTGCATGCAGCACTGAAGAAGCTCTGGCCTGGGATGCATCATTTAAAAACATGATCGATCCGTCAGGTCGTGCGGTGAAAAATGTCCATGTGGACTCATATAAATAATTACTGGGATAATCCCGGGATTCGTATTCCCTAACAATGCAATTAAAGCGACGGGTGACAAACCCGTCTGCAACGATTTTTCAATGTTTTCAACATTTTTGTTTTATTTTTATCCCTGTTGAAATTAATCAAAACCTTCCGATGAAAAACGATGACGACCTTACCCTGAAGATCATCCTCTGGATTATCCTCTTCCTGGTTTTCGGAATAATAATAATTACCTGCAATCCTTCCACACGGGATTATGTTATGACAGTAAACGGACAGGAATCTCCTGGCAAGATGGGAACAACTCTTGAACACGAACATATACTGGTCGATTTTATAGGCGCCGACAGTACCGGCTATTTCAGATGGAACAGGGATTCAGTCATCAAAAATGTACTGCCTTTAGTCATCGAAGCAAAGAACAGGGGAGTAAAAACAATTGTGGATTGTACTCCGGCCTGGCTGGGCCGGGATCCATTGCTTCTGAGATCCATTTCCAGGCAGGCCGGAATAAACTTCATAACTAATACAGGATATTACGGTGCAAATAAGAACAAATTTATACCTGAAAGCTTTTACACCTCAGATGCTCAGGAAGTCGCGAATATATGGATAAAAGAATTTGAAAACGGGATTGAGGATACTGGTATTAAGCCAGGCTTCATTAAAATTGCAGTCGATCCTGCAGATACCCTTTCGCCGGAACACCGTAAGCTGATCACTGCAGCTGCCATCGCTCACCTGAAAACAGGACTGGTAATTGCTTCACACACAGGTCCTGACAATCCTGCATTCGCCCAGATTGAGATACTAAAAAGCTTGGGAGTGGATCCTTCTGCATTCATCTGGGTCCATGCCCAGAGAGGAACTCCTGAGGGAAATATAAAGGCAGCGAAGGAAGGAGCCTGGATATCCCTGGATAATGTACGTAAAAATACCGGTACTCCGGAATTTTATGCCGACAGGATTGCAGAATTGAAAAAAGAAGGCCTTCTGAATAAGGTGCTTATCTCCCATGATTCTGGCTGGTATGATCCGGCAAAACCGGGTGGTGGACAGATCAACGGATACACAGATATCTTTGATTCATTTATACCTCTGCTCAGAGCAAGGGGATTCACCAATGACGAAATCAACCAGGTACTTGTAAGGAATCCCCGGGAGGCTTTTAAAGTCAGAATACGTAAATTAGGTATTTAAGCTGTCAGCTGTCAGCTATCAGCTATCAGCGGTCAGCGTTCAGATGGCAATTATGGTAAGCCCAAACAACTTATTACAAATCACTAATCACCAATAACCAATCCCCAAGAATGAAACCTGTCATACCCGCGGCACTTTGCACCACACTTGCACTGATTTCGTGTGGCCAGAAAGAAAAAGAGAAACGCGTGCCGAACATTGTTTTCATTCTTGCTGACGATCTGGGATATGGTGACCTTGGCTGTTACGGTCAGAAGAGATTCTCCACACCGAATATAGACAGGCTTGCCCGGCAGGGAATGCTTTTCAGGCAGCATTACACGGGATGCACTGTCAGCGCTCCTTCACGCTCATGCCTGATGACCGGACTTCATACAGGTCATACACCGATCCGAGGGAATAAGGAATGGCAGCCCGAGGGTCAATGGCCTTTACCTGCAGGATCCGTAACAATTGCAGAGATGTTGAAGGGAAAAGGTTATACAACAGGCGCTTTCGGCAAATGGGGACTGGGATATATCGGAAGTGAAGGCGATCCCAATTCGCAGGGTTTTGATGAATTCTTCGGATATAATTGCCAGCGTCTTGCCCATAACTATTATCCTGATCACCTGTGGCATAACAATCAAAAGATCCTTCTGCATGAAAATGATAGTAGCAGGACTGGTGCTTACAGTCCCGATGTGATCCATAAGAAGGCGCTTGCTTTCCTGGAACAGAATAAAGAAAAACAATTCTTCCTTTTCTATCCCACAACAATACCTCATGCTGAACTTTCCGCCAAGGAAAAGTATATGGAGATGTTCAGGGGAAAATTCAATCCTGAAAAAGTATTTCAGGGCACGGACAGCGGACCTGATTTCAGGCTAGGTCCATATGGATCACAGCCTGAGTCACACGCCGCGTTCGCGGCAATGATAACCGAACTGGACGATTATGTGGGAGAGATCCTTGACAGAATAGCAAGTCTCGGTCTTGAAAAGAATACGATCGTGATTTTTGCATCCGATAACGGACCGCACCTGGAAGGAGGCGCTGATCCTGATTATTTTGACAGCAATGGGCCCCTGCGGGGTTACAAGCGTGATATGTACGAAGGGGGCATCCGTACACCGTTGCTGGTAAAATGGCCTGGAAAAATAAAGCCTGGTTCGGTATCGGATTATGTTTCTGCTTTCTGGGATATCATGCCGACACTGGCTGAGATTACTGGTGCCACATGCCCGCAGGGGATTGACGGCATCTCTTTCCTTTCGGAACTAATTGGGAAAAAGCAGAAAGAACATGATTTCCTCTACTGGGAATTTCATGAACAGAGTGGAAAGCAAGGTGTGAGGATGGGTGACTGGAAAGCTGTAAAGCTGAATGCCGACAAGGGAACAGGCAGCACCCTGGAGCTTTACAATCTTGTCACCGACATAGGTGAAACAACAAATGTGGCACAGAAATATCCGGATATCGTCATTAAGATGGAAGAGATCATGAATAAGGAACATACACCGTCTGAGGTGTTTCCTTTTGCTTATGAAAAGACCCCCTGATAGGTTGAATGGGTTGAAGGAGTTGAAGAGGTTGAAAGAGTTGAAGAAGTTGAAGGGGAGATTGGGAGAATAGGAGAATGGGAGAAGCGCTGTGTTCGCGGTGTTCTCCATGGTGAGAAAAAGACCGAAGCCGGAAGTCCGAAGACTGAAGTATATCATCCTTATTAATCGATTTTATTAAATGAATAAGTTGTTTTTTCTCACAGGTTCAATTGGATTATTATCGGCCACTTCTTCTCAATTTATCCATGCGCAGACAATTGAAAAACCTAATATAATCCTTATCTATGCCGACGACCTTGGTTACGGAGATGTAAGCTGTTATAGTGCCGGAACCATACAAACCCCTAATATAGACAGGCTTGCAGGCCAGGGCCTCAGGTTTACGAATGCACATTGCACCTCAGCAACAAGTACCCCTTCGCGGTATTCTTTACTTACCGGTGAGTATGCCTGGAGAAAAAAAGGGACCGGTATACTTCCCGGAGATGCATCAGCCATTATCCGCCCTGGGAAGTCTACTATCGCCTCAATGTTAAAAAAGGCGGGTTATACTACAGGAGTTGTCGGGAAATGGCATCTGGGACTTGGGCCAGAAGGAGGTCCTGACTGGAACGGTGAAATAAAGCCGGGTCCGATGGATATTGGGTTTGATTATAATTTCATAATACCCGCCACGGGTGACAGGGTGCCATGTGTATTTATTGAGAACAGGAGAGTTGCAAACCTTGATCCGGCAGACCCTATAGAAGTGAATTATAATCAAAAGGTCGGAAACTGGCCGACAGGAAAAGAGAATCCTGAGCTGCTTAAGATGCATCCAAGCCATGGTCACGACATGACTATCGTTAACGGTATCAGCAGGATAGGTTATATGACAGGTGGGAAATCAGCTCTCTGGATCGATGAAGATATTGCCGATGTCATCACATCAAAGGCTGTGAAATTCATTGAAGAGAACAAGGAGAAGCCATTCTTTCTCTACTTTGCAACGCATGATATTCATGTACCGAGGGTCCCGAACAATAGATTCGCCGGGAAAAGCGGGATGGGCCCAAGAGGGGATGTCATCCTCGAATTTGACTGGTCTGTTGGTGAGATCGTAAAAACAATTGATTCTCTGAAGCTTACACGTAAAACAATTATTATCGTCACCAGCGATAATGGTCCCGTTGTGGATGACGGGTACAAGGACCAGGCAGTTGAAAAGCTTGGAAGCCACAAACCTGCCGGACCCCTGAGAGGTGGAAAATACAGTGCATTCGATGGCGGGACGAGGGTGATTTTCATTGTGAGGTGGGACGGCAGGATCAAACCAGGAACTTCTGATGCCCTTTTCAGCCAGGTTGATATTATGGCTTCGCTGTCCTCGCTTGCCGGGCAAAAGCTTACTCCTGATGCAGGCCCCGACAGCTTTAACTACCTTAATGTTCTCCTTGGCCGGTCAAAGAAGGGTCGCGAATGGCTGGTTGAACAGGGTCCGGGAAATAAACTGTCAATAATCAGAGATGACTGGAAGTATATCGAACCGGGAGATGGTCCGAGGATCCAGGTAAATACAAATACAGAAACAGGGAATGACCCGATGCCGCAGCTTTATAATCTTAAAAAGGATCTTTGCGAAAAGAATAATGTAGCATCTCAGAATCCGGTGGTTGTTAAAGAGATAACTGATCTTCTTAAAGAGATAAGAGAAAAAGGCAGAACACGAAATTAAAGAACTCACAAGGAGGGCCACAGAGAACAACAGGGATTCACAGAGTTAGCACATTTTGTGAATCACTGCCTTCTCCATGTAACTCCCTGTAATTAAAAATTCCAATATGACAGATTTAAAGTATATTATCGGAATGGGAGCTGCCTCACTGGGAGCAGTTCAGGCTCACGCCCAGGCCTATGAATCACTTAAACCCTGCACGCCGAATATAGTGCTCATCCTTATGGATGATATGGGCTATGGTGATATCGGCCGTACAGGAGCAAACCAGTATGAAACCCCGAATCTTGACCGGCTGGCAAACCAGGGCATGCAGTTTACCTGGTACTATTGTCCCCAGGCGGTAAGCAGTGCATCGCGTGCAGGCCTTCTAACAGGTTGCTATCCAAACAGGATCGGCATATCAGGTGCCCTGATGCCGTGGGCGCAGATCGGGATCAACCCTGATGAGACAACTATTGCCGAAATGCTTAAATCGATTGGATACCATACCGGCATAATCGGTAAATGGCATCTTGGGCATCATAAAGAATTCCTTCCCCTGCAAAACGGATTTGATGAGTACTGTGGTCTTCCATATTCAAACGATATGTGGCCTGTGGATTTTGATGGTGTCCCGATACGACTCAAAGATACAACAAGCATTAAAATGAAATACCCCGCTCTTCCTCTGATTGAAGGCAATGAAAAAGTGGGAGAGGTGCGCACCCTTGCTGACCAGGATAAGCTAACAACAAAGTACACTGAAATAGCTGTCAGATTTATTGAAAATCATAAGACGGATAAGTTTTTCCTGTATCTGCCTCATTCAATGGTTCATGTGCCACTTGGAGTCTCTGAAAAATTCAGAGGGAAAAGTAAGCAGGGCATGTATGGTGATGTCATGATGGAGGTTGACTGGTCAATCGGTGAAGTACTTAAAGCCCTTGAGAGGAATGACCTTGAGAAAAACACACTTGTAATTTTCACAAGTGACAATGGTCCCTGGCTTAATTTTGGAAATCACGCCGGGACCACTGGTGGTCTTCGTGAAGGTAAGGGTACCAGCTGGGAAGGCGGTCAGCGGGTTCCATGCATAATGAGATGGCCGGGAGTTATTCCAGCCGGCACTGTTTGCAACAAGCTCGCGTGCTCAATCGACATTCTTCCGACTCTTGCTCAGATTACGGGAGCAAAGTTACCTGATAAAAAGATTGACGGGGTCAGTATTCTGCCACTCCTTCTGGGTGACAAAGATGCTTTTCCGCGTCACACTATTTACTATTACTACAGGCAGAACAGCCTTGAAGGTGTTCAGAAAGATTACTGGAAGATGGTTCTTCCTCATCCATGCATATCATATGAGGGAGTCGAACCTGGCAAAGACGGATGGCCGGGAAAAACGATCAATACAAAAGTTGACAGGACTGAACTGTATGATCTGAGAAGAGATCCCGGGGAAAGGTACGACGTAGCTGCGATGTACCCTGAAATTGTGACTGAACTCCAGTCTATTGCTGCTGAAGCAAGGCTGGACCTAGGGGATGAGATTACAAATGCGCCGGGTTCGAACAGAAGAGAGCCGGGAAGGATAAAATAAAATTACGGTATCTTAAAATCCTAAACCAGGTCAAAAATGCAAATTGAGATTAAACTTCTGACAGTACTGGGACTTAGTACTTCCATTTACCCGGCTATAAATGCGCAGGCTGCAAAAGCCCCGCGTCCCAACATCATCTATATCATGTCTGACGATCACGCTTACCAGGCGATAAGTGCTTACGGAGGTCCTCTGAAGGAATTCGCCCCGACACCGAATATCGACAGGATAGCTAAGGCAGGGATGCGTCTCGACAGATGCCTGGTTACAAATTCAATATCCGGTCCATGCCGGGCCGTAATACTGACAGGTAAATACAGCCATCTCAACGGTTTTCTGATGAATGAGGGACAAAAACCATTTGATGGTTCCCAGCAGACTTTCCCGAAGCTTCTTCAGAAAGCAGGTTATACGACTGCAATAATAGGCAAGTGGCATCTTATGTCCGATCCTACAGGATTTGACCACTGGGAAATTCTGCCGGGACAGGGGAGCTATTATAATCCTGATTTCATCGATAAGAACGGTACACATACTGAAGAAGGTTATGTTACAGAGCTTATTACTGAAAAATGCATCAAATGGCTCAATGAAGTTAAAGATTCAGGCAAGCCTTTCATGCTTATGATGCATCACAAGGCACCTCACAGGGAGTGGCAGCCCGGGCCTGATGAACTGAAACTCTACAAGGACGTGACCTTCCCCGAGCCGGCAACTTTATTTGATGATTACTCCGGCAGGGGAACGGCTGAAAAAACACAGGATATGACCATTTCAAAAACGATGCGGATCCAGGAAGACCTGAAATTATACAAGGATCGTTCGAGGATGAAATTCACAGGGCTCAGCCGGATGAATACTGCACAGATGGCTGCCTGGGATTCTGCTTATAATCCCATTATCAGGAAATTTTATAAATCAGAGCTCCAGGGTGATGATCTGACCAGATATAAGTACCAGAGATATCTTCAGGATTATCTGGCCTGCATTGCCGGAGTGGATAAAAGTGTGGGAAAGATCCTTGATTTCCTGAAAAAAACCGGACTGGATAAGAATACTATAGTAATATATGCCTCAGATCAGGGATTCTATCTCGGGGAACATGGCTGGTTTGATAAGAGATGGATGTTCGAAGAATCCTACCGGACTCCACTGATCGTTGAATGGCCGGGAGTCATCAAGCCGGGGAGTGTAAGCAACGATATGGTATCAAATATCGATCTGCCTGAAACATTTCTTGAAATCGCAGGAGTAAAGATCCCATCTGACATGCAGGGCAGGAGCATGGTGCCGGTACTGAAAGGAAAGACTCCTTCAAACTGGAGAAAGGAGCACTATTATCATTATTATGAATATCCCGGTTCTCATATGGTCAGGCGTCACTATGGAATTAGTACCGAACGCTACAAACTTATCCACTATTATTATGATATAGACGAATGGGAACTATATGACCTGAAAGCTGATCCCCGGGAACTTAAGGATGTCTATAACGATCCGGCTTATACACAGGTGAAAAAATATCTTCATAAACGCCTTAATGCTCTTATGAAGCAATTCGGCGACAGTGAGACGCTCGCTAAATCGTTTCTACCGAATTAAGGGTTACAAAGAATGTAAGACACAAGACACTAGACACTCGGCTGTTGACAGAAATCTGTGAAACAGTAAGAATGCAAGACAATAAGACTACATCCCATTATTGAATCTTCCTCTGCAGCTGATTTCCGTCCCAGAAGCCGGCAACCTTATTATTTTTATCAACTCTGAAACTCGCCATTCCTCTGGACTCCCGTATGAAAAAATCAGTGTCTGTTGTGAAATAGAGCTGCCATAGGACATTCCCGAATGGATTGGCAAACAGAACGCTGTCTTTCAATGTAAACGTGACCGGCCTGCCATTAACCTCATATTTGCCGGTGTACCTTTCCAGGAGTGATTTATCAACATGTACAAGCTTCTTGATTTCAGGCAGGTAATAGTCTTTCCAGTTATACACTGTGGCAACGCTGTTTGCGATTTCCTCAAGAATTGAAGAATTATCGGAATTAGTCATGATTACGACACCCTCTCCGCTATCGCGGCAGCCTATGGAGGTACATGAGAAACCATCATTTCCGCCATTATGATTAAAGTATTTGTATGAACCGGTTACCCTGCTGTTTACAAATGTCCCCAGGGCTGCATCCTCAAGGACTGTAGTGAGCCTCAGTCTGGTCATTTCAGGTGTAAGGA
The DNA here is from genome assembly GCA_030706785.1 of Bacteroidota bacterium. Taxonomy (GTDB): domain Bacteria; phylum Bacteroidota; class Bacteroidia; order Bacteroidales; family VadinHA17; genus LD21. Next base: position 6,666 of record JAUZNW010000058.1, on the reverse strand, counting down.
CCTTAGACGATTCTCCCTTGTACGAAAGCTGGGTCTCAATGATATATTTGCACAGATCGGTGGGATTTGTCCATAGCCCTGCTGCTGCCTGTTCAGGATATATATGATACTTGCCTGGAACTTCAGTGCCGTCAGCTTTATAGCCCGTTGCAAGAAGCTTTTCCCTGTTTCTATCCGGAGGTTGGGTATAAGAACTGGATGTCATCCCTAACGGATCCAGGACATTTTTCTTCATATAAATATCATATGGCTGATGTGTGACATCCATAACTATCTGCTGGGAAATGATAGTTCCCCCTCCCGAATAAATGTACTCCTTGCCTGGTTCTTCCGATGATCTGACCGCTTCAGTATTTGCAGGTTTCTGGCCGTCAAGGATCTGCTGAAGCGTTGGAAGAGCCGCTCCCTTGGCATATCCTGGAAATCCATGAATTGTCAGGCCACCGGTATGACTGAGTAGATTTTTAATAGTTATCTTTTTATTGTTCGATTTTTCATCGTATGGGAATTTCCATGAAACAAGGTAGTTGTTAATATCCGAATCAAGGTCAAGCTTCTTCTCCTGTACCAGTTTCAACACTCCGAGACTGTTAAGTGATTTGCTGATTGAGGCTGCCTGGAAGAGTGTATTTTCCATTACCGGACGCTTTTCCGAAATGTCTGCAAAACCGTATCCCCGGGCCCATTCGATCCTGTAATTATGGATTACAGCTATGCTTACGCCGTTAATCCCATCTATTTTCATCCTTTCCTGGAGATTCCACCGGTCATTGGTGCCGGTCTGGACCCATCCTGCAAGATTATTTTCAACCTGTTTAATTTTTTCTTCAATATCAGCAGGATATTTTTTCGGTTGTGAATTAGTGGTGCAGGAGGCAAGAATAACAGATGCGAAGATCAAAAAGATATATTTTTTCATTGTGTATTATTTTAAATTTCTAAGTTATCAGTTTTTCTTTAGGAACTATTATTTTTCGATTTTAGATTTTAATCCGCCTTCGCGTAAAGCTTGTACCTCCGCTGAAGCTTCGGCAACACGCGAACGGCGGACGCGAAGCTAAGGTTAATTCCTCGGTTCTTGAACCGTTTAAGAGTCCATAGCTTGCTCTAGGGTTCATACCAATTTTCATATTTTCCAATACTGTCCGAATAAAAATAGGAGATTCTTCGCTTCGCTCAGAATGACAATTACTTAGAGAGCTTTAAGGGGAGGAATAGGTGGCCGGCGGAAAAGCCGCCGGCCACCTCCTCTTCAAAAACACAATTACCTGTCATTCTGAGCGAAACGAAGTGAAGCGAAGAATCTCATGGTTATTTAACAAATTAATTGGTTAATGGTGATAATTTTCCTTAAATTTTAACTTTCAATATCTGTCATCTCCAGATTACAAATAAATGAACCTATGAAAACCAGCTTGTCTTATTTTGCCTGCATCTTTTGTTTATTTACATTAGTGCAAACCTCTGTATCACAAAATATTATTAAAGAACAAAGAACAGGACAAAAGGCTGTTGGGACAAATCCATCCGAAAATGTCATGCTTTTGTCGAAATCAAAACTTAGCAAAGGGAAGATCCTTCTTATGAACTCCAGCCACCAGGATCTTGCATGGATGGATTTTCTTGAGAAATGCATAATTGAGCGCGACACCATGCTTATGACTCCTTTGCTGAAAGCTGCGCTTAAAGATCCTGGTTACAGGTTTGACATTGAGGATGTACTAATGATCAGGGAATATCTTGGCCGCCATCCTGAAGCAAAAACTGATCTTGTCAATCTGCTTAAACAGGGTAGACTTACATGCGGATCAACCTATCAGATGCCTTATGAGGAAATGTACAGCGGGGAATCTCTTGTAAGACAGTTCTATCTTGGCGCACGATGGATCAGGGAAAACCTTGACGGCTATTTCCCTGATACATACTGGAATCCTGATGTTCCGGGAAGGACAATGCAGATGGCTCAGATAATGGCGAAATCAGGCACAAAGAACCTTGTAATGTCACGGCATGAAAAAGGTGTTTATAAATGGTACAGCCCCGACGGTTCATTTGTTTATGCTTACTCACCCGGACATTATAGCGAGGATTTTGGATTCCTGGGGAAAAGCAACTTTCAGGAAGTTGCCGACATAATGGCTAAGAAATCGATATACTGGGAAAAAGGATATAATGATAAACCCGGTACAAAGCCAGTGATCCCCTTTCTGTCGGATTGGGATATGAGTCCCGCAAAGGATTACAGCAGGCTCATTAATGAGTGGACTAGTTTGAATAAATACACTGACGAAAAGGGTAAAATAAGGCCTCTGATCCTGCCTCAGATAAGGCTTGCGACAGCCCCTGAATTCATAAAGATAATAAGTGAATCAACATTAAATCTTCCTGCCATCTCGGGGGAACGCCCTGCAGTCTGGCTTTATATTCACGGACCCTCCCATGAATGGGCATTAAAGGCATCGAGGGAGGGGGACATAATGATGACTGTCGCAGAAAAATTCAGTACTATTGATGCATTATTGCGCGGAACATTTTCATATTACCCCGTGGAAAGGCTCAACCGGGCATGGGAAGCCAAAATCTATCCTGATCATGGCTGGGGTGGCAAGGGCGGAGAATCAACCGATGCCATCTTCCTGAGGAAATTTGAGGAATCACTTGCGGAGGCAAGCTCAATAACGGAAACTGCATTAAATGGTATTGCTTCAAGGATAAATCTTAAACGTGAGAACGGGATTCCTGTAATTGTTTTCAACAGCCTCTCGTGGCAAAGGGATGACCCCGTCTCCTTCAGAATCGGATTTGATCAGGGAGTCGCATTTGATCTCAGTCTGAAAGATGCATCCGGAAATGAAGTCGCTGTCCAGCTCACTGATATCGGGCGATATAATGACAACAGTATAAAAAAAGCCGAGGCAGTATTCATTGCCAGGGAAGTCCCGTCCATAGGCTATAAAACATATTATGTAGTTCCGGTTAAATCTGCAGCGCTGGTTCAAAATCCGCTTGAGAATAAATTCGAAACACAGTTTTACAGGATTGAACTTGAAAAGGGCTGTGTTAAAAGTATTTATGACAAAGAGCTTAATATTGAGATATTAAGTTGCAGGGATCTGCTTGGAGGAGATGTCTTTACACTCAAATCTGTCGGAAACGGGGCAGGGGAGTTTGCTGACGTGCAGCAGCCTGAGATGGAAGGATTCGATAAAGTTTCGAACCACAATCCGGAATGGAGATTTGTATCCTCCGGACCAGTTTTCACTGAATATAAAATGAGGCAGCAAATAAAGAATGCCGTTGTTGAAACTGACCTGAAGGTTTACAGCGATCTTAAAAAAATCGATTTTGAAACATCGCTCCTGAACTGGGAAGGAGTTCTTTACAGGGAATATCGCTTTGCTCTGCCCCTTGATATGAAAAATGGGAAAGTCTGTTATGAGGTTCCCTTCGGTGTGCTTGAAGTGGGAAAAGATGAGATATCAGGAGCAGCAGGCGAAAGATATGTTACGAAGTGTGGCGATGTCCACCCGCGGGGTATCGGGAACTGGATCGGAGCATCGGATGGAAGGTTCGGCGTCACATTGAGCACCAGCACTGCAGTCGCGGATTACATCGATCCTACAGGTCTTTCAGGCGATGCACTTGTCCTCCAGCCTGTAATGCTGGCATCAAGAAGAAGCTGCCATAGCCAGGGCAATGAATACCTGCAGACCGGTAATCATTTCTATCATTATTCTCTCACTTCACATAAGTCCGGATTTCAGAACGGTTATAAATTTGGACGCCAGGCCAATGAAAAACTCATAGCAATTGTCGATCCAATTCCTGCAAGGGATAATTCACTTCCTGAGAGCCTTAGCTTTTTTTCCGTTGATGCTTCTGATATCTCAATTTCAGCAATCAAAAAGGCTGAAGACGGAAACGAGACGGTCATACGTCTTTATGAGAACGGGATCAGTGATGCAGTATTCAATCTGAGATCGTGGTTCAATATTTCATCAGCTGACGAGACCAGCATGATAGAATATGACGGAAAATCTGTCATTCATACTGACAATACTGTTCCTTTAAAGATTGGGCGCCACTCCATTGAGACATTAAAGCTTAAATTGAAATGAACAGCAGGGAAAGGGTTACAAGGGCGATCGGGTTCAGGAATCCTGACCGTCCGCCAATTTCACATGCCATCCTTCCGTCGGCCCAGTATGCTTTTGGAAATCAGTTATCGAAGATCATTAGCTCTTTCCATGAAGATTTCGGATGGCATCTGCTGCCTGATCTTCCCCGGGAAAAGCTCCCTCCCCTTTACAGGCCTGGGAGGCATATGGACGATTGGGGTACCCTCTGGTATGTAACTGTAGAGGGCAGATGCGGAATCCCCGTTGAATATCCCATCAGGCCCGATCTTTCCGATTATGACAGTTTCAAATGGCCGGAGATCTTTTCCGCAGGAGTGCCTGAATACAGGCTCTACAGCGGTCATATGGCCGGAAAAAGTGATGATTATTATGCCAGAGGAGCATGGATTGTCTTTTTTGAGCAATTGCAGCAGCTGATTGGGTTCGAAAACCTCCTCGTCGCACTGACCATGGAAATCCCTTACGTATTCCGGCTGAGGGATGACCTGCTTAAATTCAACCTTGCATGGATCGATAAATGGCTTTCTCATGATTATCAGGGACTTCATTTTGCTGATGACTGGGGTAGCCAGGATAACCTATTAATCCCTCCTGCTATGTGGAGATCGTTTTTTAAGCCGGTTTACAGGGAAATGTTCTCGAGGGTGAAAAAGAGGGATCTCCATGTATGGTTCCACAGCGACGGCAATATCCTTGAAATAATACCTGATCTTATCGAACTGGGAGTGGATGTGCTTAACTGTCAGTCATCTGTAATGGACATGCACGAGCTTTCGAAATTCGCAGGGAGGATCGCCTTCAGGACTGATATTGACAGGCAAAAGGTTCTGCCATTCGTTTCCCCACATGAGGTAAAAGAATATATCTCTGACCTTTTCCATAAACTTGGAACCCGGGATGGGGGAATAATAGCCTGCGGAGAGATAAGCGAGGATGTCCCTCTCGAAAACATCAAGGCAATGTATGAAGCCTTTACTGAGTTCAGGTGGTAGTTTTGACATTGTACAAGCTATAATCAGGAAATTCCTCAGCCCATGAAACTGACTTCAACACGAAAAAAATTTCTTATTGCCCTTTCGGCCATGTGTTTTCTCTTATCCTGTAAATCGGGTAAGGAAGCACTTAATCCATCCTTTAAACTGCTCCCGGCGGAAAAAGTTGTGTTTAATTCGTACGTTGACTGCAATATGGCTGAAGCATGGATAGGGGATACCTTCAGAATTTTCCCGGGGAAATATGGAGAGGATCCTCTCTGGGGAAATGCCAGGGATTTAAAATTTGCAAATGGGAAAAATGCCCCGGAAGCTTTCCGGAATGATACGTCCGGATTTGTCAATCCCGTGATGCCTCCAAATGTACCTCCCGGTGCTGCAGGTCTTCATGGTGCGGTCTGGTTTGAAACAGTTTACCAGGATTCACGCGACTCTTCAGAGAAGACACTGTATGCTGTATACCATAATGAAAACTATCCGTCAACTCTGCCTTATGATTCCATAACAGGCGAAGGCTATAAGAATGCGAACTGGCCAGAAGGACTTAAAGGAACTGGCAGCCCGGCAGCTGTATGCAGGATTGGCATAATGAAATCAGTTAACGGCGGAAGGAGTTGGGAGAACAGAGGAATTTTCATTGAGGATCTTTATGCCATGCTTATTCTGAAACCGCATAATGCATCAAAAACCTTTGCAGGTGGTGTCGGTGATCCGTCTGCAGTTGCAAGCGGCGATTATCTATACCTGTTCTATGGCGAATACGGCTATCCCGGAATTTACAATGAGGCTTCCTGGTCTGCCGCAACAGAATGGTCCGGACAATGTATAAGCGTTGCCAGGATCGCACTGAATGACCTTGACCATCCTGAAGGGAAAGCATTCAGATGGGATGGGAATGATTTCAAAGCGCCATATAACGGGATTGGAAAGCCGGTAAAATCACTTCAGATCTCCATTGAAGAGGGAGGAGGACCTGCTTCATCACCCTCAGGAGGATTTCACTGGGGGCCGTCAGTAAGCTGGAATACGTATCTCAATTGCTGGGTCATGCTGATGGCCAGGGCTGAGGGACCTTCGTGGAAGGGGAGCCGGGTATATATTTCTTTTAACAGAAACCATGATTTCAGCAGGCATGAAAGCACACAGGAATGGACTAAGCCAGGGTTATTATTTGAATTACCCGGATCTACTCTCTGGTACCCTTCGCTTCAACCACTGGATATGCCTGAAGATATTGCGAACAAAACTACATGCCTTCGTCTGGGCAGAAGAGCCAGGTTCTTTGTTAAGCGCCTGGGGCCAGGAGGTGACGAATATGCTTCCGAACACATAGTAGAGTTCGAAAAGGAGTAGCATGTTTTTTGCGTAAGCCTGGTTGAACAAAATCGTTTCATTCAGGTTTACTGTAAAAAACTTTATGAAGTCAGGTTTATTTCCAGTTCTTTTATGGATTATCCTGGAGATTCTGTCTGTTCAGGGTTCTCCTGCACAGAATGTCAGCTACATTAAGGTACCTGAGCTTGAAAAGATCCTTA
>JAUZNW010000057.1 GCA_030706785.1 Bacteroidota bacterium | reverse complement strand
AGTTTGAAAGTTTATATACCAATAGAATTGTATCTACAAGATTAATTTAAAATTCTGTTTTAAATCTGAAGTGCCATATTAAATCACATAAAAGCTGTTTTACCTGATAGTATCTATTTCTTTTGTAATCCTTTGTAAGGTCCAATAATGAGAAACAATAAACGCCCTAGAAAATAAGTGGCCATTTCTTGATCTTCTGTCTTCAGTCTTCTATCTTACGTCTTCGGAATTCTAATACTATTTTTCCTATTCCAAAAACGATTTTTTCGCAAAGATGCGCTCATGGATCTTCTTAGCTATAAGGCTGGTTTACTGGCAAAGTATTATATTCGTATATCAATTGATTGACAATTCAAAAATGCATATATGGCAGAAAGAATTTCAATGAGGGAAAAAGTCGGCTTCAGTCTTGGAGACGGCGCCGCTAACTTTATTTTTCAGACAATCATGCTGTTGCAGCTCAGCTTCTATACCGACTCGTTCGGAATTTCAGCAGCTGCGGCTGCCTGGCTCTTCCTGGTTGCCAGATTGTTTGGCGCAGTTGCGGATCCGGTTATGGGTGTTTTAGCCGACAGGACCAATACACGCTGGGGCAAATTCCGCCCCTGGATACTGTGGACGGCTCTCCCGTTCGGTATTATAGGCTTCCTGGCATTCACGACACCGGACTTTGGTCACTCGGGCAAGATTATTTATGCGTATATGACGTATATACTGCTTATGTTGGTATATTCCGCAAATAATGTCCCCTACGCGGCCCTGAGCGGCGTTATAACCGGTGATATGGCTGAACGCAACAGTCTTACCTCCATCCGGTTCATTTTCGTCACGCTTGCCACAATTGCAATACAGGGATTTGCTCTGCCAATGGTCAATCATTTTGGTCAGGGTAGCAGTGCAAAGGGGTACCAGATAACAATGGGGATCTTCTGTGTACTGGCAGTTATATTCTTTTTAATCACGTTCCTTACCACCAAAGAGAGGATCAAACCTGCCGCAAAACAACAGACACCCCTTAAGCAGGACATTTCAGATCTGTTGAAAAACCGTCCTTGGCTGATAATGTTCCTGGTGTTTGTAATGATGTTCATTTTCCTTGGGATCAGAAACAGCCTTCTGCTGTATTTCTTTAAATATTACCTCGATAAAACGAGTATGCTTTCACTGCTTGGGGAGCTGAATAAAGGGTTATTCGGGCTGATTGAGAAAACAGGTATGATCGGTCCGAATGCTGACATAGCAGGCAATACGTTCAGTATAATCAATATCTTAAGCCAGCTGATTACCATAGTCGGATTGACAGTATCAAGAACTCTTGCCAATAAATTCGGAAAAAGAGATGTCTTCCGTTACGGTCTTATTTTATGTGTATTATTTTCTGCCTCATTCATATTTATTTCCCCGAAAGCAATTGTCCTTACCCTTATTCTGCAGCTTCTCTTCCAGTTTATGTGGGGAGTTGCAGCTATGTCTTTGCCATGGGCAATGATGGCTGATGTTGCAGATTTTTCAGAATGGAAAAACAACCGGAGGGCAACAGCAATAACATTCGCAGGAATAATCATCGGACTGAAAGTTGGCCTGGCAATCGGAGGAGCTCTGGCAGGTTCTCTGCTGAATGCCTACGGGTATGTTGCCAATGTGGCACAAACACCTCATGCCCGGTTTGGGATCCGGATGATTACCAGCATCTGGCCTGCAGTTTTCCTGGCTATCGGAATAATCTTCCTGTTCTTTTACCAGATAAATAAATCAACTGAAACACAAATGCAGAACGAACTTGCTGAACGGCGTAATGCTTTGGTACAGAATTAATAATTAAAAAAATCACCAGTTATGACAGAAAAAAATAAAACAGTGATAAAAAAGATTACTTCCTCAAAGATTCCTGCGTACAAAAATCCTAAGCTTGCTGTTTCGGCACGTGTGAGCGACCTTCTTTCAAGGATGACAATCGGGGAGAAAGTTGCACAGCTGATGGGATTGTGGAAAGGGGGCATTGAGGAATTCGATCATGAGTTCCTTAAAGATCCTGAAAAAAAGAAAGAGATCTTCGGGAAAGGAGCCAATTCAATTCATCCTGCTTTCCTGGGTGTTAAAGACACTGTCGGGATCAGGAACAAGATCCAGAAATACTTTGTTGAGGAAACCAGGCTGGGTATTCCTGTTCTTTTTGTTGATGAAGGACAGCACGGGATGATGCGCCGCGAAGCAACAGTATTTCCACAGGCAATAGGACTTGCATGTTCGTGGGACCCGGGGCTTTTTGAAAAAGTATATTCTGTAATAGCAAAAGAAATTCGTACAAGAGGTGCTCACCATGTCCTTTCGCCTGTTATAGATGTCTGTCGTGACCCGAGGTGGGGCCGTGTTGAAGAGACTTATGGTGAGGACCCATATCTGAACTCTGTCTTAAGCTGTGCAGCAGTGAAAGGACTTCAGGGTTCTTCAAACGGGAAAGTAGTACCAGGGCATGTAGCCGCAACTCTGAAGCATTTTGCAGGTCACGGGCAACCTGAAGGAGGGCAGAATACTGCTCCTGCAAATTATTCATTAAGAGTATTGCATGACTATCATTTGCCTCCTTTCAGAATGTGCATTAAAAATGTAAAACCTGTCAGTCTTATGCCCTCATATAATGAGGTTGACGGCATTCCCTCACATGCTAATAAATGGTTATTGCATGACCTGCTGCGAAAGGAGTGGGGCTTTAAAGGAATGATAGTTTCGGATTATTACGGTGTCGAACAGCTGGCTAATAAGCATTTTGTGGCAGAAGACAATAAGGATGCAGCAAGAAGAGCATTTAACAGCGGCGTTCAGTACGAATTTCCGCAGGCAAATGCTTACAGGTACCTGCCTGAATTGCTCAAAGAAGGTAAAATAAAAAAAGCCGATCTTGACAAAGCTGTTTCTCAGGTGCTTGAGCTGAAACTGAAGCTTGGCCTGTTTGAAAATCCGTATGTAGATTTAAAGACAGCTATAGAAGTGACCAGGGACCCGGCTTCAGAAAAGCTGGCCCTTAAAGCGGCTCACGAATCTATTGTCCTTCTTAAAAATGACAATCTCCTTCCGCTGTCGAAGTCCAAATACAAAAAAATTGCAGTTATAGGTCCGTGTGCAAAATATGTTTCCTTCGGAGGATATGCAGGTGAACCTTACCATAAGGTCAGCCTGTACGATGGCATAAAGAAGAAAGTCGGAACCAAAACTGAAGTTTTATATGCAGAGGGTTGCAAAATCACGACAAATGCCACTTTACCATTCTTCAACTGGAAACTAGACGAAATAAAATTCCCCGTAAAAGAGGAAAACATGAAGCTGATAAAGCAGGCGGTCAGTGTTGCAGAAAAGGCAGAATTGGTTATCCTGGCTATCGGTGAAAATGAACATCTCTGCCGTGAGGCCTGGGCTAAAACACATATTGGTGACGATATGACTCTGGATCTCATCAGCCAGCAGGATGATCTTGTTAAAGCTATAGTTGATCTTGGCAAACCAGTTGTGGTTTACCTGATGAACGGAAGGCCATTATCGGTCAACTATATTGCTAAGAATGTTCCTGCCATAATCGAAGGGTGGTATATGGGACAGGAGACCGGTACAGCAGCAGCCGACATTATTTTTGGTGATGTTAATCCTTCAGGAAAACTAACAATTACTGTCCCAAAATCAGCCGGGCAATTGCCGATGTACTATAACTTCAAGCCAAGCGCCCGGATGAATGAATACATTTCACAGGATAATTTACCCCTGTACCATTTCGGTTTTGGATTAAGCTATTCTAAATTTAGATTTGATAACCTCAGTCTTGAAAAAGCGAAAATAAAGAAAAACGGATCTGCAAAAGTAAAGGTTGATGTGACCAATACCGGAAAGTTGGCAGGTGACGAAATTGTGCAATTATATATCCGTGACAAGGTAAGCTCGGTAACACGTCCGGTTAAGGAGCTTAAAGGATTCAAAAGGGTTTCGTTGAAACCAAAAGAGACAAAGACTGTAACACTGGAAATAAAGCCGGAGCAACTGGCATTTCACAATATTGACATGAAATATGTAGTGGAGCCAGGAGAATTTGAGATCATGGTCGGAAATTCATCACGCGATGAAGATATTATAAGGACAACACTCGTTGTTTACTGATTAAAAATAAGACAGTTATAAAGAAAAACGCCCTGCTGGCATGCGGGGGCCAACTGAAAAGATAAATTTCAGACTTAAACTCTGAATTTACCCATTTAATCAATTCTAATAGAAAAGAAATGTCGTACATAAAAAAAATAAAACTCAGAAAAGTGACCGGAAATATTATTCTGGTTTTTCTTGGTCTATTGATAATTATTGCACCAGGACCGGGATGTACTGAAAAAAACAAGAAATACCGTCAGGGCACCAATATTGGGGTAAGCGTAATCAACATAAATTCTGAGCAGGTCAGGAAATATGAAAAATTTGAATTGGTTCTTGATCTGAAAAATGTCAGGTTTGAGAATCCTTACGATCCGGCCGACGTGGATCTCTATGCTTTGTTAACTTCACCATCGGGACAAACAATAAAGATCAATGGCTTCTTCGATAATTACAGGGGAGCAAATCAGTGGAAAATCCGTTTTTCACCAGGGGAAACCGGGGAGTATAATTACAAGGTATTTGTAAAAGATGGATCAGAAACAGGTGAGTCTCAGAGCTCTGCTTTTATGGCTGTTGAATCTGAACATCATGGATGGATTAAACCATCAGTAAAAAATCCTCATTATTTCACCTGTGATGACGGGACCTCATATTATGGAGTAGGTGCTTATTCACCATGGGGAAACAATGAAAAGGTATTCAGGACATTTGTCGAAAACAAAGCTAATTTTTTTGCGATCTGGGATATTAATTACGGCGGTTTTGTAAACAGTGCCGGTATCATAGAGGAAAAGCTTGGACAATATAATCAGGAAAAACTCGGACAGATCGATTCCTTGCTTTCTATTCTTGAAAATGATAACATCAAACTGATGTACGCCATCTGGCCGCACGACCTGTTCTCTGAAACCGTATGGTCAGCACAATGGAAGCTGAATCCCTATAGTCAGATCACTGAAGCTGAAAATGTCTATGGTGATTCCCTTGCATGGGAGTATCAGAAAATGAAATATCGCTATATGATAGCCCGGTTTGCCCACAGCAGAAGCTGGGGTATCTGGGAGCTGATCAACGAAATGGACGGAACTGATGGATGGGCAAAAGGGCATCATAATGAGGCTTATGCCTGGGTTGAAAAATGTGCAAGGTATTTCTCGGAGAACGATCCTTATAAACATCCTCTTACTGCCTCATTCAGCGGCGGTTTAAAACAATACCGCGACACACTTTACAGGTTAACTGAAATTCCAAACATTCATCTTTATCCTGCACAGGGATGGATACCCAGGTATCCTGACGACAGTCTTAGAAGTGATATGTATAATTTCGCATGGGCAAGTAAACGTTTCTGGGATAATTTCGAAAAACCTGCCATTTTTGGTGAAGCGGGAGCTGACCTTACTTATTATAAGCCCGGATCAAATGAATATCATATCTCTTATCACAACCAGATATGGGCTTCACTTGCAAACGGACTCGCAGTAACACCGGTATGGTGGACCGCCTCAATTATGAATGACCAGGACTGGGAACAACTCAAACATTTGTCAGTATTTGTATCCGATATCGATTTTGCAAATCTTCCATATAAACCACTTCAGGCCGGGGCTGTGAATGCTGATATTTATGTGATGGACTGCGGTGACAAAGGATTCGGATGGACCAGGTCTTTTATGAACAATAAAATCGATAATACCAGAATAACTCTTAACAAACCTGACAAAGGGAATTATATGGTTACATGGTACGATACATGGACAGGGAATATAATAAAATCGGAAAATGTCTCTTCAGCAAACGGGAAAATTATAATGACGGTTCCCGGACTGACCCATAATTGTCAGGATATTGCATTTAAAATCAGCAAAATATAAGTGATTCTCAAGTATAGAAAACTAAACAGGAATAAAGTGAAATAAACTTCACTTTATTATCCCTGCGAGACTGCGAATCTTCTTGCCATCTCCGAGCATGGTACCCATTCAATGTCCGATCCGAATATCTTATTAATTCTTTCAGCCAGAGTGGCTAATCCTTCAAGACCGAGTCCGGTGCCCTGGGTGTAAAGCGATTGCCAGTGAGTTACAATAACAACAGGATAACCTGTTTCAATAAGCTGTCGGATGCGTCCTTTTTTACCGTCGGATGATACCAGTCTCTCTATTCCATCCTTAATCATTTTAATCCTGTTCTCATGTCCTGGTTCATCCATTGACCAGAAAATATCGCCAGCGTTCGATGGTACGCTGACAACGATCTGCCCGCGCTCCTCATTTTTATATTCCACCGACATCGGAACCGGATTTTCTGTATCTTCAGCAGCATGGAGAAAATACCATGTTAACTTGCGGTTGAACATATTCCATTGTGAATCTCCGAGGGCTTTTGCGAATTTCTTTTCAACGTCTATTCCTGAAACCCAGGGACATGTTATGCCATTAGCCTCAATACCGACATTCTTTAATATCTGGAAAGCCAGGGAAAAATATTCTACAATTTCATCCGGAGATGCCTGGGAAATCCAGATGTCTTCATAAATGTGCATGTATTTCCCTGTTTTCAGGTTGTATGCATTAAGATGGGTAAGAAACTCAGGTGTAATGTCAAAACATGTGGCAAACCTCTCGCGGATCAGTTTGAGAAATTCCGCCAGATGTTCCTGCGGAACCCGTTTGAGTGACTGATCTATCCTGCCGAGACAGCTTGGCATGGGGATCAAAGTAAACTTGCCATGAAGACCGAACCTGTCGAAGGTGTCAGCAACACGGCGTGTAAACTCATGGGGAACAAGATAGGGCGTTTCATAGCCGGGGATTTCATAGAAAAGAGGATCTACCGGAGAGCCATCATCGATGATCAATGAAACTGGCGTCGGTCCTGAATGAACGGCACCCACTGAATGTTTTTCGGTTGATGTCTCTGATGATGCCAGTATCTTATCCAAAGTGCTGCCAAATGCTCCTGCCAGGAGCCCTGAACCAGCATATTTGATTATTTTTCGCCGGGATATGCTCCCCGGGTTTGATCTGTCATTTTTCATTTTCAGGATTTTTATATGAACAAATAAATTTGTGTTATATCAGATATTAATTTACAAATTTTAAACATTTCCTGCTCAGATTTCCTTTCAGGTCAATTTATTCCGGTGCAATATTGTCAGGTTATCCGACGTATGCACTCAATGGCAAAATCAAATGGCATGGACCCCAGAGCAAGCTCTGGATTCTAAGAACGGTGCAAGCACCTAGGAACCGAACTGCCTGCCGGCGGTGAGCTCGGCGAAGCCAATTATACCTTACCTTCGCGTCCGCCATCAGCGTATCGCCGCAGCTTCAGCGGAAGCACAGGCTTTACGCGAAGGCGGATTAAAAGAGGCAGTATCAACCGCTCTGAAATCATGCAAGGTCGAAGCGGTCAAGGTTCATAACTTTGTCCCATGCTGCCACAAAATCCTGAACGAATTTTTCTTCCGCGTCCTCACATGCATATACCTCAGCTATAGCCCGTAGTTCTGAGTTCGAACCAAATATTAGATCAACGCGGGTACCGGTCCACCTGACTTCACCTGTCGAACGGTCACGCCCCTCAAAAACGTCTTGAGACTCTGAAGTTGGATTCCATTTCGTGCCAAAATCCAATAGGTTCACAAAGAAGTCGTTAGTAAGTGTTTCCGGACGTTTTGTGAATACACCATGTTGAGATTGATCGAAGTTAGTATTTAAAACACGCATGCCACCAACAAGAACAGTCATCTCAGGCGCGGTTAGCGTTAAAAGTTGAGCCTTGTCAACAAGCATTTCCTCTGCAGATGTAGCGGGTAATTTGACACTCAGATAGTTGCGGAAGCCATCAGCAATCGGCTCAAGTACGGCAAAGGATTCCACATCGGTTTGCTCCTGCAACGCATCTGCACGCCCGGGTATGAAGGGCACCTTCAACTCATGACCGGCACTCTTTGCCGCCTTCTCGATACCTGTACATCCGCCAAGCACAATCAGGTCGGCAAGCGAAACTTTCTTACCTCCCGACTGAGAGCTGTTGAATTCTTTCTGAATTTCCTCAAGCGTCTTCAGCACTTTGTCCAGCCGAGCCGGATTGTTGACTTCCCAATCCTTCTGCGGAGCCAGGCGAATGCGTGCGCCATTTGCACCACCGCGTTTATCTGATCCACGGAAGGTTGATGCAGAAGCCCAGGCGGCAGATACCAATTGAGAAACCGATAAGCCTGTTGCATGTATCCTGGTTTTCAGTGCAGCGATGTCCTTATCGTCAATCAGTTTATGAGTGACAGCCGGGATCGGATCTTGCCAGATCAGTTCTTCCTCAGGTACCTCCTGTCCCAAATAGCGTGAGCGTGGCCCCATATCGCGGTGCGTCAGTTTGAACCATGCCCGGGCGAATGCATCTGCAAATTCATCCGGATTCTCGTAGTAACGTCTTGAAATCTTTTCGTAAATAGGATCAAATCTTAATGCAAGGTCAGTAGTTAACATTATTGGTGTGTGACGTTTTGATGGATCATGCGCATCCGGCACTGTACCGGCACCTGCATTGCCCTCAGGCTTCCACTGATGCGCACCGGCCGGACTTTTGGTAAGTTCCCAATCATAGCCGAACAGATTCCAGAAAAAATTGCTGCTCCACCTGGTTGGCGTTGTCGTCCATGCTCCCTCGAGACCGCTGGTGATCGCATCAGCCCCTTTTCCACTGCCAAAGGTATTTTTCCAGCCAAGACCTTGCTCCTCAATACTTGCAGCTGCAGGTTCCGGACCAACGTATTTGACTGGATCGGCTGCGCCATGTGTTTTGCCGAAAGTGTGACCACCGGCAATAAGCGCAACAGTTTCTTCATCATTCATAGCCATGCGGCCAAAAGTTTCGCGGATGTCGCGTGCAGCTGCGAGGGGATCAGGATTTCCGTTGGGACCTTCAGGATTTACGTAAATAAGGCCCATCTGTACTGCAGCAAGAGGATTTTCCAGTTCACGGTCACCAGTATAGCGGTTATCTCCCAGCCACTTGTTTTCAGAACCCCAGTAAATGTCTTCCTCCGGTTCCCAAACATCCTCACGTCCACCAGCAAAACCGAAGGTCTTGAAGCCCATCGATTCAAGGGCGCAGTTACCGGCAAGAATCATAAGGTCAGCCCAGGAAATTTTCTTACCATACTTCCTTTTAATTGGCCAAAGCAGCAAGCGTGCCTTGTCGAGGTTCGCATTATCGGGCCAGCTGTTGAGAGGAGCAAACCGCTGCGTACCTGAGCCCGCGCCACCACGGCCATCTAAGATACGATAGGTTCCTGCACTGTGCCATGCCATCCTGATGAACAACGGACCATAGTGACCGTAATCCGCTGGCCACCAGTCCTGCGAGGTAGTCATCAGCTTAAAGATATCTCTCTTTATGGCATTCAAATCAAGCTTTTTGAACTCCTCCGAATAGTTGAATTTCTCACCCATCGGGTTAGACAGAGAAGAGTGCTGCCGGAGGATGCTCAACTTCAGCTGATTAGGCCACCAATCACGGTTTCCGGGACCACCGCCAGCACTATGCTTAAGAGTTCCGCCGGTAAACGGGCCCTTGCTTGTACTGTCATCGGAAGTTGATGCTGTTGCCAGTTTTTTGTTTTTCATTTTTTCTAATTTTTAAAGTATTATGTTTTTGATCTGTAAATTTTCCGATGATCTGAAGGTTGAAACCTTCAATATTGAATCCAGGTATTTTTTTGTTTTTAAGGTATTTTCTTAAAATCCTGTTCAATTCCTCATCATTGTAGTTCTCAATCCTGTTCAATTCAGAACAATACAAATGGTGATGAGATTCCAGTATAGCATCATACCTGGCAATATCCTGCTCAGTATTTACTTTGTTTATTACTTTTTTTTCAACCAGAACATTCAGGGCTTTATAGACTGTTGCTGTAGCAGTATCAGGATAGTTTTTTCTGATATACTTTAATATTTCTTCAGCGGTCGGGTGGTTTAATTCAAGAATGGCTTCCAGTATAGATAGCCTTCTTGAAGTAACTTTAAGCCCTTTTTCAATTAACCTCTCTTTTAATTTATTGGAGTCCATATGACCAAAGTATAAAGTAGAATAATTCTACTTTAATGTTAACAAAGATAAAATCTATTTAAATAAAAGTCAAGAAAATTTGGAATAAACTTATTCCATTAACCCTCTCGCAGGTGCAGTAAATAAAATTACCGAGTACGTGCGGATAAGTTGTTAAACAACATTAATACTTTAAAGATTAACAGATTGATTTATAAGAAATCTGACAAGGAAAAGATCTGAGTATATCAGACAAAAGTAGTTGTAAAGCTGGTTGCAACTTTTAACCATTCGGTTTAGTGAAAAAAGAGTGAGATTAAAGACATTGCCGTCAGGCCCTGGTGGTTATTTTCTTAACCAGGTATTCTATTTCAAGCCATACACCACTACCTGTTTTGAAAATGTTGCCAGATAAACATACCCATTTGCAATAGTCGGTGCTGAGAATTTTGCAAAGTAACCGGGATTGTCAGCCGGTGATTGGCTTGAGTTCCATAGCTGTTTAGTTATATCATTGGCGTCGAAAGCGCGCAGGATACCCGGACCAGCTATAATATCAGCATCGGTGCTTATGGCATATGCAGCCCATACAATCCCTGTTCCGTCAGTTCTGCCATTTGACGATACTGATATTTCTGCACCAGACTCACCACCTGGTCCGCTCACATCAGACAAAATTTGATTGCCTGAAAATGTATTTGAATTGCGGTTATAAGGTATCGCCCTCAGGGCATCGTTTTCCGACCAGATAAAGGCAAACTCACCATTGTTCCCTGAATACCATGCTGGCTGGCAATGTAGGCCATCGTTTATCTTGATGGTCTGTTGGACATTATTTAATGTCGCTGAATAACCACCCATATCGTCCCTTTCGAGAATGTAAATATTGCCATCTTTGCCTCCGGTAAAATAATAATGAGAGTTTGGGATCAGAAATGTACCCATCACACCATAGTCAAGATCATTGTCATTCAGGTACTGGTAATTTGATGGAGTAAAATAACTGCTTATGGTCATTCCTGATCCTGAAGGGATAAGCTTCAGGGCGCTTTCACCACGGTTCGAAAGATCTGTAGGATCACTTTGGCCTACTGTGCCATTTCCGGTTGTTATATAAAGATTACCATCTGAATCGGCAGCGATTCCCATGCCGCTTTCCCATATACCGCCTTCTGCCCCGCCAGGTGTATCGCAATAAACAAATTTTTGATTCAGTGTTGAAGCATCATAACCTATTACCCATCCATGATACGGATTCCAGTCGCAGTGTGATGCCCAGCTTATGTAAACAATTCCGTTTACCAAAGCAAGTCCCTGACGCTGATTATTACGCAAGGGATCAAAATAGACAGTATCATTTACATTCCCGTCGCCTGTTCCGGGGACACTGGCCTTGATCTCAACCGGGCTTCCGAGTTTATCGCTTCCATCTGTCAATCCTACAGCATGAAGATACTGATGGAAGTGAATACCTTCAGTGCTCCGTGAAACAAAATATATTGTTCCTGATGTTAAATCGATTACAGGAGTCCCCACGATCCCCATATTCTGTGTGAAATTGGTGCAATCTACATCCAGCGCGTTGGGAGGTCTGTTCCCTGTGCCAGTGAAGTTTTTCTCCCAGAATAGCTCGCCATTGAGAGCATCATAGGCATATAAGGAATTATTTACAGTGGCTATATATACTATGTTCCGAATACGGCCTCCTACCACGAGGTTGCCGACAACGAGTGGTTGTGCATAAACCTCATCATCAACAGGCAGTGTGAAAAGCTTTCCGAAATAATTTGTATTTACATTGGTTGTATTCAGGATAGTCTCCTTGTCATTCAGTCCGGCCCTTGTATTGTCATTGTGCTGGGTAAGTACAGATACTGAATTGCTGATCTGGGGCTGGTAGGAGTTAGTTATCTTTTTACATGAACTTGTAAGTATCATGAGAAAGGTAGCGATAATTAAATACCTGACCATTTGTTTAATACTTTTAATGAATGTATAAACCAATGAGCCAGGTGGAATGTTTGATCGATGTGTGGAAGCTGGTAAAATAATTATATAACTCCAGGTATTCCAAACTTTAATTACTCTGAACTCAAATCATTCATACTTGAGCGATTGGGCAGGATTAACCATGGCGGCCTTTATTACACGGTAGCTTATGGTGATCAAAGCAATGCCCAGTGCAATGGTAAGGCCCGCAATAAAACTGAAAAAGCCGAGATCTATCTTATAATAGAAATTCTCCAGCCATTTTCCTGCATAGTAATAAATGATGGGCCATGCTATAAGTGCTGAAATTGAGACCAGCAGTATTATTTCCTTCGAGATTTCAACGTAAATGCCTGAAATGGATGAACCCATGGCTTTTCTAACCCCGATCTCCTTGGTCCTCTGTTCCACTGTATAGGATGTAAGGCCGAAAAGTCCCAGCGCTGCGATAAAAATAGCGAGTATTGAAAAGATCATTGCCATCCGGGCATTTTGCTTCTCCTGGCTGTACATTTTTTCAAAATCAGCATCAAGGAAATAATATTGAAGGGGGCTGTTTGAGGAATATTCCTTCCATATCTTTTCGATACTATTAATTGTGGTTGAATAATTTACCGGGGAAATCCTGACGGAAATGTATCCCCAGTAATTATTATCGCCCTGAAGCAGAAGTATATAGGGCTGAATCGGATTCCGAAGGGATTCAAAATTAAAGTTCTTTACAACACCGATTATCGAGTAAGGATCCGGAGCCTTCTCTCCCGGTTTCAGTATTTTGGTCTTTTCAAGGTCGGTGATGCTGAAATTCTTCATAGCGCTTTCGTTGATAATACATGCCCGATTGTCAGTAGTAAATGATTCATTAAAGGACCTGCCAGAATCGAGCTTCATTCCATAGGTATCTATAAAATCGTAATCGACCCAGCTTGTTGTCATCATGTACGTTTCATCCTTTCTGCCCTCAATCATGTAACCGTTATTGTTGTTTGTACGCCCGGGAAGCGCAGTGGAACTGGCTATATTTATCACCCCAGGTAAGGCTTTCACATTCTCCTTGAAAGACTTCATTTTATTACCCACAACATCCGCTCTATCAATGACTATCAGATGTTCCTTGTCAAAACCAACATTTTTATTAAGCATATAATTAATCTGCTCGTTCATGATCAGGGTACCTACAATAAGAAGGATCGATACAGCAAACTGGAAGACGACCAGTATTCTTCTTAACCTTCCGTTGCTCGTGCTGTTTCTGACATTTCCCTTAAGCACCTCATACGGATTAAATGATGAAAGAAAAAATGCAGGATAGCTTCCCGACATGATACCTACTATTGCCGTGAACAGAATAAGTCCCGGGATCGTATACCAGGCTTTAAAAAGGTTAAGACTCAGCCTGGTCCCGAGCAGATTATTGAAATATGGTAAACTCAGCCTTATAATAAAAAGAGCAAAAATAAGCGAGACGATCGCAAGTATAAATGATTCGGTAAGGAACTGTGTAATAAGCATTCCTCGTGTTGAACCGCCTATTTTTTTGATTCCTACCTCTTTTGCCCTTCTTGATGCCTGAGCAGTAGCCAGGTTCATGAAATTGATGGCAGCTATTACCACAATCAGAATTGCAACACTGCCGAAGATAATAAGATATTTAGGATCGCTCGGTGCTTTAAATCCTCCCTGCACCGTATTGTCGAGATGAATATCCGTCAGCTTCTGTAGAAAAAACCTGTACTTGTTGCCTCTCTTTAAAAACTCTTCAATGGTTGTTCCCAGGTATTTCTGCACTTCAGGTCCGACGTATTTGACTATAAGATCATTGAACTTGGCATCTACTGTAGTGTAACTTGAATTTGGTTTTAGAAGCACATACAGGCTGAAGCTGTTGTTCAGCCACATTGGGTCCTTGGTCCTTGGATTGGTCAGGAAGGAAGTAACCATGCTGGCGTCGAAATGTGAATTGGATGGCACATCTCCCATCACACCGGTAATGAGGTACTTAGCAGTATCATTTCCAATCTTTATCAGCTTGTCAATCGGATTTACATAACCAAAAAGTTTCCTTGCAGTTGTTTGCGACAATACAACTTTATGAGGACTGTTCAGAAGATTATCGGGATCTCCCTTGAGAACGGGTATCGTGAAGAAATTAAAGAAAGATGAATCAGCCTCTATTATATTGTTGTCGGTAAAAATCTGCTGTTCATATTCCACAACTGTCGGACCGAAGCCGTCCATCCGCAGAAAGTCTTCAACTTCAGGGAATTCCCTCGGAAGAGTAGGACCCATGATGGCCGGAGTAAATGAGCCGCTCACTTCCTGCCCTCCGATCTTGCCATTCAGGATAACCCTGAATATCCTGTCTTTTTTAACATTGAACCTGTCATAGCTCGCTTCATTTATCACATAGAGAGCAATAAGAAGGCTGCATGCAATTCCGATAGCCAGGCCAAGGATATTTATTATAATATATGCACGCTGTCGTTTGAACGATCTTATGCTGTGCTTCAGAAGATTATTAAACATATATTGATTCAGTTTTAATGTTGGTTTGGCTCAGATCCGCATTTGAAAATTAGATCCTGTCTGATTTTTTTTTACACTCTAAAGACAGGAAAATTAATACAGTGATGCAAAAAATATGACTGCATCACCTTTAGGGAAGTGCCTTAGGTGCCTGGAATGCCTGTTTACGGTAGTCGGGACTTTATCCTTTGATATTAAGCCATATAGAATAGAAACATTGCCAAAAAACAGAGGGTACAGGTTATGGCAATGAAGTTGCATTTACCATAAGCCCTTCAATCCTTGCTATAGCAGAACAATGTCAGATCTGTTCAGACTACCTGGGGAACAATATATGGCTTGCGGTATTCCCTTGTAAGCATTTTGTCTGCTTCAGGATCGTTGACAAATCTCTCTTTCGCACCATCAAAATGCAGTTCCCGGCCAAGCCTGTAGGATATATTTGCCAGATGAGGAAGAACACATGAAAAATATCCCTCCTTTATATTGCACTTCAGGTCATCATCTTTACCTGATCTGATCGCATCAAGAAAATTGGCAAAGTGTTCCGAACCCGGAGGTGCTTTCATAAAAGTCGGATCTGAAGGTTCACTTACTTCTTCTGTTGAACCTGCAAAAGGAGTTTTCTCCCTTTTGCGGAAAGCTTTCCAGGGCGATGCAGATTCATCATATAGTTCGAGGTAACCCTCTGTCCCATAAAAAATGTTCCCGATACGTATACCGATGCTCGACTCTGCATTTGTAAAACGGCCCCTGGTTTCAAATTCTATGATTTTACCATCACTGTATTTAAATAATGAGCTCTGTGTATTTGGGGTTTCCTGAGCGCATTCCTTCGGATCAATCCCGTAAATACCTCCCATGGAATATATTTTTACAGGATGTTCATTTTTATTCATCCCCCAGCGGGCGACGTCAAATTCATGAGGTCCCTGGTTTCCGGTATCGCCATTTCCCGTATCCCAGAACCAGTGCCAGTTATAATGAAGCCTTTTTTCATTATAAGGACGATACGGAGCGGGCCCGAGCCACATGTCATAATGAAGTGTTGCTGGAGGTTTACTGTCACTGGCTATGCCAAATGAATCACGCGGCTTGAGACAGAGTCCGCGAGCCAAATAAACGTCACCAATACCGCCGTCATGAAGGAATTTAATTGCTTCGTTCAGATTTTTTCCTGAACGGTTCTGAAATCCGACCTGGATCCTGACTTTGTATTTCCGTGCAGCTTCGATCATTTTCCTTCCTTCGAAGATATTGTGGCAGCAGGGCTTCTCCACATAAACATGTTTACCTGCCTGGCATGCCCAGATTGTTCCGAGGGAGTGCCAGTGATTCGGGGTCGCAAACGTTACGGCATGAATATCGCGATTATCAAATATCCTGCGCATATCCCATTCCACTGCCGGCTTCACTCCGGTCTTATCTGAGACTGCCTTGACTCTCGGATCAAAAAACTGTTCATCCACATCGCAGATGGCTGTGATCCAAACATTCCGCTGATCCTTCAGAGAACATAATTCATTAATATGATCTGATCCACGGCCGCGAACTCCGATCACAGCAATATTAATACGCTCATTGGATCCTATGATTGAATTATAGGATCCGCGACTTAATCCCATACCCCCTATCATAATACCGGCCGATCCAATGGCGCTCTTCTTAATAAATTCTCTTCTTCTGGTCATAACCTTTTACGAAATAAAAATTAAACTGCAGATATTCCAACCTTCCTGAGTGACTAGAGTGCCTAAAGTGCCTGGAGTACTTAAAGTTATTTTGACAGGACGTCATTATTTGGTAACTCTAAGTACTCCAAACTCCAGTCACTCCGAACTCACAAAGTCAATAACCCCACTTTTTCATAGCGGCAAAATCATCCCTGGCACAGTCCATGGGACTTTCGTTCTGGTAAGCCTCCTGTTCAATGATCAGCAGCCATGCTCCATTCTTTGTCGCAAGTGACAGGACATCTTTAACATCAAGAACACCTTTACCGAGAATTGTACTGTCATGCCGGTTTTCCTTGTTCTTTTCTTTCAGTAAATCTTTTACATGCAGGGATTCAAATCTGCCAGGGTATTTTTTCAATATATCCATCGGATTAGTACCTGCTGCATTGTATAAATTGGCAATATCAAATTGCTGCATGGTCAGCCTGGGATCTGAATACTTCATGATGATGTCATAGATCTTCATACCGTTCAGAACGGCATCTTCATTGAAATCATCATGATATCCGAATTTCATCTGGTATTTCTGGCAAAGCTGGCCGGCATGATTCCATAAATCAATCACCTTCATCAGTGTATCATAATCCTTCTGGGCATTATCGTCGAGTTCGGGCGTGATCACAAATTTCTGTCCCATATATGCGGCATCTTCCACCGTACGCTTCCATGAATCATTGAAATCCTTTCTTGAAGCATCCCATGCCTGCATTCCGAAATCAACATGACCACTGTACATTTCCAGGCTCAGATCCTGAAGTATCTTCTTAAAATCAGACGGACTATAACCATAGAATTTCCCATCTTCATAACCGGCATGTTCAACTACTTTATAGCCCATCGCAGCTATCTTTTTCAGTGATCCTTTCGGATCAGCTTTCATATCATCCCGTACCGAATAGAGCTGTATTCCGACAATTACTTTTTTAGAGGTGGAACCCAGAATGGTTCCCGGGAATAGTGCTATGCCTGAAACGGCCATAGCTCCTGATTTTACGAATATTCTTCTTGATATATCCATTGATTTAGCGTATTAAAAAAGAAAAACGAGTTTGTCCTCCTTAATTTTAAATTAAAGGTACAAATTCAGATTATGCAAACAAATAAACTTTTTAGTGCCAGAAGCGACTAGAATACTTATGGATGCCCCGCATGAGAAAAACAGACAAGAATGGAAAGGTTACAACCATTGCTGATCTTTCAGCTCTCCACCTTTCCCTGCATCAGCAGGTCGAGGGCTTCGTTGAACGATCCTGCTGCAATTATATTCCCTGAGTTAACAAAGAAAATCTCGTCGGCATTCTCGATGGTATTCAGACGATGGGCGATGATGACCTTTGTAGTCGTTGCGGGCAGGTTTTTCATTATAGCCTCAAGCTGCTGTTCTGTTACGGTATCAATATTGGCAGTCGCTTCATCGAGTATAAGCAGCTCAGGTTTACGCAAAATAGCCCTCATAAAGGCGATAAGCTGTTTCTGTCCCAGGCTTATTCCATCACCTGTAATATGGATTGGTGTGTCAAGACCCCTGTCAAACCGCTTTAGCAGGTTTGCAAGCTCTGCTTCTTCAATCGCCCTTTCAAGCTGACCATCTTTAAGACCTGCACATTCAGGATTGCCATACAGGATGTTATCGCGGACCGTACCTGAGAAAAGCAATGGTTCCTGGAGGATAAACCCAATCTTCGAAGCCCTCTCACATGGGGTATATGATCTGATATCCCTGCCATCAAGAACTATATTTCCCTTCGTTGCATCATAAAGTCGTGCTATTAGTGAAGCAGTTGTAGTCTTCCCTCCTCCTGTCGGACCTACAAAAGCATAAGTCCTTCCTCTTTGCAGATCGAAGCTGACCTTGTGCAATACCTCTTTCCCGTTTGGGTACCTGAACGATACATCCCCGAAATGGAGGTAGGATGCACTTTTAATCCGGCCTTCATCATCAACAACTTTAAGGTTGTTTTCCAGTGAGAGGAGATGTGAGATCCTATCCCAGGCCGCCAGTGCCAGCTGAAAGTTAGCCCAAAGGGCAGCCATCTGCCTCAGCGGATTATAGAAATTGGAGATATATGCAATGAAGCTTATCAGCAGCCCTACTGAAAAATATCCTTTTATGATAAGCCATATACCCAGTGAAAGTACTATAAGCTGACCGACATTTGATGCAAAAGTATAGACCGGTGTGAGAATATTATTGGCAATGCCTGCCTGTACTGATCTTTTATAATTGTCAGCGTTTGCCTCCCCGAACCTTCTGCGGAAGTAGTCACGCCTGTTGAAAGCAATAACCACTTTGAAATTTGAAAGACTCTCCTGTATTTCAGCTGATAAATAACCCAAACTTTTAAGACTCTCTTCATTCTTCCTCCTGATCCATGGTGAAACACTCTTCGTAAAAATCCATAATATAAGTGCAGGAGAAAGTGATGCCAGTCCAAGTGGCAGGTTGATCACCAGAAGAATGATCCCTGCTCCGGTCATAGTTATCAGGCTGCCTATAAACTGCATCAGTGATTGGGAAAAGAACTGGTTTACCTTGTCGGTATCGTTGTTGATTCGCGATATCAGGTCACCTGCCTTATTCTGGTTGAAAAAATCGAGAGGCAGTTCCTGAAGCTTGTTGAATACAGAGTTCCGGAGGCT
>JAUZNW010000056.1 GCA_030706785.1 Bacteroidota bacterium | reverse complement strand
CAGGCATTAAGAACCTTTTAGGGCAGCTGGATGATAGTGCCTCAGCTCATTTATTCTGGGATGGATTTGACTGTGTTTATCAGCACGGGATAAGAAACGGATATGGGATTAATCCTCCCAACGACTGGGTTTACTGGGAGGGAGAACAAGGTAAACCATTATTAGCTTTTAATATTTCAGACCAAAGCTGGACTCCGCGTAAACAATTTTATGAATTTTCACAGCTTTTCAGGTTTGTGAGACCGGGCGCTTTAAGAGTAGGCTCATCCACAAATAATAATGATCTTGCCGTATATGCATATTTAAATACTGATGGCCATATCGTGATTTTTGGAAGGAATAATGGCAACGATTCTATTTTAATTAATGGTACAATAAAAGGCTTGCCATTAATTGAAAGACTAAATGTGTTTATTACAAATTCTCATGTCAGCTTGCAGCAAAAGAAAGATTTAATAGTTACAAATAATTCATTTAGTGTTGTTATACCCGCAACTACAATTTTCACCCTGACAGATCTTCTTTATAATATCCAAGCTGAAGATTCCGGAAACAGACCGGAGCCTCCAGGATGGTATCCGGGAGATATGCATGTTCACAGGAATTGCGGTGAAGTAACATCATTATGGTCAGAAACCAGTCTGGCTGAAATGATGAAAACCAATGATCTCTCGGTAATTTCGTTGCTTGCAGACATGGGAAATGGTGAAGTGAAAGACAGCAAGTCAGATCTTCCAAAGGTAACAGGCTCTGATGCTGAACAATCATCTCCGGGACGAATAGTACACTGGGATGCTGAGTGGCATTTTGATCCGGAAGGTGTGACATTTGAAAACAAAGCACTGGGAGGTCATATAGTACTCCTTGGACTTAAAGAAGCTTATAAAATATGGGAAGAATCCCCATATTTGATTCTCGACTGGGGTAGAAAGCATAATGCAATTGTGGGATTTTGCCATATGCAATATCTTAATGATTCTATTCAAAATCATCTTACCTGTTGTATCCCGATAGATTTTCCGGTTGAGACTGCACTTGGTACAATTGATTTTCTTTCAGAAGATGTATGGCTTAATGATGCATCTGTAAATGCATATTATAAAATCCTTAACTGTGGTTTCAGACCCGGATGGGCAGCTGGAACAGATTTCCCCTGTAACAACGGCTCTCCATTAGGATCATTATTGACCTATGTTCATGTAAATGACGGACCTTTGACATATCGGAAATGGATTGAGGGGATAAAAAACGGAAGGACCGTTGTAACAACAGATGGGCATGTTGAATTTCTGGACCTCAGGGTAAATGGTTCATCATCTCCAGGTGACGAAATTAATCTGACGAAAGAAGGAAAGGTAAATGTAAATGTTATATGGACATCGATATTGCATCAGGAAGGCAGTATTGAGATAATTTGCAATGGGAAGATTGTGGCAAAACAAAATGCAATTGCCGGTCCTGGTAAACCTGTTACATTAAATATTGACCTGCCTGTCGGAGAAAGCAGCTGGATATGTGCCAGAAGAATGAATTCAAGAGGTCATCAATCACATACAGCACCTGTTTATATTACCATTGGAAATAAACCTGTTAGAGCCAGCGCAGACGATGCAAAATACTTTATCAGATGGATAGAAAATATACTTGCGAATATTGAAAATAACGGACACTGGAGTATATATTTTACAAAGGATATCGAAACTGTTAAAGCAAGGTACAGAGAAGCAGCAGGTATTTATAGGAAAATAGCAGAAGAGGCTGGTAAATGTCACAATAAATCATAAAGTTACCTGACAAAATATATTTTCTGATTCCGGTTGTTGCAAACTAGTAAATGTGTTTTCAATTAAAATATCTTAAAGTAACCCAATTTCTGCCCCCTGGAAGTTTCATAATTGGGATGGAATCAGATTGAAATTAGTATTCGGATAAGCAGTGAGTGGCAGTTCCCGGCACACCTATGATCTATGCTATGTTATTTCTTCGCTATTTTAGAATTCAATAACTTTAATCACTTATAGTGAACGATATAGGCATGTGAACGCAAAAAAGCTCCTGAGGTTTTATTTATTTAGCTATTCAAGTTTTATTTTGTTCTTTATTGCCCATTCACCCAACTTACTCTTCACATTTGTGATCAGTGTCGGTTGAAACCTGTGAAAAATCAATCCACGTTCATCAAAGACCTTTACTGCTTTAGGCACGGCAATTTTATCAATCTCAACCTTATGTCCACTTAATTCTATAGAGTTTTTAGAATTATCAGTACTGAACTTCTCCAATTCGGTAAGAAATATATAAACATGTTGAGGCGTATCATAACATATGGTAAAATAGTTCTGCAACGTTGGCAATCTGTCATCTTTTGCATCAAAAGTGACATAAGCAGAAACAAGGGAATCATTATTAAAAGTCTCTGTGCAACTCACTGTACAGTGTCCGCCTGAAAATATTTCTTCAGTCTTGGTGGTTTGAGCAGAAGCCAGTACAGGAATCAGGAATGAAAAAATAATTAGCTTTTTCATGGCCCGTTATTTTGACCTAATAATTTATGAAATTTATTGACAATCCCAAAAAAATGAATCCCGTATCTTGTTAATACTGGTTTTTTAGTTGCTTAAGTTTTATAAGCCAAATCGAAGGTAAATACAATAGGAGCCATAATCAAGAATTTAAAGATCAGATATTTGCTTTATTGACTCATTTTCAGTCACAATGAATGCATAAGAACATAATATTTTCAACTCAATAGCGGGCACCCATTGCATTTGCCTATGGCAAGTTCCTGACCATTGACAATAGCAGGTTAATGCGTATCAAAGTATTACACAAGGAGAAGAGCTTTTGCGGAATCACGCACCCCGTACCTCGTACCTCGTACCTCGTACCTCGTACCCCAAACCCTACGTTATCTCTCCCGCCAGCGACCTTCCAAGGCACTTTATCACTTCATCCCTGCTGCGACATGTTCCGAGAAGATGCATAAGTTTTGTGACCGATGCTTCAGATGTGATATCCCTGCCGCTTACAACACCGGCTGCCAGCATTTCCCTGCTGGTTTCATATAATCCCATCTCAACGCTTCCCCCATGGCATTGAGTTACATTGAATATGATGCCTCCCCTGGCTATAAAGGATTTAATTTCCTCCAGGAACCATCTGTAGGTGGGGGCATTACCTGAACCGAACGTTTCAATGATCAGACCCTTAAGATCTTTCGTGCCTGTCACTGCCTGAACAAGATTCCTGCCAATACCCGGAAACAATTTAAGGATCGCAACATTGGTGTCGAAGCTCCTGTGAACCACCAGGTTCTTTTCCGGATCCGTATACCTTATCAGGTTGTAATTGTATTTAAGGTGAAGCCCGACTTCAGCAAGTGCAGGATAATTGGGCGAATTGAAAGCATCAAAATGTTCAGCGCTGAATTTGGTTGTTCTGTTTCCGCGGGTCAGCTCGTTGTCAAAATAGATACAGACTTCAGGGACGATTGCAAGTCCGTTATCAGTGGCAGCTGCAATTTCTATGGCTGTTATCAGATTTTCCCTTCCGTCGGTTCGGAGGAGACCGATCGGCAACTGGCTTCCCGTTAATATTACCGGCTTTCTCAGGTTCTCGAGCATAAAGCTGAGAGCTGAAGCGGAATATGCCATAGTATCAGTCCCGTGAAGGACGACGAATCCATCGTATCTGTCATAATTCTCTTCAATAATCTCTGCCATTTTCACCCACATGTCCGGATCGATATTTGATGAGTCCCTCACAGGATCAAAGGTGACCGACTGTAAGTTAAAACCTAGCTTGCCAAGTTCAGGGACATGATCGGTGATGTGTTTGAAATCTATTGGTATAAGCGATCCGGTGACAGGATCATGGACCATCCCGATGGTACCGCCTGTATAGATTATCAGGATTGAGGTTTCTCTGCTTTCTTTCATAAAAAGTTCCTAAATGCCAAAAAGCTGCACGGAATTCTTAAAGGTTATTGCTGCAGCTTCTTCCTTGCTTAATCCAAAGATATCAGCAATTTTATCGTTAATTATGCAAATATAAGAACTCTCGTTTCTTTTACCTCTGAATGGTACGGGGGCAAGGTAAGGTGAATCGGTTTCAAGGATGACATTTTCTATTCCGGCTTCCTTTACAATCTGTCCGAGGCCTGAATTCCTGAAAGTTATAATTCCTCCTATACCAAGCCTGAATCCTATCCCGATGGCTTTTTCAGCTTCTGTATATGAACCTGTGAACGCATGAAAAACTCCTTTAATACCTGACCCGATAAATTCAGACAGGGCTTCGAATATTTCTCCAAATGAATTTCTTGAATGAATGACAACAGGGAGGTTGACCTTCAGCGCGAAAGCAACCTGCTTCTTGAAAATGCTTATCTGTTCCTTAAGCCTGCTCTGATCCCAGTACATATCTATACCGATTTCACCTATTGCATAGAATTTGTGATCATCCGCAAAGCTTAAAATTTTTTCAAGTTCCGGTTCCGGATTTTCTTTTACTGAAGTGGGATGGAACCCTATCATCGGGTAGCAGATCCCCGGATAGCGGGTTTCTACCGACAGCATTTTCCCGACAGATTCAAGATCGATATTGGGCATGAGCAGCTTTACTACGCCGGTCTGAACTGCCCTGCTGATCGCTTCATCCCTGTCCCGGTCAAACTCGGGAAGATAAATATGCGTATGTGTGTCGATAAGCTGCATTACACAACTCCCTGAGCAATCATAGCGTTGGCCACCTTGACAAAGCCGCCGATATTTGCCCCATCGACATAATTAATAAATCCGTCTTTTTGCTTTCCGTATAAAACACATGTTGTGTGTATGTTCTTCATGATCGTATGAAGCCTTTCGTCGACTTCTTCACGAGACCAGGGGAGCCGCATCGAATTCTGAGTCATTTCAAGTCCCGATGTAGCTACTCCGCCCGCATTAGCAGCTTTTCCCGGCCCATAAAGAATGCGGGCATTCAGGAATACTTCCACAGCCTCTATAGTGCTTGGCATGTTAGCTCCTTCCGCAACACAGATACAGCCATTTTTGACAAGCGTTTTTGCTTCTTCTGCATTTATTTCATTCTGGGTGGCATTTGGCATCGCAATATCGCAGATAATACCCCATGGCCGCTTATTTTCAAAATACTGAACCCCGAACTTTTCAGCATATTCCCTTATCCTGCCCCTGTGGACATTCTTCAACTCCATGATGAATGCAAGCTTTTCTGCATCAATGCCTTTAGGATCATAAATAAATCCGTTTGAATCGGAAGAGGTCACTACCCTTCCTCCTAGCTCGGTTACTTTTTCAGTGGCATACTGGGCTACATTTCCGGAACCTGATATGCAGACAATCTTTCCCTTCAGCGAATCGCCCCTGGTTGCCAGCATTTCCTGTGCAAAATATGTCGCCCCATAACCAGTTGCCTCAGGACGGATAAGGGAACCGCCCCATTCTATTCCCTTTCCCGTGAGAACACCCGAAAATTCATTCTTCAGCCTCTTGTACTGGCCGAAAAGGTATCCGATCTCACGTCCACCTACTCCAATATCACCTGCAGGGACATCCGTTTCAGGTCCGATATGCCGGAAGAGCTCTGTCATAAAGCTCTGGCAGAATCTCATCACCTCATTGTCAGATTTTCCTTTCGGATCAAAATCGGAGCCTCCCTTACCGCCTCCCATGGGAAGGGTAGTGAGACTATTCTTAAAAACCTGTTCAAATGCAAGGAACTTCAGGATCCCCAGATTTACGGAAGGATGGAATCTGAGACCACCCTTATAGGGACCGATGGCGCAGTTCATCTCAATCCTGAAGCCGCGGTTGATCTGGATTTCACCCTTGTCATCAAGCCACGGGACCCTGAAAATGATCGTCCTCTCGGGCTCTGCTATTCTTTCCAGGATCTTGGCATGCTTGTATTTGGGATTCTCTTCAATAAAAGGAATAAGGGATTCTGAAACTTCCTGGACTGCCTGATGAAACTCATTCTCACCGGGATTTTTGGCTTTTATCATCGCCATGAATTGCTGAACTCTTGGATCCATAATTTATTCTAGATTTGTTAATAAACTAAAATCACGATAGCAAGCAACGATATTTATTTTAATTACAAGCTAATTTAATTGATTATTTCAAGCCAGGCGGTATATATTACCTGGAAAGAATTTTAACAACCCCTTGAATTCCATCTGCAGAAGAATTGATGAAAGCTTATGGACCGGAATATCGAGTGTACGGCTTATCAGATCGATCGGAAGCTCATTATCCTTGGAGAGAAGCTCGAAAATCTGCTTTTCGGTATCATCGAGCTCGGAGAAAAGTGATCTCTGGACAGGCTGAGTTGATTTTTCAGTTCTCCATCCAAGGAAGTACTCAATATCATCAGAACTCTCAACAAGCGCAGCTTTGTTGCTTTTGATCAGGCTGTTGCAGCCAGCGGACCACTGATCGCCAGGCCTGCCCGGAACTGCAAACACATCCCTGTTATAGGAGGATGCAATATCGGCAGTTATAAGTGCTCCGCCTTTGATTCCCGACTCAACTACAAGGATGGCATCTGATAATCCGGCAATTATCCTGTTCCTCTTGAGGAAATTATTCCGTTCGGGAAGCGCATCTGACATGAAATCTGTCAGAAGACCTCCTTTTTTCACCAATTGTGAAGCTGTCGAACTATGAATTGATGGGTAGATTGTTTTAAGTCCATGACCAAGTACGCCTATAGTTGCAAGATTATGTGAAAGGGCAGATTTATGTGCGGCGATGTCTATTCCGTATGCAAGCCCGCTGACAATAATAAGGTCAGGATAGTCTGTTGCAAGTCCGCCTATTATTTTGTCGCATAGCTCCTTGCCTCGTGGAGTCGCGCTCCTGGTACCCACAACGCCCAGAATTCTTGCAGCATCAAGATCACAGCTTCCCCTGAAGAAAAAGACAACGGGAGAATCATCACACTGGCGGAGCCTGAACGGATAATCATTGTCCATGTAGAAAAAGGTCCTGATATTGTTTTTAGTTACCCATTCGGCTTCTTTTTCGGCGACCTCAAGATATGACCTGTCGCTGATATAGCTCGCAAGCCCGGCTCCGATACCTGGAATCTTTATAAGATTTTGATAGGGCTCATTAAATACAGCTTCTATGTTTCCGAAATAAGAAACGAGTTTCCTGGCATTTATATCGCCAATACGCGGAATAAGGCCAAGAGCGATCTTATGCTTCAGCGAGACATCGGACATAGCAAGTGACGGTTAAATAACCCCCATATCCAGCATAGAATTTGCTACTTTAAGGAACCCGGCAACATTGGCTCCTTTCACATAATCAACCAATCCGTCAGCTCTCATGCCATGCTTTACGCACTGACCGTGGATATTCGACATTATTTCGTGCAGCCGGGAATCAACCTCTGCAGCATTCCACCTTAGCTTCATTGAGTTCTGGGTCATTTCAAGGCCTGAGGTTGCAACACCTCCTGCATTAACTGCCTTGCCGGGAGCGAAGAGGATATTGTGCTTCTGGAACTCTTCAACTGCATCAGGTGTACAACCCATATTGGAGATTTCAGCGACAAGCATAACACCATTATTGATCAGTGCTCTTGCATCATCACCATCAAGTTCATTCTGGATGGCGCAGGGCAAAGCTATATCGACCTTAACCTCCCACGGCCGCTTTCCTTCATGAAATTCAACACCTTCAAATACATATGAATATGGTTTGACGATATCCTGGTTTGAAGCCCTGAGCTCAAGCATATAATCGATCTTCTTCCCTGAAACGCCATCAGGATCATAAACATATCCGTCTGGACCGGAGATCGTGACCACTTTGGCACCAAGTTCAGTAGCTTTCAGGGCAGCCCCCCATGCCACGTTCCCGAATCCGGAAATAGAGATGGTCTTGCCTGCAAGGGTTTCATTTTTGGCCTTGAGCATGTCCTGTGCAAAATAGATGCCTCCGTAACCGGTAGCTTCAGGTCTGATGAGCGATCCCCCCCAGTTGCTTCCCTTGCCGGTAAGAACGCCGGTATGCTCGCCCTTCAACCTCTTGTACATGCCATAAAGATAACCGATTTCACGGCCCCCTACACCGATATCGCCTGCCGGAACATCTGTTTCAGGACCGATATATTTCCACAGTTCAAGCATGAAGGACTGACAGAAACGCATTACTTCTGCGTTCGATTTTCCCTTTGGATCAAAATCGGATCCGCCTTTGGCCCCTCCCATCGGCAGAGTGGTCAGTGCATTTTTGAATATCTGTTCAAAACCAAGGAATTTCAGTATTGACAGGTTGACACTGGGGTGGAAACGAAGGCCACCCTTGTACGGGCCGATAGCATTGTTGAACTGTACTCTGTATCCCAGATTGATCCTTACATTGCCTTCGTCGTCAATCCACGGAACCTTGAAGGCTATAACACGGTCAGGTTCAACAATTCTCTCAATGATATTGGCCGATTCAAACTGTGGATTTTCGTTATAAACCTCCTCAATCGATTCCAGCACTTCCTTTACTGCCTGTAAATACTCAACCTCACCCGGATGCTTCCTCTCGAGGTTGTTCATGATTTTGTCTACATTCATGGAAATATTATTTTGAGTTTATAATTAGTTTATTTAATAAGGCCTCATTTCTTCAGAACTTTCCCCCCTTTTCAAGGAGAGCCTGCCCCGCATCAGCGGGGGGTGTCCCGCCGTTGGCGGGACGGTGTGGTTCTGTGTAATTTCGAATTGCCCCGTTAGCTTCCACCTGCATTATGCGGGCATAAGTATGATGCAAATATGTCCTCTACTTTATTCATTAAAAATGATTTAACTCATGTCTTTCCTCTTTAATCTTTCATTATCGGTGCGTACGAAGTAAGCGAGGAGATTAACTT
Source organism: Bacteroidota bacterium (assembly GCA_030706785.1). GTDB lineage: Bacteria > Bacteroidota > Bacteroidia > Bacteroidales > VadinHA17 > LD21. The sequence continues at coordinate 10,342 of JAUZNW010000056.1, read as the reverse complement.
TTGCTTCTGTGACCGGTTAAGAGCGCCGAGGTAAATAGGAGGATATTTTGCCACTCCTTCCTTAAGCCGCTGGAACAGTACAAGGCTCTGGACAAACCCGAAAAATTCCTTTTCAATCCTGAAACCGGTGAACGATCTCTTGTTTATCTCAACCGAATTCTTGTTCCCTGCCACAACACCTGTCGAGAAATATCTCAGCACTATATCGTTTCCTTCGTCAGAATAAAACACATACTGGTATTTCAGAACAACAGGAAAAAGGATGATGATAAGAAAACAGATTGTCAGAATTACAGTCCATAGAGTCGAGCTTATGCCCAGAAGAGGGAATTTTATGATACTGGCCGCGTATGCAAGGATAAGGTACGTCAGGTAGAGAATAATTGCAGCCCGTGCCCTGATCTTTAGGTTTACTATCGCTTTGCTGTTATTCAGTGTCATAGTTAATGGTTTAATTGAAACTGAACTCTATTATCCGTATTATCATGTTAATTGGATTCTGATTCATCTTCTTGGTTTAAAGAAAGTTGATACAAGCGCCCTGCACTCATCCTGAAGTATTCCTGAGACAACTGTTGTTTTTGGATGAAGCAGGTCCCCCTTGATAAGGGTATAGCCTTTTTTTTCGTCACTGGCGCCATAAACAAGTCTGGCTGCCTGACTCCACCCGATTGCTCCTGCACACATAGCGCATGGTTCTATCGTAACATAAATTGTGCAGCCTGTCAGGTATTTTGCCCCAAGCCATCCGGCTGCTGCCGTTATAGCCTGCATTTCAGCATGGGCAGAAGGGTCATTCAGGGTTTCAGTCAGATTGTGTCCTCTGCCGATGATCATATCATCACATACGACTACAGCGCCAACCGGAACTTCCTGTTTTTCAAATGCTAATTTTGCCTCAGCCAGTGCCGCACGCATAAAATGTTCGTCCCTGCTTTCAGCCATTTCTGAACGGAATCTGACCTAAATGTAAAAAGAAATCGTGACTCTTTCAACCGGCTTCCGGGGGGTAATCCTATTTTTTCTATTTTTGTTGAAATTTAATCGAAAATGTATGTACAGGACGAATACATGCGGAGAGCTTAATATTCAATCGGCAGGCAAGGAGGTGACATTGTGCGGATGGGTTCAGAAGTCAAGGAACCTGGGGGGAATGACATTTGTTGATCTCCGCGACAGGTACGGTATAACACAGCTAGTTTTCAACATGGAGGTCAACAGCGAACTGTGCGGGCAGGCAAGAAAGCTGGGGCGTGAATTTGTGATACAGGCGAAAGGGAAGGTGAGGGAGAGGAGCAACAAAAATACGAAAATACCTACTGGCGAGATCGAAATAGACGTCAATGAACTGAATATAATAAGCAGGAGCGAACTGCCGCCATTTACCATTGAGGATGAAACTGACGGTGGAGATGAGCTCAGGATGAAATACCGCTACCTTGACCTTCGGAGGAACTGTATAAAGAACAATATGATCCTGCGTCATAAAGTTGCCAGGGAGGTCAGACAATACATGGATTCCATCGGATTCATTGAGGTTGAGACACCGGTTCTTATCAAATCAACTCCTGAAGGGGCACGTGATTTTGTTGTTCCCTCAAGGATGCAGCCGGGGACCTTCTATGCCCTTCCCCAGTCACCACAAACCCTCAAGCAGCTTCTTATGGTAGCCGGATATGACAGGTATTACCAGATCGTTAAGTGTTTCAGGGATGAGGACCTCAGGGCTGACAGACAGCCGGAATTCACACAGATCGATTGTGAAATGTCGTTTGTTGAAAGGAACGATGTCCTTGACACATTCGAAGGACTGGCAAAATACCTTTTCAGAAAGATAAAAGGTATTGAAATAAATGAACCCTTCTTAAGGATGTCATACCAGGAAGCGATTGAGCGCTATGGAAGCGATAAGCCTGACCTCCGGTTTGATATGAGAATTAATGTGCTGACAGAAGCTGTCAAAGGTCATGGATTTTCAGTATTTGACAGTGCTGAATACATTGGAGGCATATGTGTACCCGGCTGTTCGGAATACTCAAGGAAGCAGCTTGATGAACTTACGGAATTCGTTAAAAGACCCCAGGTAGGGGCGAAGGGCCTGTTATATCTTAAATACAGTCCTGACGGATCGATTAAATCTTCGGTGGATAAGTTCTATACGGCAGATGACCTTAAAAAATGGACAGCATTGTCAGGAATGAAGCCAGGCGACCTGCTTCTGATCCTTGCAGGAGACCGGAGCAAAACTCTGACAGCTCTTTCGGAGCTCAGGCTTGAAATGGGAAACAGACTGAACCTCAGGTCAAAAGAGAGGTTTGTGCCCCTGTGGGTGATCGACTTCCCGCTATTTGAGTGGGATGAAGAGATCTCGCGATTCTATGCAATGCATCACCCGTTCACATCGCCAAAACCTGAAGATATAGAACTGATGAAAAAAGATCCGGGAAAGGTAAGGGCTAATGCTTACGACCTTGTCATTAACGGGACCGAGATCGGAGGCGGTTCCATCAGAAACCATGATGCTTCAGTTCAGAAACTTATGTTCAAAGTCCTGGGATTTACTGAAAAGGAAGCAGAAGAACAATTCGGATTCCTGCTAAATGCATTTAAGTACGGGGCACCGCCTCATGGAGGGATTGCTTTCGGATTCGACAGATGGGTAGCCATGTTCGGCGGACAGGATTCGATACGGGATTTTATTGCCTTCCCGAAAAACAATTCAGGAAGGGATGTAATGCTCGATACACCTTCAGAGATATCCGAGAAGCAGCTTGAAGAACTGAAGATTGTTATTAAGAGGGAAAAAGAAGGATGATCAGTTATTGGTTATCACCTGCCCCCTTAAGATTAATAAGAATTACTCCGTTAGCTCCGCGTGATCCATAAATTGAGGCGGATGATCCCTTCAGTATATTGATCGATTTAACCATGTAGGGCTGGATATCATCTATGGTAGTTACCACCTGTCCATCGACAACAAATAAAGGATCGGTGCTCAGGTTTATAGATGTAATACCCTGTATCGTAATTTTTGTTCCTGTAACAATCACTCCCGGGACCTCCCCGCGGATCATGTCATAGATAGTTCTGTAAGAGGCATATCTGGACTTTGATCCGTCAATCTTGTTAACAGGTGTCGTGAGGTCTCTTTTTCTTACTTTGCCATATCCAACATCCACCACATCATCGCCCGGATCAGATTTTGCATTTGTAATTACCTGTGCAGGAACAGTCCCCTTAAAAGTAAAATTGATCCTTGTCCTTCCATTTATCTCCTCTTCCATGATACCATTCGTAGATGTAAGAATGCCGATTTTTTGTGTGCCGTTATTAACTTTAACCTTATAAAAGCCCTTGCTGTCAGTAACAAAGTTGGTCCCTTTACCATCAATCATAACGATGGCGTTGGCAACTGATGCATGCGTTTCATCTGTCACATATCCGGATATAGTTATTCTCCTGGCTGGTTTCTGACCGGCTGCATTGATGAAGGAGAAAATTGCAATAATCAGGATCAGGCTGACTCTAAGTGCTGTTTTCATGGCTATGGAATTTTACTGCAAGTTACATCAAGTTGGTCAAATATCCAAAGGTAGTACAGGCACAGCTTTTCCGATAAGAGTAGCCGGAGTGCATCTTTCAATATGGACATTTACATAATCACCCCTGTTGATCCCTTCTGCCGGAAAAACAACAACCTTATTCTGGGAGGTTCTTCCCGACATGTGTTCTTTTGAACGTTTGGAGAAATCTTCAGCAAGTACTTCCACAACCTTCCCGACATCCTGTTTCTTGGATCTGGCAGAGAGCTTGTTCTGCAGTGCTATTATTTCATTGAGACGCCGCTTTTTTACTTCAGGAGGAACATCATCCATGTATTTCCTTGCGGCTTTTGTACCCGGACGTTCATTGTAGGCAAACATATAAGCAAAATCATACCCGGCCCATTCCATAATCGAGAGAGTCGCATTATGATCCTCCTCCGTTTCTGTGCAAAATCCTGCGATCAGGTCGGTGGAAATAGAGCAGTCTGGAATAATTGTCCGGATAGCATCCACGCGGTCCATATACCATTCGCGTGTATATTCGCGGTTCATCAGTTTGAGGATCCTGCTGCTTCCACTCTGTGCAGGCAGGTGAATATGTTTGCAGATATTTTTATATCCGGATATTGTTTCCAGCAGCCTGTCAGAAATATCTTTCGGATGCGAAGTTGAAAACCTGACTCTTAACAATGGATCGATAAGTGCCACTCTCTCAAGAAGATCCGGGAAATACGTATCCAGGCCATTCTTTTGCCATGAATATGAATCAACATTCTGGCCCAGGAGGGTCACTTCCCTGTAGCCTTCGGCAATGAGGTCCCTTACTTCATTCAGAACGGACTCCGGATCGCGGCTTCTTTCAGCTCCGCGTACATAGGGGACCACACAATAGGCACACATGTTGTTGCATCCCCTCATGATCGATACGAAAGAGGTGACACCATTCCTGTCCATTCTTACAGGTGAGATATCAGCATACGTTTCCTCTCTCGACAGCAGGACATTTACTGCCTTATGCCCCGATTCTGCCTCGCTGATAAGGAAAGGAAGGTCACGATAAGCATCAGGACCCGCTACCAGATCAACGACACGTTCATTTTCAAGTACTTTTTCTTTAAGCCGTTCGGCCATGCATCCTATAAGCCCTATTTTTTTTCGCGGATCCTTTCTTTTGAGATGGGTTATTGCCTTCAGTCTGCCCCAGATACGCTGCTCGGCATTCTCCCTTATCGAACATGTATTGAGAAGTATGATTTCGGCTTCATTGATATCATTGGTATGTTCATACCCCTGCTTTGACAGGACCGAAACAACAACCTCACTGTCAGCCACATTCATCTGGCAGCCGTAAGTTTCGATATATACTTTCCCTGGCATTGTCCAATTCAAATTAAAAGTTGCCACCTGTCGCCTGTCGCCTTCAGGCCTACAAAAGTATATAGTTTGAATGACGTATTAAAGAAATATTTAATTTTGCACTGATAATTTAAATTAATAGCTGTATGTCAGGTCATAATAAATGGTCAACAATCAAAAGGAAGAAAGGAGCAAATGACGCCAAAAGAGGGAAGATCTTCACCAAGATCATCAAAGAGATCCTCATTGCTGCAAAGGAGGGAGGAGGTGATCCTGATACCAATTCAAGATTAAGGCTTGCTATACAGAATGCCAAGGGAGCTAATATGCCCAAGGATAATATTGAACGTGCCATCAAGAAAGCTGTTGGTTCTGAGGCAGATACCTACGTTGCAACTACATTTGAGGGATATGGTCCCAACGGGATAGCAATATTTGCCGAATGCCTCACTGACAACAATAACAGAACCGTTGCTTCTATAAGATCTGCTTTTAACAAGCATGGCGGGAAGCTGGGCACAAATGGATCACTGAGCTCGCTTTTTGAAAGGAAAGGAGTATTTACCATAAGGAATGAAGGCATCTCAGCCGACGATGTCGAGCTTGAACTCATCGATGCGGGAGCGGAAGATTTTGAGGTTGACGAAGATACAATTACAGTTACATGCGCCAAGGAGGATTTCGGCCATGTCAACAGGAAACTGAACGAGCTCGGGATTGAACCGGAAGACGCGGGACTCAAAAGGATACCAAATACCTATAAGAGACTCGATCTTGAATCGGCAAAGAAAGTGATGCGCTTCATTGAAGCCCTGGAGGATGATGACGATATTCAGAATGTGTATCATAACCTTGAGATAACTGATGAGCTGGCAAACGAATTGGGCTAACACCATGGTAACATGTCAAAAAAAGCTCTCCTGTTTTTAGCTTTTATTTCTGTTCTGCAGATTCCCTCGCCGGCTCAGGTTGCTTTTGCCACAGCCGACCTTATGCACAGGAATGACAACAATTCCCGTGAGGGGAAGGTAATAATCGAACAGGATCCCCGGATTGATTCGCTGCTCAACCGGAATATACTTTATAACAAGAGACTTAACGGGATGGAGGGCTTCAGGATCCAGGTCTTCAACAGCTCTGATAAGAATGCAAGGGAGGCATCCGGAAAAGTACGAGCTGAATTTATAAGCAAATTCCCGGATATTGTTTCGTATGCATCATTTGAAAGGCCCGGTTATTACAAGATACGCGCCGGCGATTACAGGACAAGAGTTGAGGGGACGAAATATCTGTTAATGGTCCGGAAAGTGTTTCCGGATGCTTACCTGGTTCCGGATATAATAAATTTCCCGGACCTGAATAAAAAATAGCCATGAGCGATAATATTAAGCATGAATGCGGTGTTGCAATGCTGAGATTGCGAAAACCGCTTGATTACTATTTTGAAAAATATGGTACATGGTTCTGGGGCCTCCAGAAAATGTACCTGATGATGGAGAAGCAGCATAACCGCGGGCAGGATGGAGCCGGCATCGCGGGAATAAAGCTGAATGTCCAGCCCGGGAACAGATATATATTCCGTCAGAGAACCAACAAGGCAGATCCCATAAAAGAGATTTTCGGAACAATTTACGAAGATATAGACAACATTACACGGCTTCATAAGAATGATGCCGGAGACCCTGAGTTCTTCAGGAAAAAGGTCCCGTTTATCTGTGATGTCTACCTGGGCCATTTGCGTTATGGAACCTATGGAAGCTACAACATTGATTCCGTGCACCCTGTGAGCAGGGAGAACAACTGGAAGTCAAAAAGCCTCGTGATGGCTGGAAATTTCAACCTTACAAATGTAGGTGAGATCTTCAGCAGCCTGGTCGAACTTGGGCAAACGCCTGTCGATTACTCTGATACTGTAACTATTCTTGAAAATATCGGTTACCGGCTGGACGAGGAAAATGAAAGTCTCTTCAGGAAGTTCAAGGATGAGGGCTATTCAAAGAAGGATATTACTCCACTGATCGAAAAAAACCTCGATGTTGCATCTGTTCTCATGAAAGCAAGCAGGAACTGGGACGGCGGCTATACCATGGCAGGACTGATCGGTCACGGTGATGCATTCGTTATAAGAGATCCTGCAGGTATAAGGCCGGCATTCTATTATATGGATGATGAAGTGGTTGTTGTTGCTTCGGAACGTCCTGTAATTCAGACGATTTTTAATGTCAGGACAGATAATGTGAATGAGCTTCCGCCTTCAGGGGCGATCATTGTGAAGGTTTCCGGGGAAGCCTCAATTGAAAAGATCAGGGATGAAGTTCCTCCCAGGAAATGCTCCTTCGAACGGATCTATTTCTCCAGAGGTACAGATAAATCAATCTACAGGGAACGGAAAAAGCTTGGTGAACTGCTTACGCACCCGGTCCTTAAAGCGGTTGGTTATGATGTTGAGAACACTGTCTTTTCATATATTCCAAACACTGCTGAGAGCGCATTCTACGGACTTATCAAAGGAGTCGAGGATTACATCGACCAGCTCAAAATGGACACCATCATTGAAAAACGCAAGATCCTGAACAGGGATGAGCTGGAGAAAATAATAGGGTGGAGGCCAAGGGTTGAGAAGATCGCTGTAAAGGATGTTAAGCTGAGGACATTCATTACCGAAGAAGCTGTAAGAGATGACCTTGTGGGCCACGTTTACGATGTGACCTACGGCGTCATTCGCAGAGGTATTGACAACCTGGTCGTTATCGACGATTCCATTGTGAGGGGTACTACCCTGAGGAAAAGCATTATCAGGATACTGGACAGGCTCGATCCAAAAAAGATTGTGATTGTTTCATCCTCGCCCCAGCTAAGATATCCCGACTGTTACGGCATTGACATGGCGAAACTGGGCGATCTGATAGCTTTCAGGGCAGCAATTGAACTGGCAAAGGAGAACGGCAATGCCGGTCTGATTGATAGAATATATAGGGAAGCCAGGGATGAGGTAACCAAACCGGTCAGGCAGATCAGAAACCTTGTTAAGGAACTTTACGACCCGTTTACCTGTGAAATGATCTCGGCAAAGATATCGTCCATGCTGAGGGAGGAGGATATTAAAGCTGATGTTGAGATTGTCTATCAGTCCATAGCGGGGCTGCATGAAGCCTGTCCCGGACATTCAGGTGACTGGTACTTCACAGGGGATTACCCGACACCCGGCGGCAACAAGGTTGCAAACCAGTCATTTATAAATTATATCGAGGGAAGGAACGAAAGGGCTTACTGATGCTCATGCGAAAACCACGTGATCAGGAAATCCTTTTTGTAGGAAGCAAGATGCCTGTTAATCTTTTCTATGTAAATGTCCCTGAGGGTGATCATTATTCCTGTTTCTTCGACATTCCCGAACTTATGGTTTATAAATGTCCCGAAGGTCCGCATTGTTGGTGACAGGCCCATGTAAGCATTGATCAGCGGCGGAATGGTCTCATTCAGGTTTCTGACCTCTCTTGATAGGACCCTGTAATTGTCCTTGTACCTCCACCACCTGAATAGCCTTTTCATCTCTTCTTCGTGTATGTCGATATTCGCCGGTTCAATAGGCACAACAAGGTCTTCTGGGTCATTAAAGTGCCTCTTCAGGAAATATAGTATCATATTCCTTGCTCTCTGGTTGAAGTGTGGATACATTGTCACTTTTCCAAAGACGTATTTCAGATGGTGGTTGTCAATAACGAGGGCACCAAGTCCGTCCCAGAGATTGTCGAGAGCGAAGAGACTCTTTCTTCCCATTGTACGTGACTGATAATCAGGATGTACAAAGGACCTGCCAAGTTCCATAAGGTGTGGAAAGTATTTTTTGAGGAATTTTGGCGAGAACCTGAAGTAGGATGAGGAAGCAAGCTTTGAAATATCGCAGTTGATACATCCCTTGGGAGGAAAATAAAAACGGTAACCACCGACCAGCTCCTTATTTTCAGGATCCCATACGATCAGCTGTTTCTGCGGGTCATCCTTGTCAAGATCAAATTCATCTATGTCGATCTTTTTACCCGTACCTCCTCCTGCGTGCCGGAAAGTCAGCTCCCTAACCCGTCCCACCTCGTACATAAGTGCAGGTGAATTCCTGGCATCGAAAACATAAACTTCATTGTTGGCGTTGTTGGTGAGCCTCAGAAGCCTATCCTTTGTAAGCTCAGCGATTATCTGATCTTTTGGAAGCGGATCTACAAGTGGTTCCATCCTTACATTTTAAACGTGCAAATTTCAGAATATTTCTCCTAAAAAGTCGGGAACAAGGAATTTATTTTAGTCAGGATGTCAGATTTTGATGTTGGATTCCAGGTCGTATGCTTTTCCTTTAACCCACTCTGCCCACTCCGGAGGTGTTCTGGACCTGTCAAAAGTCTGCCAGGGTATCGGCATTCCGAAAACAAGATTGATGACCTTTTCTTTTTGGCGGAACATTTCATCGGCAAGGTAGAGCATTTCAATATTTGATTTTATTCCAAGGAAATTCCTGAGGTTGGAGAGGTTATAGAAGAAATCCGAATTCCGTCCGGAAAAATATGCAGGGACAATGTTCCTTCTATGCTGTACGGCTTTGGTAATGAAGCTTTTATGCCATGGCAGGTCCTTTATTATCCCTTTCTTTTTCCTGGAACATAATCCGGCAGGAAAATAAAGTATCTGGCAATCTGATTCATAGGCTTCCTCGATCTGCCTTACTGCTTCCCTGTCCTGCGATCCATGTTTGTTAATCGGAACAAAGATTCCTGAAAGGTTTTTAATGTTCATCAGTATATCGTTCACCGGAAATTTAAGGTCACTGAAGTATTTCGAAAGTTCTGATATGAAAACAAGCCCGTCAAGTCCTCCAAGCGGATGGTTGGAAACGAAAAAATATCGTCCGGCTGAAGGGATATTTTCCCTTCCGTAAACGTTGTATTTTATATCGAAATATTTAAGTCCGGATTCAATGAATTCTGCATCCCGCAGGTGTCCTCTGTTTTTCAGGAATTCATTTAATTCATCCTGATGGACGATCCTCTTAAGGTACCTGACAACAAATCCCGGGACCACCTTTTTCAATGCAGGGTTTTTGGAGTACAGAACCTGCTCAACATCTATTTTAAGGTTGTTGTCGTTTCCGGGTGAATCATTCATTTCTGGCAGATAATGGCAGAGACTCGTAAAATTAATAAAAATTCAGGCATACATATTCTCATCTCTTCTTCCTCTGTCTTTGTCTCATGTACTCACCACCATTTCCCCCTGTCTTCCCGCAAGGCGGGATTTCCTTACTTTGTTCGTCAAACTTAGTAAAGACAGGGGAATGCTTTGATTTAGAGCATCTTAAAGTCCTTTCTTTGCGTAGCAGAGAGGATAAATCCTGAGCGTAGCGAAGGAAGGGGTGCGTACATGAGACAAAGACAGAGCTTTTGTGAAACTCT
>JAUZNW010000055.1 GCA_030706785.1 Bacteroidota bacterium | reverse complement strand
GTACTAACTTAAATTTAATCTTATGAAAGCATTAAAGTGGATTGCCTACATTTCTGCTGATATTGGAGCAATAATGATCCTATTGGCAGCAATTAGATTAATTTTTCATATTCACATTTTCGGGGAACATATAATAAATTTCTTTCAAGCTGCTAACAGTTTTTTCCTTATGACAATTGTAATCTTTCTTTATATTCATTTAGACCAGCATAAAAAGGAATAAGTCATTCTTGAACCGATACTTTGAATTGTACCTTTTAACTAAAAAGCCCCCGGAGCTGATTTCCGAGGGCGTCGCTGTTTTTCAGAAAATAAATCGTGATATGATTATTTCAGCCGGATATATTTTTCAATACTATATTTCTCAGTAAGTTTCCAGTTTTCATCTACTGGCCATTTCTGAATTAAAGTATCATTCTTAATAACCTGTATCATCTTATTTTTTTTATTCATTATCATTTTACCGGCATAAAGAATATTTTCTACATATCTATCTCCTTTAAAAGTATAAGTCCCGCCACCATAATTATCGTGTGTCAAAGTATCCAAACTATAATGACCCACAAAAGTGAAATTCCTCTTAGAAAATATTTTGATATGATAAATAGTCATATTACCAGGAAACTGATAGACTAGTGTGTCGCCAGGTTTCCAGTTATACCACTTACCATAGGTGAGTTTCCAAATGCCTTCAATTGGTGATTTCCTTTTCTCAGCACAACCGGCGATAATCAGTGCAATAACCAAGCTTATAAAAATAATCCTTTTCATGATTGCAGACTTTAGTTTATAATTCTGAATTAGTTAGTGTTATATTTTATAAAGTTACACCGCCAAAAAGCCGAAGTCAATTTTATTTTACCTAAATACCAAAGTCGATATTCATTATACAATAATAGTATAACCGATTAAAGCAACAGAGACAAGCAGGCACCCAACTGCAAATATGATTATTTGATGCCGGATTCTTCTTCCTGGCATGTGTTACCCTTTTATTCAATAAAATTTCCAGATCAGTCAGAATTCTTATTAAGGTTTGGTCTAAACAATTAACAATGGTTTGAGAAAGTTTCCAACTTCAGATTAAACTCAGAATTCGACTCTACATTTGTTCCGCAAATCAATAAATAATTTAAACATGAAAAAGTTACTAACTGTTCTGATCCTGGTTATGGCAGGATTAGCTGTCAATGCTCAACGCACACCTGTTAAGGTGACTGATCTTTCGAAAGCTATTACCGACAATGTTGCCAAAGACTGGGCAGGCTTTACAATCAAGGATGCAACAAAAGTTGTCGCAAACAATGTAACGACCTTTGAGGTTGTTGTTGTCAAAGGAACTTCACAGGAAACCCTTTGCTACGACAATATGGGAAAGTTCATTAAGAAGATCGGTACTTCGGAAGGACAGGTTACCAAACCCGCTGCTGCCCCTGCACCGAAAAAGGCTCCGGCAAAAGCTCCGGCTAAACCACCGGTCAAGAAGTAAGAAAAGATTGCCATTAGGTTTTAAGAGGCTTTCACAAAACCCGCAGGGAGCTTTTGTGGAAGCCTTCTTTTTTGGAAGAGTTCCGGAGGTGCAGTACTTCGTAAATAAAGTCTCTGCTTAAATACCTGTAATATCATCAGTCACCATAAGATGGATTGGAAGGTGATAAATCTCTGAGATATATTGTCCCAGCTCCAGCATATCATCATCGTCTTCTTCATAATACCATCGTATTGAAAGTTTTTTAGGTGGCTGAATGGTTTTTGAAAGCTTTTCCAGGAAAGACACCAGTATTCTGGTGCTGAAGCTGTTCAGATACTCAAATGCTATAATGACATCGGTTATATCAGGAGGATTATTAAGGTAAGTATTAAATCCGTTTAGTATTTGTTCAGGAAATTCTTTATTATTCAAACTTAATGCACGCCCTTTTATTTTGATTACACCTTTGGGACTAAGGATAACCTCAGGAGTGTTAAGAGTGGGTAAAATATGAATTTCCTTTTTTACCATCTTTAATAAATTAACCCTCTCCCCACATCAAATATCGAATTTTCAAACCACAAAACCAAGTAGGAGATAACTGAATTTAGATATTATTTTTAAACAATAATATTCACATCATACAAATTACTGATCGATCTGTTACCGGAATTATGATTACCTAATTCCTTATATTTGGCATTTTAACTCATAAAAGAAAGTAACTAATGAAAGGAAAATACCTGAACCGCAGAATGTTTTTCAATATACTTGGCGCCAGTGGGGCATTGATGGCCCTGAGACCTCTTGCAGGCCGGGCTTCTTTCCCGGCAAAGTCACAATCAAAACCTGCAACAAATATTGCTGACACAAAGAAGGTTCCGAGGAAACCTGACTCCCTACCCGGAAAATATCCGGGGAAAGTTGTTCTAGTAAAGCACTCAGGTTCAGTTGTCAATGATGAACCTGTCGAAGCAATCGCATATCTGATGCTGCAGAAAGCAATGCTTGAGATGACTGGAAAAAAGGACCTGCAAAAAGCCTGGAGGACTTTTGTAGATCCGGGGGAAAGGATCGGACTTAAGGTAAATCCTATCGGAGGTAAACTTCTTTCTACTAGCCATGCAGTTGTAAAGTCTGTTGTTAAACAATTAACAGAGAGCGGAATAGACAAAAAGGACTTAATTATCTGGGACAGGAGGGAGATGGAATTGAAAGATGCAGGATTCTCCTCCGATTTATATCCGGGAATTAAGATCACAGGTACCGAACAGCAGGATGAAAAAGGCTCCTTTGTCGATGAAAACGGAAGGCTCTATGGGGAACGAAATATTGATAAGGAATGGTACTATTGGGCTGATGTGGAAGGAGAATATGACCAGGAAACCATGCCATATATGGTTAACGGAGGGAAATTCTCATATTTCACAAGAATCGTTACGCAACAGGTAGACAAAATAATAAACATACCGGTACTCAAAAACGCAGGGGGCTCAATAACCAATGCTATGAAAAATCTTGCATTCGGCTCCGTTTCAAATACCGGTCGGCTACACGCGAGCCTCTGGAACGATACCTGTGCTGAGGTTTGTGCTTTTCCTCCGCTGCGTGACAAGGTGATACTCAACATTTCAGACGGCCTCCGGGGATGCTTTAACGGAGGGCCGGCTGCCAATCCACAGTTTATCTGTAATTATAATACTCTTCTCTTATCAACCGATCCGGTTGCAATGGACAGGATCGGTTACGATATTATTGCTGAAAAGCGAATAGCTGAAGGTATTCAGAAGGCTGCTGTTCCCGAATCACTGACTTTCCTGACAATGGCAAATGCCCTGGGTCTGGGCATAAGCAACCGGACTAAAATTGAGCTGAAAGTATTCAACCTCGGTTAGATAAGGATATATCATGATACACCCCGCACACCGTACCCCGTACCGTGTACCTAGGCTAACAATATTTTTCCTGATTTTTAGCTGCCACCTTTCTCTTTTTTCCCAGGCTCCTCCGGGATTTCCTGCAATTGATAAGAACGATCTGCCTGGTGCAGAATTTTCACGATACAGGGAATTCAGTGGCAGCTCACTTTTTGGATATATTGACGGAGGTGCGGAACTTTATCTTGAATATGGATTTTCGAAAGCTGCAGTTACTGAGTTGACTTTAAATAAAGGGGAATATAAAATCGAGGTTTATAAAATGTCTGGCCCTGAGGAGGCTTTCGGAATTTTCTCTGTCTCAAAATACAGATGTACTGGTACACTTCCCTTTGCCCGGTTTTCATGCCAGACCAGGTATCAACTCCAGTTTTGCAAAGGTCCCTGGTATGTTTCGGTAATCAACAGAAACGGCACATTACAGGACAGCCTTATAATGATAAGGATCAGTATTGTCATTGCCGGAAAAATACCCGAACCGGATATTGATCTTTCAGGCTTACTCCCATCTGATCTCATCGATCCGGTTAAGAACAACTGTGTTTTGGCAGAGGGGCGGCTTGGGATTGTTAACGGACACCCGGAGCTTGAAGATTATTTCAAGGATCTCTCAGGCTATACGGCCATGATTCTTGATGAAAAGGATAATGTTCTGCTGTCCTTAAGGTTTGCAAACAATAAATCTTTCGCAGATTTCATCAAACTTCATGGCTGGGAAGATGTAAAGCTCTCAGAAACAGAGCAGAAAGTGAGTTCCGGCGAATCAGTCCGACTAATTTCAGGGAACCATTTGCTGATCAGCATTCAAAAACAATATCTTTGAATCACTGTTGTTTGTCTGCAACACTCAGAATAAGTTGCAATGAAGGATATTATAAAACCGGATTTAGTTTATATTAGATAAAATACTGAATTTCAAATGGATATTTTCAAACCACTGGATCTTATCAAGTCTGAAACACCTTCTGACATCGAGCATATTGGTAGGGTCAAATGCCTGATTATTGGTTCAGGACCGGCCGGTTATACTGCCGCAATATATGCGGCTCGGGCTAATCTTAAACCGGTTCTTTATACCGGGCTTCAGATGGGAGGGCAGCTGACGATTACAACAGATGTTGATAACTTCCCCGGCTACCCTGATGGTGTGGCTGGCCCTGTCATGATGGAAGACCTTAAAAGACAGGCTGAGCGTTTTGGAACCGAGGTACGCTTTGGAATGGCGACAGAAGTTGATTTTTCGGGCAAACCGCACAAGGTGACAATCGATGGTAATAAGCTTATAGAAGCAGATTCGGTTATAATAGCTACAGGAGCTACAGCAAAATACCTTGGGATTGATGCAGAGCGGCGCTATACCGGTATGGGAGTTTCGGCATGCGCAACCTGCGATGGATTCTTCTATAAAGGTAAGGTTGTGGCTGTTGTCGGAGGTGGTGATACTGCAGCAGAAGAGGCAACTTATCTTGCCGGGCTGTGCGATACCGTCTACATGATCGTCAGAAGAAATTTACTTAGGGCATCCAAGGCCATGCAGCAGAAAGTGATGAGCAAAAAGAATATCAGGATCCTCTGGGAGCACGAGGCAATTGATCTTTATGGTGAAAATGGGGTGGAAGGGGTTGTGCTTGTGAAGAAGAAAGGGTCACCTGAGGAAGAGATAGTAAGGCTGAAAATTGACGGATTTTTTCTGGCTATAGGTCATAGTCCGAACTCAGAGATCTTCCGCGATTTTGTAGAAACTGATCAGGTGGGATATATAAAAACTGTCCCGGGCTCTTCGAAAACCAATGTACCCGGCATTTTCGCAGCAGGAGATGTTCAGGATCCTGTTTACCGTCAGGCTGTTACCGCCGCAGGGTCGGGCTGTATAGCGGCAATGGATGCTGAACGTTACCTTTCAGAAATGCAGCTGTCTTAACTACAAAAAATCATTATTGACCTTCCGGAAATGAAAACATTTAAAAAGACATTCAAAATCAACGCTGAACCTTCGGACGTTTACGCTGCACTTACAAATCCTGTGACAATTGAGCTGTGGTCAGGCTATCCGGCAAGGATGTCGACAGAACCAGGATCAGAATTTTCACTTTGGGACGATGATATAACCGGGAAAAACCTGGAGTTCATCACTGACCGGAAAGTAGTTCAGGAATGGTACTTTGGTGATCAGACCGAAAGATCAATTGTTACAATAAAGATTGAACCTGATGGAGTAAATTCATCGGTAACAATTGAACATACAAATATTCCTGACGAAGATTTTACCGATATAGTTGAAGGATGGAGAGAATATTATTTTGGAGCGATTATTGATTTTTTCAATCCTAATTTTTAGTTTGAAGTGTGAATTTGATCGAGGGGCGGGAACTATCCAGCAGTTTATAAATATCTTCACAGGCAGCATAAATCAGCGTGGCAATTCCCTTATAGCACATTGTCCCGGCATACTCCTGGACACGAATGTTCCATTCAGGGAGCCATGACAGCAAATGCTGGCCGATGAAGCGCTTTATTTCATTCCTCATCTCCCTCCTGCAGGCTTCATCATCAAGGGTAACATAATTGTCATTCAGCTTTGTAAGAAAAAGCAATTCAATTCCAAGATTGTCGTCCGGAATGCTGTACCGTGATCTGTACCGCCACCCATAGGAATCATAAAATTCACTCACCTTTTCTGCTTCGTGTCCCGATTCGCCTTTCCAGTTATTGGCGATGTAGGACGATTTAAGAGGCGAAGCAAGAGGTACTCCGGGATCAGAAAACAACCTGTAGAAATCCTTGACCAGCATATCCTTACAGGTGGTAACTTCAGTACAGGAGCACCTTAGTTGTGAGGCAGCTTCAATAAACCGTGGATTATTGCTTGTAACCGGCAGTTTGGTGAGAATTCCATTTGACCAGAAATCGGTAACGCATTCCTCAACTGGTTCATACATAACCATACTTCCGGCAAAATATAACAGCAGGTTATAAGCCTTTAAAATATTGTTCTGATCATTGTCGCTGAGAGCCATAGTCTTCGGGTTCCGGAATTGTAATAAACTGAGATTTTTCAAATTCTAGTCAGGGTAATTTATCAGATGAGTAACCAGAATCGGATATCATTTGTTCAAATTGGGATAAAAATTAAATGTAAAATTAGATATGGATTTATAACATGATATGCAGAGATCTCTGATTTACTTCACCTAATTATAAAGAAGGCTGAAGAAAAAATAAAATTATTTAGCTCTTTTAAAAACTTTCACTGAGTTATACAGACCTTTCTGCCGGCAGGCAGGGAAGTCACAGAATCCCGATAATTACCGGGGCGCAGAGTTAAGGAATCGCCTTCCTTAGATTACTGAGGTCCTCCGTGGCCCTATTGTAACTAAAAGATATTGAAGTAGATCTCCTATTTTGAAAAATCTGCGTATTCGTTGGGATATTCATCGAAATCAACCTTACGCTTGATTTCCCTGAATGCATTTACTGTGTATTCAACATCCTCAAGCGTGTGTTCAGCTGTCGGGATAAGCCTCAGCATAACAACATCCCTAGGCACAACAGGATATACCACGATAGAACAGAAGATATTGTAGTTTTCCCTCAGATCATAAATAAGCTGGGTGACCTTCATTACGCCTCCTTTCATAAAAACAGGAGTGACCGGTGATTCTGTCCTTCCCAGATCAAGTCCGGCATTCCTCAGTCCTTTCTGAAGAGCCCTGACTACTGTCCAAAGCTTCTCACGGTACTCAGGATGTGCCTGTATGATTTCAAGCCGTTTAATCGCTCCAAGGGTCATAGCCATCGGAAGGGATTTGGCATAGATCTGGGACCGCAGATTGTACCTGAGGTAATTGACCACCTCGCGTGTACTGGCAACAAATCCGCCAATGCCTGCCATAGCCTTGGCAAAGGTTGCAAAATATACATCTATCTGGTCCTGGACTCCTAAGTATTCTCCTGTTCCCCTGCCGTTAGGACCCATAGTCCCGAAACCATGCGCATCATCAACAAGGAAGCGAAAATTATATTTCTTTTTTAAAGCCGCGATTTTATCAAGTTTCCCCAGATCGCCGGCCATACCGAACACCCCTTCGGTAATTATCAGGATGCCGCCTCCCGTTTCTTCTGTAAGCTTTGTCGCGCGCTGAAGTTGTTTCTCACAGCTTTCAATATCATTGTGCTGAAATACAAACCTCTTTCCGAAATGAAGCCTCAATCCGTCCATAATGCATGCATGCGACTCTGAATCATAAACAATTACATCATGGCGGTCCACGAGTGAATCAATTATGGATACCATCCCCTGGTAGCCGTAATTAAGAAGGTATGCATCCTCCTTCATTTCAAAATCTGCAGCCATCTTCTCAAACTTTTCATGATAGGTGGTCTGACCCGACATCATCCTGGCCCCCATCGGATACGCGAGGCCGTACCTGGCAGCATATTCGGCATCAGCCTTTCTGACTTCAGGATTATTGGCAAGACCTAGATAGTTGTTCAGGCTCCATGTAAGTACCTCCTTACCCCTGAACCTCATCCGGGAGGCTATTTCCCCTTCAAGCTTCGGAAATGTAAAATAACCGTGACCAACATCTGAGTATTGTCCCAGTGCTCTCTTGTTGGATTTGATTTTTTCGAAAATATCCATTTGAAATGCTTTTTAGAAGTTTGCACAAATGTAAGTATATTGGCAGCTTACCTGCTACCTATTTATACGTAATTTCTGAACAGACAAGGCCTATGCCGCTTTAAACTATTGGTTGTCCAGCTCATGCAGGATATAAATATTGTAATTCAATATACCTCATTCAGAAAAAAAGACTAATTTTGCGCAACATTTTCAGGTATGAAAGTCAGAATTTTTATTGTTCTTGTAGCGTGTGTGCTGATAAGCTCCTGCGGGGATTATGAAAAACTGCTTAAGAGCACTGACTATGACCTCAAAAAGGCCAAGGCAAAGGAGTATTACGAATCAAAACAGTATGCAAAGGCCACCGAACTGCTGAGCCAGATACTTCCACGTTTCAGGGCTACCGAGGAGGCAGAGGAGCTGAACTGGATCAATGCTGAGGCATATTTCAATATGAAACAATATGACCTTGCCGGCAATTATTATAAATCGCTGGTGGAACAATACCCTTTTGGCAAATATGCTGAGCAGGCAACATTTATGGGAGCCAAATGCGACTACAATCTGTCCCCGAGGGCGGAGCTGGACCAGACCAGTAGCAGAAACTCGATAGAAGGATTTAACGTTTTCATAAGCAGGTTTCCCAACAGCTCAAGGGTCCAGGAGGCTAAGAATTATATAAAGGACCTACAGGAAAGGCTTGTTGAAAAGTCATACATGAATGCAAAGCTCTATTACAATATGAGGGAGTATAAGGCTGCAATTACCGCTCTTTCCAACAGCCTGAAGGAATTTTCAGACTCGAAGTACAGGGAGGAAATGATGTACCTTAAGCTGAACTCACTCTACCTCTACGCTGAGCGAAGCTATGCAACCAAGCAGAAGGAAAGATACCAGGCTACCCTTGATGATTACTTTTCTTTCATGGAGGAATATCCTGAAAGCAGGTATTCAAAAGAGGTAAAGAAAATTTACCAGGATACGGCCAGGTACCTTAAACTGGGAGAACAAAATGTAAACAATCTGGGTAATAATCAATAAAAAGTTATGGATTACAGAAAATCGAATGCTCCGGTAACAACAGTTACCAGAAATCTTGACTCGCTGACGAAAGACACTGCAAACTTGTATGAGACTGTCATCATTGTAGCGCGCCGCGCAAACCAAATAGCCGTCGAAATGAAGCAGGAACTGAACAAGAAGCTTGAGGAATTTGCTTCATATACCGATAATCTGGAGGAAGTATTCGAGAACCGCGAGCAGATAGAAATTTCGAAATTTTACGAACGGCTTCCGAAAGCCACCCTTATTGCCCTTCAGGAACTCGAGGAAAACAAGATTTTCTGGAGGAATCCGGAGACAGGCTCAAATAAGGGCAAATAATAGCACTGAATGCTTAAAGGAAAGAGAATACTTATCGGCGTAACCGGGGGCATTGCCGCCTATAAAACTGCCACCATCATCCGTCTGCTCGTTAAGGAAGGGGCAGAGGTTAAGGTGATTATGACGGAACATGCCAAAGCTTTCATCACTCCGCTTACCATGGCAACTCTTTCCAAAAACCCGGTTCTGACGGAGTTCTTCAGTCCTGAAAACGGAAGCTGGAACAGCCATATCGAGCTTGGCACATGGGCTGATCTTTTCCTTATCGCTCCGGCAACTGCCAATACAATTGCTAAAATGGCAAACGGTGTAGCCGATAATCTCCTGATAACCACCTATCTGTCAGCAAGGTGCAAAGTATTCATAGCACCTTCGATGGACGTGGATATGCTCAGTCATGAAGCAACTGTCAGAAATCTCGGTATCCTAAAATCATATGGCAATCATATCCTCGACGCACCCAGCGGAGAGCTGGCAAGCGGACTTACGGGTAAGGGGAGGATGTCGGAACCTGAAGATATAGTGAAGGTGATCAGCGATTACTTTTCGAAAAAAAAAACGATAAGCCCCTGACCGGTAAAAGGCTGCTTATCAATGCAGGACCAACCAGGGAGCCGATCGATCCGGTACGATTTTTAAGCAATTATTCATCAGGCAAAATGGGAATTGCCCTGGCCATGGCAGCTGCGGTTTACGGAGCTGAAGTGGAACTAGTTATCGGCCCTGTATCAAGTCTTCCAGATGATAGATCTGTGAAAGTTATTCCTGTCACAACTGCAGAGGAGATGGCTGCCGAATGCATTTCAAGATTCGGAAGATGTGATGTTGCTATCCTTGCAGCTGCCGTTGCCGACTATACACCTGTGAGAGTGGCTGACTCCAAAATGAAGAGGACAGGAGACGAACTGGTTCTAAAGCTGAAACCGACACAGGATATTGCAGCAGTATTGGGCAAACAAAAAAAGAATTTCCAGGTCCTTGCAGGATTCGCTCTCGAAACCGACAATGAAATTGAGAATGCGACACATAAACTAAGGCAGAAGAACTTTGACATCATTGTACTTAATTCACTGAGGGACAAAGGGGCAGGTTTTGGCTTTGACACTAACGTCATCACCATAATTGACCGTTACAATAATATTGATAAATTTGAGTTGAAATCTAAAGACGAGGCAGCAAGGGATATTCTTGATAAAATCGTCTCTACACTCAAAAGGAAGTCTGAATGAAGTCATTGCGATTGTCAAAATATTCATTTCTGATTATAGCGGCATTCATTTTTCACCCTGTAAATTCACAGGAGCTTAACTGTAACGTACAGATATCGGCACAAAAGATACAGGGGTCGAATCGTCAGGTCTTTGAATCGATGCAGCGGGATATTTACGAGTTTATGAACAATACCGTCTGGACCAACAATGTCTTCAGCTATGCCGAGAGGCTTGATTGCAACCTGCTGATAAACCTCACTGACCAGCTTTCGGCTGATGAATTTAAGGGAACAATCCAGGTCCAGCTCAGACGGCCGGTTTACAACACGACTTACAATTCGACAATGCTGAATTTCATGGATAATAATTTCCAGTTCAGGTATGTGGAATTCCAGCCGCTTGAATTTGATCCGAATTCCTACCGTTCAAGCCTTGTTTCGGTTCTGGCTTATTACACTTACATCATCCTTGGATTTGATTATGATTCCTTTTCACCGCTGGGAGGCACCGAATTCTTCCAGGTTGCAGAGAAAATTGTAACCAATGCCCAGAATGCATCTGAGCCGGGCTGGAAACCATATGACGGATCGCGCAATAAGAACAGGTACTGGCTTGTCAAGAATCTCCTGAATAAGGAGTATGAAGGAGTGAGAAGGTTTATCTATGAGTATGACATCAACGGACTGGACAGGATGGAATCAAAGGCAGCTGAAGCAAGGACAAATATTGCGGAAAGCCTGAGGCTGCTCCAGGATGTTTACAGGGCAAAGCCTGATCCTTTCATGTACCTGCTTCAGATCGTCATGGAATCCAAATCAGATGAAATTGTAAATATTTTTTCCGAGGCATTCCCTGAAGAAAAAGCACGTGTGGTTGAAATTCTTACTGAGATCGATCCAGGCAACAAATCAAAGTATGAGAAGATAATTTCGGCCGCTACTCCATAATGACCTGCAATGCTCACAAAACTTACCGTTCATAACTATGCACTGATCAGGGAGCTCGACCTTGAACTTGAAAACGGTCTGACTATAATAACCGGTGAGACCGGGGCCGGCAAATCTATTCTTCTTGGCGCCCTGTCGCTTATACTTGGAACCAGGGCTGATTCATCAGTTCTTCTCAGTACAAATGAAAAATGCATAGTTGAAGGTACGTTCAACATTGAAGGCTATGACCTTGAAGAATTCTTCACGGCTAATGACCTCGATTTTGAGAATGTGGCAATTCTGCGGCGGGAGATAACACCTTCAGGGAAATCACGGGCTTTCATAAATGATACTCCTGTTACTGTTAACCTTCTGAAAGAGCTTGGCGACAGGCTTATAGATATCCATTCACAGCATCAGATGCTGATGCTCAATAATAACAGTTTTCAGCTCGGGCTGATCGATTCCTTTGCCGGAACCGGCCCTCTTATGAACAATTATTCCACAACATTCAGAAAGTTCAGGAAGCTGACAAGGGAGTATAATGAACTGAAGGAAAAAACAGAGAAGAATAAATCAGACCTTGAATATTACAGGTTTCAGTTTGACCAGCTTGAAGAGGCTAAACTTAAGAGCGGGGAGCAGGAGGAACTTGAAAAAGAACAGGAGCTTCTTGAACATGCTGAAGAGATCAGGCTTTCACTTGATCATTCATCCCGGTTGCTGAGTCAGGATGAAAGGTCGGTTGTCCCATTGCTGAAAGAGGCTAAGACAGTGCTGTCAAAGATAAGCCAATTTCTTTCAACGGATTCAGATATTGCAGCGAGGATTAATTCCGCCTATATTGAACTTGATGATCTTGCCACTGAAATTGGCAGGATTGCAAGGAAAATCGAAGCTGATCCGGAACGTCTTGAAAAGATTAATAACAGGCTTGATGTTATATACTCACTTATCCAGAAACACAGGGTAAAGAATCTTGAAGAACTCATTTTAAAAAAGGAAGAGATTGAAAAGATCATCAGGTCGGTAATATCAAGTGATGACAGACTCACTGAGCTTGAATCCGATCTGAAGTCAAGTACGGAAACGCTTTCACTCCTTTCAAAGGAGATATCCGGTAAACGGAAATCCGTGCTAAAAGAAATTGAATCCCGTGTCACTGAATCTTTAAAACAGCTTGGAATGCCTAATGCCAGATTCAGGATTGTCCTGTCAGCATCGAAGGACTTTACCACCGCCGGAATCGACAATGCAGATCTTCTGTTTTCAGCCAACAAGCAGATAGAGCCGGAAAATATTGCCAGGATCGCTTCAGGAGGAGAATTATCGCGTGTTATGCTGAGCCTTAAATCCATGATGTCGAAAAACAATAACCTGCCTACAATAATTTTTGATGAAATTGACGCTGGTGTCTCGGGAGAGGTTGCTGACAAAGTGGGACAGATTCTTTCAGGCATGGGAAAATATATGCAGGTGGTTAACATAACCCACCTGCCACAGGTTGCCTCAAGAGGGGATAAACACTATCATGTTTATAAGGAGGAAACCGAAGATTCAACAATTACGCGCATAAGGTTGTTATCAGAAGATGAGAGGATTTTGGAGGTTGCCAGGCTTCTTAGCGGAAGCGAAATAACCGAAACAGCAATCAGGAATGCAAGCGAGCTTATAAAAGCAGGTCTCAGATAAATATCTTTAATCAAAGAATCAATTTCAATCTTAATTTCAAAAGATGGATGGATTACTCAAGGGAAAGAAAGGAATAATCTTCGGTGCATTGAATGAAAAATCAATTGCATGGCACGTTGCCCTGAAAGCCTTTAAGCACGGGGCAGAGCTGGTTCTTACCAATTCCCCTGTGGCAATCAGGATGGGTTCTATAAACACTCTTGCGGAAATTACCGGCAGCAAGGTGATCCCTGCAGATGCAACCAGCATGGTGGATATTGACAAGCTGATTTCTGAAAGCATGGAGATATTTGGCGGCAGGTTTGACTTCATACTTCATTCTATCGGAATGTCACCGAATGTAAGGAAGGGAATCCCTTACGAGAATACCAGCTATGAGAACATGCTGAAGACATTCGACATTTCAGCTCTCAGCTTCCACCGCATACTTCAGACAGCATATAAATATGATGCAATAAATGAATGGGGATCGGTGGTTGCACTTTCGTATGTCGCTGCCCAGCGTACCTTATCAGGTTACAATGACATGGGTGATGCAAAGGCTCTTCTGGAATCTATTGCCCGGACTTTTGGCTATATTTACGGTCGCGACAGGAAAGTAAGGATAAACACTATTTCCCAGTCGCCCACAGCCACGACCGCTGGAAGCGGAATACATGGCTTTGAATCACTGATCGATTTCTCCGAAAGGATGTCCCCCTTGGGGAATGCAACAGCTGAGGAGTGTGCAGATTTCTGTGTCGTTCTTTTCTCTGACCTTACAAGGAAGGTTACAATGCAGAACCTTTATCACGACGGAGGATTCTCAAGCATGGGAATGAGCCTCAAGGCAATAGAACAATATAAAAAGAGCTTTGAGGAATGTGATTGAGTACTGAGGTTTGTAAGTATAAATACCTATTTTACAGGCGGTTTGCTCCATGGTAAACTGCTTTTTTTATATTTGACATTGCCTAAAACCTCCCACTACATGAAAATTGTATTGCTTATCCTTTTTTATTTATTTTTCCCCCTGGTAATTATATGGATCTGTAAAAAATGGAGTTTTTTAAAGAAGCTTGGAACCATCGTTCTGGCTTATGCATTTGGATTACTGTTAGGAACAATAGGTGTATTTCCGAAAGGAAGTGATGGATATAAGCTGGCCCTTGCTGACAGACCGGGGGAAGCGGCATTGGAAGTATCTGTGATAGAAACCCTTATTTCAGAAGGTAAAGCGGTGCCGCAGGATCTAATGGTTAATAAAATAGCTAGCGTAAAAGATAGCCTGTATACTGCAGCCCTTCTGCTGGCATTTCCCCTTTTGCTCTTTTCGCTTGATCTTAAAAAATGGCTCAAATATGCAAAGAACGGTTTCCTTTCAGTAGCACTTGCACTTGTGGCCGGGATAGTGATGGTCACCATTGGATTTTTTATATGGAAGAATACTTTTCCGGATACATGGAAGCTGGCAGGAATGTTCGAAGGCATTTACACCGGTGGATCTCCCAATTTTGCAGCTCTTAAGCTTGTGCTTAACGTCGATGCCGATCGTTTTATCATACTTAATACCTATGATATGATAGTCGGTGCCTTCCTGGTACTCTTTTTTATTACTGTAGCACCAAGAATTTTCAGGTCATTGCTCCCTCAATACCAGGAGAAAGGAGGAATCGCATATGATGAGGAGCTGGTTAAGAAGGAAACCGAAGGACTTGATGATTTTTCAGGGATGCTCGAGAGGAAAAAAATAGTTCCTCTCCTTAAAGCATTCGGCATTAGTATCATCATCGTTGCAATAGGTGCTGGCCTCAGTTTTCTCGTCCCTCCGGAATACAAGCCTTACAAGAATGCAGTTGCCGTTCTTTCAATTACGACGCTTGGCATTCTGGCTTCCATGATTAAACCTATTAATAAAATTGAGAAGACATTCCAGTTTGGTATGTATCTCATCCTTATATTTTCCCTTACGGTTGCATCCATGTCGGATCTGAGGACAATGTTTAACAAAGGAATGCTTGACCTGATACTTTTCATTTCCTGGTGCTATTTCGGCTCGCTCCTTCTTCACATCATCCTTGCCAGGATTTTCAGGATCGATGCCGATAATTTCCTCATTACAGCAACCGCATTCATCTTTTCACCTCCGTTTGTTCCGCTGGTGGCGAATGCTCTCAGGAATAAGAATGTAATCGTTACAGGAATCGCTGGCGGTGTGATAGGGTATGTCCTTGGTAATTATTTCGGGACAACTCTGGCGCTGATTTTGCAGAGATTTTAAAACAAGTAATTCAGTCCGATCGAAAATCCGATATTCCCGTCCTGGGCATTGAATGACTTTCCGATATCGACTGCTATTACGAAATTCTCTCCCCAGACAGGCATAATGCTTATTCCTGCGCAGTGATGCAGTTTTTCCCCACCGGGATTAAAGAACTCATCAAAGCTGTATCCCGTCATATATTCGTTGAATCTTGATTCGAGATTATCAGGCAGCTTGATTTTTCTGGTAACCATCCCAATGTCATAAAAAAGATCCAGTCCAAGATAGCTCTCACGGCCGAGGAACTTGAAATAAACCGGTTTCCACCGGAGTTCAACGTTACCCAGGATAAATCCATCCCCTACAACTCTGTTTTTCAGCACCCCTCTCATGCTGCTTGATCCTCCCAGACCTTCGTTCGTGTAGCCTGTAAGCCGGTAGGTGAGAGCCTGTGACTGATAAAAGAATGGCACGTGTCCTGAAAGAGTGGTCTGATAACCAATACGATAAACGAGGGAAAGATCTTTTTCAACTAGTGTAAAGTACTGTCTGTGAGTAATATAGAATCTTGAGAAACCCCAGTCATTCCCTATGAATTTTGGAGCGACTTCAATACCCAGTTCAGTCCACAGGCCTTTCATCGGATTAGACCTGTTATCCCTGCTGTCCCAAACCAGCCCTGCCTTGAGGGTATTGACCCATCCTCCTTCCTGCTCATTTGTCGGTATAAGTCCGAGAGAATCGCGATACAGTTCAAAAAGACCAGGCTGTTCGGTAAGCGATGGCAGAAGATTATCTTCTTTGCCTTTATTCAGCTTGTCGATGTTGACCGAACGCACCCTGAAATTCTGGAATGCGAAGCCGGCAGTCCACTTCAGATTCTCTCCTGATGCTTTACCAATAAAGTCAGTCCTGAACCTGAACTGGTCCCTCTGGTGACTGTAGAACATAGCAGATCTGTAATCAGAAACTTGTTTATCAATCCAGTTCTTATTGAAAATTGACTCGTATCCGTTGAAGCCATAAAACTGGTTGGCGAGATCAGGAATATAGCTCAAATCGGTTATCAGTTCGATCCCCGGTATTAAATGATTGGACTCATACATGAACCTGTACAATCCGCTGCCTTTCGTGAAACGGGATACTTCGGTGTAGGTATGATCATAAAATTCAGGATAAACACTGGGATTTCCGTAGTTAAACAATTCAAAAAGAGCTCCGTACTGGAATCCAAGATTGGAATCATAGGATATTGCCGGAAGAGCTCCTCCGAACCGCCATCCGGTCTTTACATTCTTTTCCTTTTTTTCCTTCTTTTCCTTTTTTTCCTGTGCCGATAAGGAGAATGCTATTACAATAGTAAGCAATAGAGCAATAGTCCTTTTCATAGATCATGGTTTTGGTTATCAGCGATAAAGATAAAGAAAACTCAATATCATTTACTGTTTCTTCAATAATTGCTACCTTAGGACGCCCTTTTTACTACTAAATACCTATATGCGGCTGCTTATCAGGAATATAAAGGAACTTGTACAGACTGAAGATGTCCCTGTTAACCGTGTATGCGGGAAGGATATGGCCCGGATCAGCACTGTCAGAGATGCATTCCTGCTTGTTGAGAATGGCTTCATTTTGGATTTTGGTGCTATGCAGGATATCACCGGTAGCAAGAACTGGCCTGAGAAAGAACCTGAAAAAGTGATTGATGCTTCCGGTAAATATGTCTTTCCTTCATTCTGTGATCCCCACACCCACCTGGTTTTTGCCGGAAGCCGGGAACAGGAGTTCGTTGATAAGATCAGAGGATTGTCTTACAGCGAGATCGCAAAGAGGGGAGGAGGCATCCTCAATTCAGCGAGATGGCTTCACGAGACCTCAGAAGATGAGCTGTTCAACCAATCGATGAACAGGATAAACGAGATCATCGGATTCGGAACGGGAGCCGTTGAGATCAAAAGCGGTTATGGGCTCAACACCCTGGATGAACTAAAGATGCTCAGGGTTATCAGAAGGATAAAGGAGAATACGCTTCTGGAGGTAAAATCAACATTCCTTGGTGCACATGCTTTTCCGGAAGAGTTCAGGAATGATCATGAGAAATATATTGAACAGATTATCAATGAGATGATTCCTATGATAGCCTCTGAAGAGCTTGCAGATTACATTGATGTTTTTTGCGACACTGGCTTTTTTACTGTTGATGAAACGGAAAAGATCCTGATGGCAGGCATGAAATTCGGGCTCTTGCCCAAGCTTCATGCTAACCAGCTTGATTATTCGGGTGGAATACAGGTCGGGGTGAAATATAATGCACTTTCAGTTGATCATCTCGAGTGCACGGGAGAAGAAGACATAAAGTGTATGCTTGGTTCCGATACGATGCCGACCCTTCTGCCGGGATCCTCTTTTTTCCTGCGTATGCATTATCCGCCAGCCAGGGAAATGATAGATGCCGGACTCCCTGTTGCACTGGCTTCAGACTTCAATCCCGGCTCCTCTCCCTCGGGTAACATGAAACTCATCTCTTCTCTTGGGTGTATCAAGCTGAGAATGATTCCGGAGGAGGTAATTAATGCTGCCACTATTAACTCGGCTTGTGCAATGGGATTATCTGATACACATGGATCAATTGCAAGGGGCAAGGTAGCCAATTTGTTTATTACAAAGGAAATGCCGTCATATAGTTATTTCTTCTATGCTTTTGGAAGTAATTTGATTGATAAAGTTATATTGAAAGGGATAATCTACCCCCCATCCCCCCTGTAAGGGGGGTCAAACTGGAATTCCAAATTGGACCACCCTTCGGGGGGCAGGGGGGTGCCTGAAAGGGTACAAATCAAAACGGGAAGGGAAATTCATGGAAAAGCGTATCATAGAGTGTGTTCCGAATTTCAGCGAAGGCCGGGATATGAGTATCATAGACCAGATCACCAGGGAAATTGAATCTGTTGAGGGTGTAAAGCTGCTTGACGTTGATCCGGGGAAAGATACAAACCGCACCGTTGTCACATTTGTCGGGGGACCTGAAGAAGTATCGGAAGCCGCTTTCAGAGCTGTAAAAAAGGCCGCTGAGCTTATAGATATGTCAAAGCACCATGGTGAGCATCCCAGGATGGGAGCCACCGATGTATGCCCGTTCGTGCCTGTTTCGGGGATTTCGATGGAAGAGACTGTTGAATACGCAAGAAAGTTTGCCGAGAAAATTGGTGATGAGCTGGGAATACCGGTGTATTGTTATGAGAACGCTGCCTTCTCCGGAAAAAGAAGGAATCTTGCTGACTGCAGAGCTGGTGAATATGAGGGTTTGCCAAAAAAGCTTGCTGATCCGGAATGGAAACCAGATTTCGGGCCTGATCACTTTAATTCCAGGTCGGGAGCTACAGCAGTAGGAGCAAGGGACTTCCTGGTTGCCTTTAATGTGAACCTGAACACAACCTCTGTGCGGCGGGCAAATGCGATAGCTTATGATGTGAGGGAGAAAGGCAGGACAATTAAAAATGATAAAGGTGAAGCTATAAGTGTACCTGGTACACTTAAAAGCGTTAAAGCTATCGGCTGGTATATTAAGGAGTACGGGATTGCACAGATCTCAATGAATCTGACGAACATTTCGGTCACACCGGTGCATATTGCTTTTGATGAAGTATGCAGAAAAGCTGACAGCAGGGGCATCAGGGTGACGGGTTCAGAGCTTGTCGGCCTTATCCCGTTAAAGGCAATCCTTGATGCCGGCCGTTATTTCCTTGAAAAGCAGCAGCGT